>NZ_AP027149.1:4199394-4540773 GCF_027925445.1 Methylocystis bryophila
CCATGACCGCCCACGCAGGAATCAAAGGCCTGTTTGCCGAGCGCAAAGCGAGGAGCGCCGCGCGGGAGACGCGGGTCGAGCAGCCCATCCCCCCTTTTTCCGACTCAAAGCGAGAGCCGACCTTCGATTACCCGGCGAACGCCCCGGATATTAGCCCTGGCGAGCCAAGAGCGAAAAGCTCGCGTTCGGTGACCCCATTTGTCTCGCGCCCGCGCGATTCCGAGCCGGCTCCTTCGCGACCGAGCGCGTCCTCGGCGCGCAAGCCCCGATACACCGCAGAAGTTCGAGAGCAGTCTTACGCGTCGCCGTCGCTCGAGCTTCTGACCGAGCCGAAGAAGCCGTCCGGAGCAGCTAAGCTTTCGCCGCAAGCGCTTGTTGATAATGCGCAGGAGCTCGAAAGGGTGCTCGAAGACTTCACGGTGCGCGGAGAGATCGTCAATGTGCACCCCGGACCGGTCGTGACGCTTTACGAGCTGGAGCCGGCGCCCGGCGTCAAATCCTCGCGCGTGATCAGCCTCGCCGATGACATCGCGCGCTCCATGTCGGCGATCTCGGCGCGAGTCGCGGTCGTCCCTGGCCGCAACGCGATCGGCATCGAGCTGCCGAACCAGCACCGCGAGATGGTCTATTTGCGAGAATTGCTCGCCTGCCCGGAATTCACGGAGACAAAACACAAGCTGGCGATCGCCCTCGGCAAGACGATCGGCGGCGAGCCCGTCGTGGTCGACCTCGCGCGCATGCCCCATCTTCTGGTCGCCGGCACCACCGGTTCAGGCAAGTCCGTCGCGATCAACACGATGATCCTGTCGCTGCTTTATCGGTTGAAGCCACAGGAGTGCCGACTCATCCTCGTCGATCCGAAAATGCTCGAGCTCTCGGTCTATGATAATGTTCCGCATCTGCTCACCCCCGTGGTGACCGATCCGAAGAAGGCTGTCGTCGCGCTGAAATGGGCGGTGCGCGAGATGGAGGATCGCTATAAAAAAATGTCCAAGGTTGGCGTGCGCAATATCGACGGATTCAACGCGCGTGTCCTGGAAGCGCGCGCTTCGGGCGAGGTCATAACGCGCACCGTCCAAGCAGGCTTCGACCCCGAGACCGGAGAAGCAATCTACGAAACGGAGGAGATGGATCTCGCGCCCCTCCCCTATATCGTCGTGATCGTCGACGAAATGGCGGACTTAATGCTCGTCGCCGGCAAGGATATCGAAGGCGCGATCCAGCGCTTGGCGCAGATGGCTCGCGCGGCGGGCATCCATCTGATCATGGCGACGCAGCGCCCCTCGGTCGATGTGATCACCGGGACGATCAAGGCGAATTTTCCCACGCGCATTTCCTTCCAGGTGACCAGCAAAATCGACAGCCGCACCATCCTCTCCGAAATGGGCGCCGAGCAGCTCCTGGGGCAGGGCGACATGCTCTACATGGCGGGTGGCGGCCGTATCTCCCGGGTGCATGGCCCCTTCGTTTCAGACGCAGAGGTTGAGAAGGTCGTGGCCTATCTGCGCACGCAAGGACAGCCGTCTTACCTCGACGCGATCGTCTCGGAAGAGGAATCGACCGACGACGGCGAATCGTCCGCGCCTGGCTCGATGTCTGCGGAGGAAGGCGGCAACCTTTATGATCGCGCCGTAGCGATTGTGCTTCGCGACAAGAAATGCTCGACAAGCTACATTCAGCGACGGCTATCGGTCGGCTATAACAAGGCCGCGTCGCTCGTGGAGCAGATGGAAAAAGAAGGGCTGGTTAGCCCACCCAATCACGCGGGCAAGCGAGAGATTCTTGTTGGCGGCGGAGTCGATCGCGGCGCTTTCGATGTAGAGGCCGCGGAGTAGGAAATTCTCTGCCGCCAAGCGCAGCAGCTTTGCAAAGCCAAGCTTCGTTAGGAACATTCGGCGGAGCAGCGTGCGAGCCACGCAACTCCGAGGGTCCAAGAATGGCTACGTTTAGCGCCATCCGCATTGACAGGGACGAGGCCGGCCAACGCGCCGCCTATGTCGTGATGCATGACGCCGAATTGATGAATGGGGATGTCGAGATCGAAATCACCCACTCGACTCTGAACTATAAGGACGGACTGGCGATCACCAGCAAAGGCCCGGTCGTACGCCGATTTCCGATGATACCCGGGGTGGATTTCACCGGCCGCGTCATGGCGTCGACGCATCCCGGTTTCCATTCGGGCGACCTTGTCGTCGCGGGCGGCTGCGGGCTTGGCGAAGCGCATTACGGGGGATTGGCCCAGAAAGCCCGGGTTTCTGGCGAGTGGCTCGCGCCTCTGCCCGAGGGGATTTCTCCAGAGGAGGCGATGACGATCGGCACGGCCGGCGTCACCGCCATGTTTTGCGTGATGGCGCTGGAACGGTTCGGCTTGGAGCCCACAAGAGGCCCCATCGTCGTGACGGGAGCAGCAGGCGGCGTGGGCTCGATCGCTGTCGCCTTGCTCGCGCGGAGCGGTTGGCGCGTCATCGCGATCACCGGCCGCCAGGAGGAAGCCGATTATTTGATCCGCCTCGGGGCCGCCGAGGTCATCGACCGCAATGAATTCGCCGCGCCGGGCAAAGCCTTGCAGCAGCGCCGCTTTGCCGCGGGCGTGGACACGGTCGGCTCCACGACGCTCGCCAACATCCTCTCGCAGATCGATTACGACGGCGCCGTCGCGGCCTGCGGCAATGCGCGCGGCATGGACCTGCCGGGAAGCGTCGCCCCCTTCATTCTGCGCGGCGTCTCGCTCTTGGGCGTTGAAAGCGTGCGGCCGCGTCTCGAGATGCGGCGCGAGGCCTGGACGCGGATCGCGCGCGAGCTTGATCACGCCGCGCTCGCCGAGATTCGTGAGACAATCCCCTTCTCCCAAGCCTTGGCGCGGGCGAAAGATCTGATCGACGGCAAGGCGCGAGGACGCATCGTCGTGGAAATTGGCTGAAACTCCGCTGCCTTGCTCCTTTTCAAGGCGCCCGCTATAAGCGCCGCGTCTTCCCTCAACCTCAAAAAGAAGAGACGCCCGCCCATGGCGATCGAACGCACTTTCTCAATCCTCAAGCCCGACGCGACGCGGCGCAACATCACTGGCAAGGTCAATGCGCTCATCGAAGGCGCAGGACTCCGCATCGTCGCGCAAAAGCGCGTGCACCTGACGCGCGGTCAGGCCGAGACTTTCTACGCCGTGCACAAGGAGCGCCCTTTCTTCGGCGAGCTCGTCGAGCAGATGTCGGCGGCGCCCGTCGTCGTGCAGGTGCTCGAAGGTGAGAATGCGATCGCCCGCTATCGCGAGGTCATGGGCGCAACCAACCCAGCCAACGCCGCGCCCGGCACGATCCGCAAGGAATTCGCGCTGAACGTCGGCGAGAACACGGTGCATGGTTCCGACGCGTCGGAGACCGCGAGCGTCGAGATCGCTCAATTTTTCTCCGGCAATGAAATCGTGGGCTAAATCACACTGCGTTCAGGCGGAACCGCCTGAGCGCAGAAAACATGATCGATTCCAAAAAAGTTAGAGCGGAATTTGTGTGAAAGACCGGATCCCGCTTTTTCGCGTCGCGCTCTAGCGTCAGCCCTCGGCCTCGACCGCGCAGCAACTCGCCGTTTTTGGCGGAATGTCGCCGTAGGGTTAGTGGTATAGGCACGCCATGACCGAGGGCTCTAAGGCAGTCCCGCTTAGACGAGGCTGGACCACGGGCGCATGCGCGACGGCTGCGGCGCGAGCGGCCTTTGTCGCGCTATGCCGTGAAGGGCCGCCGCCCAATCCCATCACGATCTTTCTCCCCTCCGGTCAGCGCGTGGATTTTGCTGTCGATGCGGTGGAGCGAGGCGATGGCTTCGCCAGCGCCGGGGTCGTCAAGGACGCGGGCGACGACCCTGACGTGACGCATGGCGCCACGATTGTCGCGAAGGTGAGGCGAAACCGGCCCAGCGCCGGCGTGAGCTTTGGTGCAGGGCCTGGAGTTGGAACCGTCACGCGGCCTGGCCTCCTGCTCGCTGTCGGAGAGCCGGCGATCAATCCCGTGCCGCGTGCGATGATAAGGGAGAATATCGCAGAGGCGGCGCACGAGCTCGGCGCATTGCCCGACGTATCGATCGAGCTGTCGATCCCCGGAGGCGAAGAAATCGCGAGGCGCACGCTCAACGGAAGGCTCGGCATTGTCGGCGGACTTTCCATCTTGGGCACGACTGGCGTGGTCGTGCCCTATTCTTGCTCGGCCTGGATAGACGCGATCCATCGCGGCGTGGACGTGGCGAGGGCTTGCGGCGCGCGCCATGTCGCCGCCGCGACGGGCAGCGTTTCGGAAGGCGCCGTGCGCAGGCTCTATGACCTGCCCGAGGAGGCGCTGATCGAGATGGGGGATTTCGTCGGCGCCTTGCTCAAATATCTCCGGGCTCATCCCGTCCAGAAGCTGACGCTCGCTGGCGGATTTGCGAAAATGACGAAGCTCGCGCAAGGCGCGCTCGATCTTCATTCCGCGCGATCCACGCTCGATCTTTCCGCGCTTGCGCGCCTTGCCGCTTCGGCCGGCGCCGACCCGGCGCTCGCGGGCAGCCTCGCTGGCGCAAATAGCGCCCTGGAGGCGCTCCAGCTCGCTTCGCGCGCGGGTGTCGATCTTGCCTCGCAGGTCGCTGATCGAGCGCTCGAGACCGCGATCCGCGCTCTGGCCGCTCCCCAGATCGAGCTCGAACTCATCGTCTTCGATCGTGAAGGCAAGCTTCTTGCGCGGGCGACGCAATGAAGGATGACGGGTCCATAGCTGTGAATCCGCAACTGCGCCTCGTCCTGGGCGGCGCGCGCTCCGGAAAAAGCGCTTTCGCCGAGAGCCTGATCGCTGCGTCGCCACCGCCCTGGATCTATTTGGCGACGGCGGAAGCGCTCGACGAGGAGATGGCGGCGCGGATCGATAAGCATCAGGCGCGACGCGATTGGCGATGGCAAACGATCGAGGCGCCGCATCGGCTCTGCGAAGCGCTCGCCGGAGCGCCGGAGGACGCGCCCGTACTCATCGATTGCTTGTCCCTGTGGCTCACCAATCGCCTGCTCGCCGGCGCCAATCTCGACGTCGAGATCGACGCGCTCGTCGAGGCTTTGGCCTCACGAAAAGTTCTGACCGTCGCCGTCTCCTCTGAGGTCGGCATGACAATCGTTCCTGAAAATGCGCTGGCCCGCGCCTTTCGCGACGCCGCCGGCGAATTGCATCAGGCCGTCGCACGCGTTGCGGGGAGCGTGACGCTCACCGTCGCGGGATGCCCGCTGCAGGTTAAGGGATAAAACCGATTCTTGTCGGAAGCTTAGATTATAGAACGATCATGAAGTCCGCGCGATTAGACGCCGGCGGAGAAGGCGTCGCGAAGTCGCGCAATTTGCTGTCCCACCGGGCTGGGTCTTTGCGAGCTGTGGCCGGCGGGAGCGTGGATCAATTGGTCCAGATGGATGACGCGCGCCTGCAGACGCATCGAGTGAATTGACAAATGGCGCAGCTTTTCTGGGAGCGCCTCAAAGACTTCCGGGTTTGAGGCAAGGTCCTGTTGCGAGAGCTTCACCCTATGGCGTTCGCTCGCCGCCTGCGAGCGCGTCATCTCACCGTGGTTGACGGCGCGCTGCAACAACAGCCATGAGGCAATTTGCATCAGACGCGTGGTCAACCGCATGCTCTCGGCGGCATAGGCGAGCGAGGCCGCGCGCGGGAGCGCTTTCGATTCTTCGCGGCCCTGTCCGTCAAGATAAGCCGCCGCCTCTTCGACGAGCGTCATGCCCTCGCGAAAGAGCGCCGAGAAGCCTTCTGCAGATGTCAAGCGGTCGATGAACGAAATCGGCTGCGACCCGCTTTCGACTGTTTCTTTGGCACGCATCACACGCTCACGCGAAGGAGGAGCGAACTCATTCGCACCGACGCTCGCGCGGCGATGCTCGACACGACCAAGCTAGCGCAAAACCGAAAGCTCGGCGCGCTTAGGCATCTAGTAACCTTAACACAGGGGTTCAGCGCCCGGGATCCAAAATCGGCCTGTCCCGCGGCTCTTCGCGGAACCGGGAGGCGTCGAATTGGCGCTCTGGCCGTCCCAAAAGGAGGCGCAGAGGGTTCAAGGGCGCGTCACAATTCGACGCTTCCTCCAAATTTTGGCGCGCGCCTCGGCTTCCGAGCCAGCAAGCTTCCCGCAGCGCCGCCTATAAGCCGGGCGCTCTTCATCCCCGTTCAACAATAACGGAAAGGCCTCCTGTTCCTGCTCGCTTCAGCGCAAGAACAACTTATCGCCAAAACCCAAGAGCGAGAACGGATATTCTATGTCTGCTCGCCGACGTCCTCGATGTGTTCGACCGACACGACACGCTCATCTTCTGCCGTGTTGAATACGATCACCCCCTGAGTTCCGCGACCGGCAATGCGGATTCCGTCGATCGGGCAACGGATCAATTGTCCGCCGTCCGTCACGAGCATGATTTCATCGTCCTGAGCCACGGGAAATGAGGCGACGAGGCGTCCGTTGCGTTCATTGACGGCCATCGCGACAATACCTTTTCCCCCGCGACCGGTAATGCGGTACTCGTATGAAGACGTCCGTTTGCCGAAGCCGTTTTGAGAGACGGTCAATATAAACTGTTCCGCCGCGCGCATTTCATCGAATCGACGGTCGGAAAGGTCGATCGCGGCAGCCTCTTCGAGTTCCGGCTCCTCGACGCTTTCGGCGCTCTGGGCGCGACGCAGCGCCACCGCACGCTTGAGATAAGCGGCGCGCTCATCGCCATTCGCCTCGAAATGTTTCAAGATCGACAGGGAGATCACACGATCCCCCTCGGCGAGGTTCACGCCCCGGACGCCCATGGAGGTGCGTCCTTGGAAGACGCGCACGTCGGTCACGGGAAAGCGAATGCACTGGCCGTCGCGCGTGGTCAGCAACACGTCGTTCGTCTCGTCGGCGGTGGCGACGTCGACGATATGCTCGCCCTCCTCGAGCTTCATCGCGATGACGCCATTGCGGCGGATGTCGGAGAAATCGGAGAGCTTGTTGCGTCGGACCGAACCGCCGGTCGTGGCGAAAATCGCATCGAGTCGCGCCCAGCTCGATTCATCCTCCGGTAGCGGCATGATCGTCGTGATGCGCTCTTCCGGCCCGAGCGGCAGGAGATTGACGAGCGCCTTGCCGCGCGCCTGAGGCGCCGCAAGCGGCAGACGCCAGACCTTCTCCTTGTAAGCGCGCCCAAGGCTCGAGAAGAACAGCACGGGCGTGTGCGTGCTCGCGACGAAGAGGCGACAGACGAAATCCTCTTCCTTCGTCTGCATGCCGGCGCGGCCCTTGCCGCCGCGGCGTTGCGCGCGATAGGTCGAAAGCGGGACGCGCTTGATGTAGCCCGCGTGCGAGACAGTGACCACCATGTCCTCGCGCGCGATGAGATCCTCGTCCTCCACCTCCCCGCCCGCTTCGACGATCTGGGTGCGGCGCGGCGTCGCGTGCAGCGCCTTCACATGAAGCATCTCATCCTTGATGATGCCGAAGAGCTTCTGGCGCGAGCTGAGGATTTCCAGATATTCGGCGATCTCGGCGGCGAGCTTCTCGAGCGCGGCGGAAATCTCGTCGCGACCGAGCGCTGTGAGACGCTGCAAGCGCAAGTCCAAAATGCCGCGCGCCTGGGCTTCGGACAGGCGACAGGTGCCGTCGGAGGCCAAGGCGTGGCGCGGATCGGCGATCAGCGCCACGAGCGGCGCCATGTCCTTGGCGGGCCAATCTCTCGCCATCAGAGCCTCTCGCGCCGCCGCAGCGTCCGGAGAGGTGCGGATGAGGCGGATGACCTCATCGATATTGGCGACGGCGATCGCCAGGCCCACCTGCAGATGCGCGCTGTCGCGCGCTTTGCCCAAGCGAAACTTGGTGCGCCGCGTGACCACCGTCTCGCGAAAATCGACGAAGGCGAGCAGGACGTCGCGAAGGGTTAGAAGCTCCGGTTTGCCGCCATTCAAGGCGATCATGTTGACGGGGAAATTCGTCTGCATCGCCGTGAAGCGCCAGAGCTGGTTGAGCACCACGTCGGCGACCGCCTCGCGGCGCAGCTCGATGACGATGCGCATCCCGTCCCGGCTCGACTCGTCGCGCAGGTCCGAAATTCCCTCGATCTTCTTCTCTCGAACGAGCTCGGCGATGCGCTCGACGAGCGCGGCCTTGTTCACCTGATAAGGAATTTCGGTAACGATGATCGCTTCGCGATCCTTACGCAGGGTTTCGATCTCTGTCCTGGCCCGCATGATGATGGAGCCGCGGCCGGTTGAGTAAGCATTGCGAATGCCTCCCCGCCCGAGAATCACGCCGGCCGTCGGCAGATCCGGGCCCGGCACGATCTCCATGAGCTCGGCGACAGTCATGTCGGGCTTTTCGATCAACGCAATCGCCGCATCGATCACTTCCCCGAGGTTATGCGGCGGAATATTCGTCGCCATGCCAACGGCGATGCCGCCGGCGCCATTGACCAGAAGATTGGGGAAGCGCGCCGGGACGACAGTGGGCTCACGCTCCTTGCCGTCGTAATTGTCCTTGAAGTCGACGGCGCCCTGATCGAGGTCCTCGAGGAGCGCCAAGGAAATCTTGGCGAGACGAGCCTCGGTGTAACGCTCGGCGGCGGGCGGGTCGTCGTCGATGGAGCCGAAATTGCCCTGCCCGTCGATGAGGGGCGCGCGCATCGAGAAATCTTGCGCCATGCGCACGAGCGCATCATAGATCGCGAGATTGCCGTGTGGATGGTACTTACCCATCACATCGCCAATGATGCGCGCAGACTTCACATGCGGCCGATCCGGCATGTTGCCATTTTCATTCATCGAAAAAAGAATACGTCGATGAACGGGCTTCAGGCCGTCGCGCACATCGGGCAATGCGCGGCTCACGATCACGCTCATCGCGTAATCGAGATAGGATCGCTTCATCTCGTCGGCGATCGAGACGGGGCGGATATCGGAGGTTGGAAAGCCTGATTCGTCCGGGGCGTGCGTGTCGTCTGCCAAGTGCGGCACCCGTTCCTATTTTGCTGGAAAGTTCATGTTTTTATAGGCGATTCGAACCTGTGGCGCTAGTGTGCCGCTTTCCAGGAGGCGCTTGTGAAACAGTGACTTGCGAGGCCCCGTCGCTTTCTCCGAAAACTTAGCCATAGCCCTTGCCGCGCTGGCGCCTCGCTATGGATAAACGCGGGGTAGATCACGGGCGTCAAAAGCGAGACCGGATACCGCCATCGATATCGCTTTTGCGTCGCCGGGCTCCGCGAGGTCAATGAGCTCGAAACCCCGAATTTTTTGCGCCTACGCCCAGCGCGGAAAGGCTTCGATCCTGCGATGGCCTGCCCGACTCTGGACGCGCAGACGCAAGCGCCCGCCTCGGAAAATCGCGTGTCCTCCTCCCTGTCCTTCTCGCCGCTGTTACGCCAAAGGGGCTGCGGCGGGTGTGAGGGAGACGCTTTCGCCGCAGCCGCAACTCGCCGTCTGATTGGGATTTTCAAAGACGAATGACGATGAAAAACGATCCGTCTTCACGTCCATCCGCGCGCCCAAGAGATAAAGCACGGCCTTGGCGTCGACGATGACGCGAGCCCCGGCCTGCTCCACGATCTCGTCGCCGGGCTCCGGCTGGGCGAGCTCCATCTTGTAGCTCATGCCCGCGCATCCGCCCTTCTCGACGCTGATCCGCAAGCCGGCCTCGGGGCTCTGCGCCTTGGCGGTGAGGCTGCGGACCCGGTCGACGGCGGCGTCGCTCAAAGCGATGACCGCGGGCGCGGCTAGATTCATGTCTTTTCTCCTGGGCGTCTGGCGGGATCTCAGCATAGCCATCCGGCTTTCTACCACATATCGGATGGATGACGCCCCTTTTGGAGGGGTTCGCCCTGAACGACCGATCGACCGGGTCGATGGACTCGTTTTAATTTTCGGCGCGCGCCACTTTTCCCTTAATACAGGACAAAACCCGAGTCTGCAGGCTCTGGCGCTCAGTCTCGGGCGCGAGCCCAGCCTGGAGCAAGCCGGGAGTCGACACAGCATGGCCGAAACGCGCGCCTATCTGGATTACAACGCCACCGCGCCCCTGCGGCCGGCGGCGCGCGCCGCCGCATGGGCGGCGATGGAGACGGTTGGCAATCCTTCATCGATTCACGCCGAAGGCCGCGCGGCGCGGCTGATGCTGGAGGAGGCGCGTTCGAGCCTTGCCGCCGGGATCGGCGCAGCAGCCGAAAACGTCGTGTTTACAAGCGGCGCCACGGAAGCCGCCAATCTTGCGCTGACGCCGGAGGTCTACGCTAAAGGGGCGACGAGGCCCTGCGAAGCGCTGCTCATCGCCGGCGGCGAGCACCCTTGCGTGCTCAATGGCTCGCGCTTTCCGGCTGAATCGATCAGCGTTTTGCCGCTCGAGGCGGAGGGCGCGCTCTCGCTCGAAAGGCTCACCGATGCGCTGCGAGAACTTTCCGGCAAGCGGGTTATGGTCGCGCTGCAGGCGGCGAACCACGAGACGGGAGTCCTGCAGCCCGTCCGGGAGGCCGCCGACCTCGTTCATGCGGCGGGAGGCCTGCTCGTCTGCGACGCCTCCCAGGCGATGGGCCGCCGAGAGACGACGTTGGAGACGACGCATGCCGACCTCCTGTTCTTTTCTTCCCACAAGATCGGCGGTCCCGCCGGAGCCGGCGTTCTGGCCTTCGGCCGGGAGGATATCCATATAAGCGATGTGCTCCTGCGAGGCGGCGGGCAGGAGAGCGGGCGGCGCGCGGGGACCGAGAACCTCGCCGCTGTCGCCGGGCTCCTCGCCGCGCTGGATGAGGCCAGCGACGGGCTCGCGCAGGAGGTGGATCGCCTGGGCGCGCTGCGCGACGAGGTCGAACGTCGGATTCTCGGAACGCTGCCTCAAGCGCGAATTCTAGGCAAAGGCGCCGAAAGGCTGCCGAACACGACGGCGTGGGTCGCCGAGGGCTTCGAAGCCCGCACGCTCGCCATGGCGCTCGATCTCGAAGGCGTCGCTGTCTCACCAGGAGCGGCCTGCTCCTCAGGCAAGACCTCGGCTTCGACGGTGCTCGCCGCCATGGGCATGCGCGACGCGGCAAGCGTGAGGGTGAGCCTGGGTTGGCGCACCGGCGCAAAGGATGTAGAATTGTTCGGCATCGCTCTTGCAAGGGTCGTCGCGCGAATTCGATCGCGAAGGACGGCGGCCTAAGCAGGGCTGTGCGCCATCGGCCGACGGGCCTTGAACCCGTTGTGACGAGGAGACGAAAAAGATGGCGGCTCTGAAGGAGACCGTGGACGTCGTCGAGTCGATAGACGTCGACGCCTATAAATACGGCTTCGTCACCGATATTGAGTCGGAGAAGGCGCCGAAAGGGCTGTCGGAAGAGATCGTCCGGTTTATTTCGGCGAAGAAGAACGAGCCGGAGTGGCTGACGGAGTGGCGTCTTGCGGCCTATCGCCGCTGGCTGACGATGGATGAGCCGCGCTGGGCGCGCGTCGAGCATCCGCCGATCGACTACCAGGATCTCTATTATTACTCGGCGCCGAAGTCGTCGCCGGGTCCGGCGACGCTCGAGGAGGTCGATCCCGAGCTGCTGCGCACTTATGAGAAGCTCGGGATTCCCTTGCGCGAGCAGGAGATTCTCGCGGGCGTCGAGACGCGCAAGGTCGCGGTCGACGCGGTCTTCGACAGCGTATCGGTGGCGACGACCTTCAAGGAGGAGCTGGCGAAGGCGGGGGTGATCTTCTGCCCGATCTCGGAGGCGGTGCGCGAGCATCCCGAGCTCGTGCGCAAATATCTCGGCTCGGTTGTGCCGGTCACCGACAATTTCTTCGCGACGCTCAACTCCGCCGTCTATTCGGACGGCTCCTTCGTCTATGTGCCGAAGGGCGTGCGCTGCCCGATGGAGCTGTCGACCTATTTCCGCATCAATGAGAAGAACACCGGTCAGTTCGAGCGCACGCTGATCGTCGCGGACGAAGGCTCCTATGTGAGCTATCTCGAAGGCTGCACGGCGCCCAAGCGCGACGAGAACCAGCTGCATGCGGCGGTCGTCGAGCTCGTCGCGCTCGACGACGCCGAGATCAAATATTCGACGGTGCAGAACTGGTATCCCGGCGACAGCGAGGGCAAGGGCGGCATCTATAATTTCGTGACGAAGCGCGGCGATTGCCGCGGCAAGAACTCGCATATCAGCTGGACGCAGGTGGAGACCGGCTCGGCGATCACCTGGAAATATCCGTCCTGCGTGCTGCGCGGCGATGGCTCGCAGGGCGAGTTCTACTCGATCGCGGTGTCGAACGGGCGCCAGCAGGTCGACAGCGGCACGAAGATGATCCACCTGGGGAAGAACACCAAGAGCCGGGTCATCTCCAAGGGCATATCGGCGGGGCGCTCGCAGAACACCTATCGCGGGCAGATCTCGGCGCATCGCAAGGCCGAAGGCGCGCGCAACTTCACCAATTGCGACAGCCTCTTGATCGGCGACCTCTGCGGCGCGCACACCGTTCCCTATATCGAAAGCAAGAACCCCAGCGCGCAAATCGAGCATGAGGCGACGACCTCGAAGATCAGCGAGGATCAGCTTTTTTACGCCATGCAGCGCGGGCTGTCGGCGGAAGAAGCGACGGCGCTGATCGTCAACGGCTTTGTGCGCGACGTGCTGCAGCAGCTGCCGATGGAGTTCGCGGTCGAGGCGCAAAAGCTCATCTCGATCTCGCTCGAAGGAAGCGTTGGGTGAGGCTCTCGCCTGCACCGTAAGGCCAAACTGGGATTTGACATGCTGGAAATCAAAAACCTCCACGTCTCGATCGGCGAGCGCAAGATTTTGGACGGATTGGACCTCACGGTGCATGACGGCGAGGTGGCCGCCATCATGGGTCCGAACGGCACGGGCAAGTCCACGCTGTCTTATGTCATCTCCGGACGCGAGGGCTATGAGGTCACGCAAGGCGAGATCCGGCTCGACGGCTTGAGCCTGCTCGAGCTTGCGCCTTGGGAGCGCGCGGCCAAGGGGGTTTTTCTGGCCTTTCAATATCCGGTCGAGATCCCGGGCGTCGCGACGATGACCTTCCTGAAGGCCGCGCTCAACGCGCAGCGACGCGCCCGCGGCGAGGAGGAGCTGCAGACCCCCGATCTCATGAAGCGCGTCAATGACGCCGCCGCCAAGCTTGGCGTGGGCAAGGAAATGCTGCGCCGTCCCTTGAACAGCGGCTTCTCGGGCGGCGAGAAGAAGCGCATGGACATTCTGCAGATGGCGCTGCTCGAGCCCTCGCTCGGCATATTGGACGAAACCGACTCCGGCCTCGACATTGACGCCTTGCGCGTCGTGTCGGAAGGCGTCAACGCGTTGCGCGACAAGAAGCGCAGCTTCCTCGTCATCACCCATTATCAGCGCCTGCTCGATTACATCAAACCGGACACGGTGCATGTGATGGCGAAGGGCCGCATCCAGCGCAGCGGCGGTCCGCAGCTCGCTCTCGAATTGGAGGAGAGCGGCTATAAGGATTACATCGGCGAGGCGGCGTGACCATGGCGAACCCAGCCCTTTCCGCGACCGAAGCCGCCTTCGCCTCCTTGTTCGAGCAGAAGAAGACCGCGGGCGCGCCGGATCTGCGCGAACGCAGCTGGCTCGCCTTCCTGCGCGACGGCTTGCCCAATCGGCGCCTCGAGAGCTGGCACTACACGGATCTGCGCGGCGCGCTGCGCGACTTTTCGCCCACAGCGACGGCGGGCCTCGTCGAGACCGAGACGCCGCCCGCGGGCGTGACGCGGCTCTCGCTCAGCGAAGCCCTGCAGCGACTCGACGAAGACGCGCTTGCGGCGCTGGCGCCCCGCATCGAGGATCCCGCCATCGCGCTCAATGGCGCGCTCATGACGGATGGCGTGGCGCTCATCATCCCGCCGGGGGCCGAGATCACGGCGCCGCTCTCGCTATTGCGCCGCTTCTCGGGCGCGGGGCTTTCGGTGACGCGCTCGCTCATCGTGGTCGGGGCGGGCGCGCGGGTTTCGATCGTCGAGCATGCGGCGGCCGGCGCGGAGACGGGCGGCTTCGAGAACGACCTTCTGATTTTGGCGCTCGGCGCGGGCGCGAAGGTCGAGCATTGTCTCATCAGCGAGGCGCGCGCGGACGGCGCGGCCAGCGTCATGAGCCTTGTCGCGACGCTCGCGGAAGACGCTTCGCTCGACTCCTTCAGCCTCATCGAGGGCGGCGGCTTGTTGCGCCGGCAGATCTTCGCCAAGCTCACAGGCGCGAAGGCGCGGGTGCGCTTCAACGGGGCCTCGCTGCTGCGCGGCGCGAGCTTTTCCGACACGACGCTCGTGGTCGAGCATCTGGCGCCGCAAGGCGAGAGCCGAGAGGCGTTCCGCTCGATCGTCGACGACACGGCGACGGGCGTGTTCCAGGGCAAGATCAGCGTGGCGCGCGAGGCGCAGAAGACGGACGGTTCGATGCAGTCGAAGGCGCTGCTGCTTTCGGACACGGCGACGATGAACAACAAGCCGGAGCTCGAGATTTTCGCCGACGACGTGGCCTGCGGCCATGGCGCGACCTGCGGGCGTCTCGACGCCGATCAGCTCTTCTATCTGACGGCGCGCGGCATCCCCAAGGCGCAGGCCGAGGCGCTGCTCATCGAAGGCTTCGCCAATGAGGCCTTCGCTCAATTGGAGCCGGAGCCGCTGCGCGAGGCGCTGGCGGCGCGCGTGTCGGCCTGGCTCGCCCCGCGCCGGATTCCGGCGGAAGCAAGCGGGAGCGCGCCATGAACATGCCCCTGGGCGCGGTCG
Source organism: Methylocystis bryophila (assembly GCF_027925445.1). Lineage (NCBI taxonomy): Bacteria > Pseudomonadati > Pseudomonadota > Alphaproteobacteria > Hyphomicrobiales > Methylocystaceae > Methylocystis > Methylocystis bryophila. Next base: position 4,214,125 of record NZ_AP027149.1, read on the forward strand.
CGGGCGCGCCGCTCTTCGACATTGCGGCCCTGCGCAAGGATTTTCCGATCCTTGCGGAAGAGCCTTACGGCAAGCCGCTCATCTATCTGGACAACGCCGCCTCGGCGCAAAAGCCGCGTCAGGTGATCGATCGGCTGACGCGCTTTTACGAGCATGAATACGCCAATGTGCATCGCGGCCTGCACTATCTCGCCAATGCGTCGACGGAGGCCTATGAGGGCGCGCGCGAGAGCGTGCGGCGCTTCCTCAATGCGGAGTCGACCGACGAGATCATTTTCACGCGAGGGGCGACGGAGGCCATCAATCTGGTCGCCGCGTCCTATGGCCTGGCGCATGTCGGCGAGGGCGACGAGATCATTCTGTCGGTGATGGAGCATCACTCCAACATCGTGCCCTGGCATTATCTGCGCGAGCGCAAAGGCGCGGTGCTGAAATGGATCGAGGTGGACGCGGACGGGCGCTTCGCGCTGGAAGACTTTGAGAAGCTCTTCACGGCGCGCACGAAGATCGTGGCGCTGACGCATATGTCGAATGTGGTGGCCTGGCCGACGCCGATCGCCGAGGTCACGCGCATCGCGCATGCGCATGGGGTTCCGGTTCTCGTCGACGGGTCGCAAGGCGCCGTGCATCTCGATGTGGACGTGCGGGCGCTGGACGTGGATTTTTACGTCGTCACCGGCCACAAGCTCTATGGCCCAACGGGCATTGGCGCGCTCTACGGCAAGCGGAAATGGCTCGAGAGCCTGCCGCCCTTCTGCGGCGGCGGCGAGATGATCGAGACCGTCACGCGCGAGAGCGTCACCTATAACACGCCGCCGCAGCGCTTCGAGGCCGGAACGCCGCCGATCGCGCAGGCGGTGGGGCTCGGCGCGGCGCTCGACTATATGGAGAGCGTCGGACGCGCCGCCATTCGCGCCCATGAGGCGGATCTGACGCATTATGCGCATGCGGTGCTCTCGAGCCTCGAGGGGATTCACATCTACGGGCGCGCGCCCGACAAGGGGCCCATCGTCGCCTTCAATCTCGACAACGCCCATGCGCATGACGTCGCCACGGTGATCGACCGCTCCGGCGTCGCCGTGCGCGCCGGCACCCATTGCGCCATGCCGCTCCTCGCCCAGTTCGGCCAGACCTCCAGTTGCCGCGCGTCCTTCGCGCTTTATAACACCCGAGGCGAAATCGATCGCCTCGCTGAAGTCCTCGTCCGCACCCGCGGGCTTTTCTCGTAGGGAGGCGAAGGTGGAAAAAGTCGACACGATGGAGAAACCCACGGCTGCAAGCAACGCCCCGCAAGTAGAAACGACGGGCGCCCGCAGGGGGGAAGATTTGGAGCGTCTCTCGGGAGATATCGTCAAGGCGCTGAAGACCGTCTACGATCCGGAAATCCCTGCCGACATCTATGAGCTCGGCCTGATCTACAAGGTGGACATCGGCGACAACGGCTGTGTCGAAATCGACATGACGCTGACCGCGCCAGGATGCCCTGTCGCGGGAGAAATGCCCATATGGGTGCGCAACGCGGTCAACGCCGTCCCCGGCGTCTCCGATACGAAGGTCAATATGGTGTTCACCCCGCCCTGGGATCAGAGCCGCATGTCTGACGAGGCGCGGATCGCGTTGGACATGTGGTGAGCAGCGCCGGCCGCCGTCAAGACCGCATAACGGCGATCCGCTGGAGAAGCGTGGGCATCCTACGCGGGCGCGATTCCTCACCGCTCGAACGGAACCATTCGAGCGGTCGGGAATCGCGCTAAATCCAAAGCTTGGAGCGTTCCCCTCGACGTCGCCAATTTTGAGCGCCGCTGAAGGAAAAACACCCAGAAGGGATCGGAGAGGCGTTCATTGGGCTCTCGGACGGCGCTGTGGAATGAGCCGACTGAGCGAGATCGAAACGTCACGGTTCTCGAGGTCCAAGGTCTAGCCCTCCAGTCGCGGATTTGACAGCGCCCCCCCGCTTGCCCATGTTCCCGGCCCGTTGCCGCCCGCCCCGCTCCCGAGCGGGCCGCAGGCTGAACCTGGTTTTGACGCTTACTCTGCGCAAAGCCGGCCCCTATATCGGCGGAAAGCGCTACAGCGGCGTGTTTGAAGGCAGGAACGCATGAACGTCGTCATCGTCGAATCGGCCGCCAAGGCCAAGACGATCAACAAATATCTCGGCAGCGATTTCAGCGTGATTCCTTGCTACGGGCATGTGCGGGACCTGCCTCCCAAGGACGGCTCGGTCGACCCGGAAGACGATTTTGCGATGGTCTGGGAGATGGACCCAAAGGGCGCCAAGCGCGTCTCCGCCATCGCCGAAGAAGTCAAAAACGCCAAGAAAGTCATCCTCGCGACCGACCCCGATCGCGAGGGCGAGGCGATTTCCTGGCATCTGCTGGACATTCTGAGCAAAAAGCGCGCGCTCAAGGACAAGCAGATCGAGCGGGTCGTCTTCAACGCCGTCACCAAGGACGCAATCCTCGAGGCGATGGCGCATCCGCGTCAAATCGACCAGGCGCTCGTCGACGCCTATCTCGCCCGCCGCGCGCTAGACTATCTCGTCGGCTTCACGCTCTCGCCGGTGCTGTGGCGCAAGCTGCCCGGCGCGCGCTCCGCCGGCCGCGTGCAATCCGTGGCGCTTCGCCTTGTTTGCGACCGCGAGCTCGAGATCGAGAAATTCGTGGCGCGCGAATATTGGTCCCTCGTCGCGCATTTGAAAACACAGGCCTGCGAGCCCTTCCTCGCGCGCCTTGTCGGCGCCGACGGCAAGAAGATCGCGCGCCTGGACATCGGGGCGGGCGAGGAGGCCGAGGCCTTCAAAAAGGCTCTGGATCAAGCCGTCTTCTCGGTGCGCTCGGTCGAAGCGAAGCCTGTCAAACGCCACCCCTATGCGCCCTTCACAACCTCGACGCTGCAGCAGGAGGCCTCGCGCAAGCTCGGCCTCGCCCCGGCCTCGACCATGCGCATCGCGCAAAGGCTCTATGAGGGCGTCGACATCGGCGGAGAGACGACGGGCCTCATCACCTATATGCGAACGGACGGCGTCGATCTCGCGCCCGAGGCCGTAACTTCCCTGCGCAAGGTGATCGCCAAGCAATTCGGTGAACGCTTTGTGCCGCAGGCTCCGCGCAAATACACCGCCAAGGCGAAGAACGCGCAGGAGGCGCACGAAGCGATCCGTCCGACCGACGCGGCGCGGCTGCCTAAGGACATAGTGAAGTTCCTGGAGCCCGAGCAGGCCAAGCTTTACGAGCTGATCTGGACGCGCGCGATCGCAAGCCAGATGGAGTCAGCGGAGCTCGAGCGCACGACCGTCGAAATCGACGGGAAAGCCGGCGGTCGCAGCCTGGACCTCCGGGCGACGGGCCAGGTCGTTCGCTTCTCGGGATTTTTGGAGCTTTATCAGGAAGGGCGCGACGACGACGAAGACGAAGACGGCGGCCGTCTTCCCGCCATGGCGCCGGGCGAGCCGGTCACGCGCGAAAAGATTGAAGCGACGCAGCATTTCACCGAGCCGCCGCCGCGCTTTACCGAGGCGACCTTGGTCAAGCGCATGGAAGAACTCGGCATCGGCCGTCCCTCGACCTACGCCTCGACGCTCGCCGTTTTGCGCGAGCGCGACTATGTGCGGCTCGATAAGAAGCGCCTCGTCCCCGAAGACAAGGGCCGACTCGTGGTGGCCTTCCTGGAAAGCTTCTTCACGCGCTATGTCGAATATGACTTCACCGCCGATCTCGAGGAGAAGCTCGATCTCGTCTCGAACAACGAGATCGACTGGAAATCGCTGCTACGCGACTTCTGGCGTGATTTCTCAGCGGCCGTCGACGGCACGAAGGAGCTGCGCACCTCGCAGGTGCTGGACAGTCTCAACGAGCTTTTAGGCCCGCATGTTTTTCCGGGGAAAGGCGACGGCTCCGACCCGCGCGCCTGCCCGGCCTGTAGCGAGGGCCGCCTGTCGCTGAAGCTCGGCAAGTTCGGGGCTTTTATCGGCTGCTCGAACTATCCCGAGTGCCGTTTCACGCGCACGCTGTCTCCCCCCACGGGCGAGTCTGCCGAAGGCGCCCGGCCGGGCGTGAAGATCCTGGGACAAGATCCCGAGAGCGGCGCCGAGATCACGCTGCGTGACGGCCGCTTCGGCGCCTATGTGCAGGAGGGCGAGGGCAGCGACGACGAAAAGCCGAAGCGCGCCTCGGTGCCGAAGACCTTGAAGCCCGACGAGTTGACCTTGGCGCAGGCGATCGCGCTTTTGTCGCTCCCGCGCGCGGTGGCGAAGCATCCGACCTCAGGGGAGCCGATCGTCGCCGGAATTGGACGCTTCGGGCCTTATGTGCAGCACGGCAAGACCTACGCCAATCTGGGCCGTGACGATGACGTGCTGACCATCGGCGCCAACCGCGCCATCGATCTCATCGTCGAGAAGGAGTCGGGGGGCGGCGGATCGCGCTTCGGGCGCGCGTCCGATCCCGGAAGGGCTCTCGGCGAGCACCCAGACGGCGGCGCGGTGACCGTGAAATCGGGCCGCTTCGGGCCTTATGTGAATTGGGGCAAGATCAATGCGACAATCCCGAAGGGAACCGACCCGGCTGGGCTGACGCTGAATGACGCCGTAGCCCTCCTCGCCGCGAAGGCGGCCGGGGGCGGCGGCTCGGGGGGCAAGGCGCTCGGCGATCATCCTGATGGCGGTCCGATCACCCTGCGGGAGGGGCGCTTCGGCCCCTATGTGGCCTGGGGCAAGGTCTACGCGAACATCCCGAAGAGCATGAGCCCCGAGGAGGTCTCGCTCGACGAGGCGATCCGCCTTATCGCCGACAAGGCCGCGAGCGGCGGCGGCAAGGCGCCGGCCAAGAAGGCCACGACGAAGAAGGCCCCAGCGAAGAAGACGCCCGCCAAGGAGGCCGGCGCGGCCAAGGCGAAGAAAATCGAGCAGAGCGACGAGCCGCCGTTCGAGGGCGGAACGCCGGTGCAGGCGACGGCAAGGAAAGGGCCGGCGAAGAAGGCGCCAGCCAAGAAGGCGCCGGCGAAAAAGGCGGCCGCGCGGAAATAGTCCTCACGGCCGAAGCGGAAAAGTCTGTCATCCTTCGACCCCACGCTATTGACAAAGCTACGGGCCGCCTATTCCATCTCGAGCAAGATGACTCACACGGCATTGCCGCGGCGGCGGCGCCTACGCCACGCGCTCGCCCTGCCCAATCTCCTCACCTACGGACGGCTCCTCGCCGTGCCGGTGGTGGCGTTCCTGTTGCAAAAGCCGAGCGCGGCTTGGGAGCATTGGGCGGCGCTCGGCGTCTACACGGTCGCCTGCTTAACGGATTTCCTCGACGGCTATCTCGCCCGCATCTGGAAGCAGCAATCCCCGCTCGGCCGGATGCTCGACCCCATCGCGGACAAGCTCTTGGTCGCAACGACCCTGCTCGCCGTCACCGCCAATGGCACGCTCGTCGGCTGGACCCTTTGGGCGGCGATCATCATTCTTTGCCGCGAGCTCCTGGTTTCGGGACTGCGCGAGTATCTCGCCGATGTGAAGGTCCCGCTGCCAGTGAGCGCCGTCGCCAAATGGAAGACGACGGCGCAGATGCTCGCGCTCGGATTCTTCATCGCCGGGCCAGCGGGAGAGACCGTTCTGCCGGGCACCGTCAGGATCGGCGACGCGTTGCTATGGGTCGCCGCGGCCTTGACGCTTTATACGGCCGTGGACTACGCGCTCGCCGGCTGGCCGCATATGGGCGAGGAGGAGGACGCGTGAAGGCCCGCTATTTCGCCTCCGTGCGCGAGCGCATCGGCCTAGCCGAAGAAGAGGTCGCGCCCCCGAGCGAAGTTTCGACCGTCGGGGAGCTCATCGCCTGGCTTTGCGGCCGCGGCGAGGGCTATGCGCTGGCCCTTGCTGACGCGGCGAAGGTGCGCGTAGCGCTCGATCAGACCCATGCGCGGCTCGACTCCCCGATCGGCCAAGCCCGGGAGGTTGCGTTCTTTCCGCCGATGACAGGCGGGTAGCAACGCCGGTTGCGTCCGGCCTCTCGCCTACAGCTCCCGAAGCCTCAATATCCGGCAGGGCTCGCCTGCCTCCGCGGCGGCTTCGCCGATTTCTCGCACGATGAGCGCCTGAGAGCGGACAAGCTCCGTCAGGAGGGAGGAGTCTTGCAAAGGCTGAGGCGTCGCGACGATCTGCCCCTCGGCGTTCCAGTTGAGCCGCGCGCGCAGATAGTCGCGGCGGGCCTTGTTGGCCGGCAGCTTCGAGCCGAGCAACACGATCTCCGTTCGATCGGCGTCTGCGTCCGGATCTCCCTGCATCGCGCGCAGCAGCGGTTTCAAAAATAACAGGCCGCAGACGAAGGCGGCAACGGGATTGCCGGGCAGGCCCAGCACCAGCGCGTCGCCGAGGCTCCCGAAGATCAGAGGCTTTCCGGGGCGCATGGCGATGCGCCAGAAGTCGAGCGTCATGCCCTCTTTCTCGAGCGCCGGACGCAGGAGATCACGCTCTCCGACGGAAGCGCCGCCGAGCGTGAGGATCACATCGGCCTTGGCTTGTCGCGCGAGGCCCAAGGCGCGCTGGAGATCCGCCAAGTCGTCTCGAAATATGCCAAGATCAATCGGCGCGCCGCCCGCTTCCGTGACGAGCGCGGCGGTCGTGAAATTATTCGTGCTGACGATCTGCGCCGGGCCAAGCTCGGAGCCCGGCGGCGCGAGCTCATCGCCGCTCGCGATGATCGCGACACGCGGCCTGCGCCGGACGCGCACCGTCGCTGTATTTGTTGACGCAGCCAGCGCCAATTCGACGGGCCCGAACCGTGTCCCGGCTGAGAGGGCCGTCTCTCCCTCGATGAAGTCGAGGCCCTTCGTCCGGATATGTGGCCCCGGCGGCGCCTTAGCGGCAAGCCACCCGTCCTCGACGACGGCGTCTTCCTGCAACAGGATTGCGTCGGCGCCCGTCGGAACCGGCGCGCCCGTGAAGATTCGCACGCATTCATTGGCGTGAAGCGCCGCGTCAAATCCCTTGCCGGCGGCGCTCTCGCCCACGAGCTTGAGGCGCGCCCCGGGCGCAGCCAGCTCCGCGGCGCGCACGGCGTAGCCGTCCATCGCCGAGACGTCGACAGGGGGCTGCGTTCGCCTTGCGACGACGTCGGCCGCAAGCGTGCGCCCGAGCGCATCAGCAAGCGGCAGGTCTTCGCTTCCAACGGGCGCACTTACGCTCGCCAATATCTTCACGAGCGCCGCGTCGACGCTGAGCAACGCCTTCTCACCCGCCATCGCTTTGCCCATCCTGCCGCCAAACTCCACTTCGGCCGCCGCGCTTCTCGACGAGCGCGACGCGCTCGATCCGCATTCCGCGATCGGCGGCCTTCAGCATGTCATAAATCGTCAAGCAGGCGACGGCGGCGGCGGTCAAGGCCTCCATCTCGACGCCCGTCTTACCGACGAGACTCGCCTGCGCCGTCACGCGGAATCCCGGAAGCGTTTCATCCGGCTCGATCTCGACGGAGCATTTTGAGAGCGCAAGGGGATGGCAGAGCGGGATCAGCTCATGCGTTTTTTTCGCCGCCATGATTCCTGCGATGCGCGCGACGGCCAGGACATCGCCCTTCTTCGCGTCGCCAGACAGCGCGAGCCGAAGCGTCTGCGGCGCCATGACGATGGTCGCCTCTGCAATAGCCGACCGCGCATTGTCGGGTTTTTCCGACACGTCGACCATATGCGCTTCTCCGGAAGGAGAGATATGGGTCAGCTCGCTCAATCGCAGATCCTCGCCGCCGCGCTCTTGCAAGCGGCCGCCTCTATGCGCGCAGCTTCGTTGGCGCGCCATGCAGCAGCTCGCGCGTCGCCGCCTCGACATTGGGCCTGCGCATCAAGCTCTCGCCGACCAGGAAGGTGAAGATATGCGATCTTTCCAGGCGCAGGCAGTCTTCATGGGTCTCGATCCCGCTTTCCGCCACGAGAATCTTGTCCTTGGGCGCAAGCTCGGCGAGCCTCTCGCTGGTTTCGAGCGCGATCCTGAAATCATGGAGATTGCGGTTATTAATGCCGATGAGGCGCGTCTCGAGCGCCAAGGCGCGTTCAAGCTCACGTTCGTCATGCACCTCGACGAGCACATCCATGCTTAGATCATGAGCGGCAGTGTTCAGCGCTTTCGCCTCCGAGTCGCTGACCGCCGCCATGATGATCAGAATGCAGTCGGCGCCGAAGGCTCGCGCCTCATAGACTTGGTAAGGATCGAACATGAAATCCTTGCGCAGCGCGGGCAAATGCGTCGCCTTGCGGGCAAGCTCGAGATAGTCGAGGCTTCCCTGAAATGAGGGGCCGTCCGTAAGGACCGAAAGGCAGGCTGCGCCGCCGGCCTGAAAGGCCTTGGCGAGATTTGGCGGGTCGAAATCGGCGCGAATGACCCCCTTCGACGGGCTTGCCTTCTTGATTTCGCCGATCAGCGCGATGCGGCGCTCGTTGTGCTTTTGCTCGATCGCATGGACAAAGCCGCGCGGCGGATCATGGTCCTGGATCTTGCGCTCGAGCGTCGAACGCGGCATGCGCACCTTGGCTTCAGAAATTTCGGTGCGCTTGTAGGTTTCGATTTTGTGCAGAATGTCGGTCATCTTCTCAGTCCGGAGAGCCGCCGTCCGTTCCACGGAGGCCTGATGGTAGCATGATTTTGGCCGGCAGGGGCAATGTCCCAGCGCCGGCGCGCGGCCCGGCCCTGCGAGTTGCCAGAGGCCCGCCCCGGCAAAGAACAGGCCGTCACGCGGGAAGCGCCGGATAATCCGTGTAGCCACGGGCTCCCTCGGCGTAGAAGGTCTCAGGATCGGGCTCATTCAGCGGCGCGCCCCGGCGAATCCGCTCCACCAAGTCAGGGTTAGCGATAAAGGTCTTGCCAAAGGCTGCGGCGTCAGCCTCGCCCTCTTCGATCGCCGCCCGCGCCATCTGTGGCGTGAAGCCTTCATTGACGACATAGGCGCCCGCAAATTGCTGCTTCAGCCGCGGGCCGAGCGCATCGGGTCCCGAGTGCTCGCGAACGCAGAGGAAGGCGATTTTGCGCTCCCCGAGCGCCTGCGCGACGTAACCGAAGGTCGCAGCGGGATTCGAGTCGCTCATCGAGTGCGCGTCGCCGCGCGGCGCGAGATGCACGCCGACGCGGCCCGCGCCCCAGACGCCGATGACGGCGTCCGTCACCTCGAGCAGCAACCGCGCACGATTTTCAATTCCGCCGCCATAAGAGTCCGCGCGCTTGTTCGAGCCGTCTTGAAGGAACTGGTCCAGGAGATAGCCGTTCGCGCCGTGAATCTCGACGCCGTCGAAACCGGCGGCCTGGGCGTTTTTTGCTCCCTGCCGATAGGCTTCCACGACGCCAGGAATCTCCTCGATCGCCAAAGCGCGAGGAACTGGATAAGGCTGCTTGGGTAGCAGCAGGCTGACGTGACCTTCCACAGCAAGCGCGCTGGGAGCGACGGGCAGAGCGCCGTCCAGATAAATGGGATGCGAGACGCGTCCGACATGCCAAAGCTGCAACAGAATGCGACCGCCGGCCGCATGCACCGCTTTGGTGATCTCTGCCCATCCCTCGACCTGCTCCTTCGACCAGATGCCCGGCGTGTCAGGATATCCGACGCCCATTGGCGTGACTGAAGTCGCTTCCGAGAGGATGAGCCCGGCCGAGGCGCGCTGCACGTAATACTCGCGCATCAGCTCATTCGGGACGCGGCCGGCGCTCGCGCGGCAACGCGTCAAGGGCGCCATAATGATGCGGTTTGGGAGAGAAAAATCGCCGAATTGAACGGGCTCAAGAAGCTTTGACAAGGCCGCCTACCTTCCCTGCTGCGCGAGAGCGTTAAACATGGACGCCTTTCGCTCCACTTTCACGCCTTTAGCAACGCTCGGTCGCGAAAACAATCGCGTCATCGCGCGCATGACCCTCTGTCGCGATCGCGAAGGGTTTGGTCTTCACATCTCCTCTACGCTTTCTTTCCTGCCCTCGCCCGTCGCGGCGATCGCCTCATGCAGCCTCTCGAATATCCCTGCTTCCCCGAGGATCGCCGCGACGCCATGCCGGTCCATATCTGACCGCAGATAAGAACTGACGCGCGCGAACCACACCTGCGTGCCTTGATGGCGCAGATCCTCGAGCAAGCTGCGAATCGACTGGCCGGCGGAGTAATCAAGGTCCGTGATGGCCTCGGCGTCGACGATGAACCACTGCACCTTTGACGGCGCGCGCTCGACGAGCGCTCTGACCTCGTTCACGAAGCGCTCTTCATTCGCGTAGAAGAGATCGGCGCCGAACCGGTAGACGATCAGTCCGGGCGCCGTCTGCGAGCCGGGGACCGCCGGCGTCGGCGCCCAGCGGCCGGTTTGATCCGGCGCCAGCATCTGCGTATGGGGCTTGTAGCTGTGCTTCACATGGCGAATGAGCGAGAGCACGATCGCCATCAAAATCCCGTCCTCGACTCCGATGAACACGACCGCCGCCGCGGTGAAGACGGCGAGGTAGAATTCGCCTTTGCTCTCGCGCAGGATTGAACGAAGGCCTTTGACGTCCACCATGCCGACCGCGATCGTGAAGACGATGCTCGCGAGCACGCAGCGCGGAAGATATTGTAGAGGCCCGGTAAAAAACAGAAGAACCGCCAAGACGAGGCCGGCGAAAACCAATTGCGCCACTTGGCTGCGCGCGCCGGAGCTGTCGGCCATCGCCGTTTGGGTCGGGCTGCCGTTCACGACGAAGGCGCCGCTGATGGCGGCGGCGGCGTTGGCTACAGAGAGTCCGAGCACATCCGCGTCTTCATCGAGAGTCTCGCGATAGCGGATCGCGTAAACTTTTGAGGTCGCCGCGCTCTGCGCGATGATCATCACAAAGCATGACGCGGCGGTCGGCAACAGCGCGATGATCTCCTGGAGCGACGCCTCCGGCCATTTAATCGACGGCAAGCCGCCCGGCACCTCGCCGATGACGGCGATCCCGCGCGCCTCAAAGTGAAGTTTGGCGCTGACCGCGATCGCCCCGAGAACGGCGACGAGCGCGACGGGAAAACGCGGGGCGAACCGATGCCCAAGCAGTATGGCGCTGACCACGAGAAGCGACAGTCCGAAGGTTTGGAGGTCGAACTGCCACCCGTTCTCGAAAAGATCCCCGACTTGCTGCAGCGTGCGATGGGAGGGCGTGTCTATGCCGAGCATCCCGCCGAGCATTGCGATCCCGACCTGGAAGCCGACGCCCGTCAGGAATCCGGTTAAGACCGTGCGCGCAAGAAAACTTGCGAGGAATCCGAGCTTGAATATTCGCGCGACGAGGAGAAGGCCTGCCGTCAAAAGCGCGAGCATCGCGACGAGCGCTACATATTTCTCGCTTCCTGCTGGCGCCATAGGGGTGAGCGCGCCGGAAAAAATGGCCGCCGTCGCCGAGTCCGCCGCCACGACAAGATGCCGCGACGAGCCGAAGATCGCGAAGGCGATGAGAGGCAGCAGGACGGTATAGAGGCCGGTGACCACCGGCATTGCCGCGATGCTCGTGTAACCTAGCACCTGGGGCACGTTCATCGACGCGAGGACGACGCCCGCCAGAGCGTCGCGTCCGCTCCCGCGGAGGTCGAGCGGCCTCAATCCGCTAAAAAGCTTCAGTCGCATGAGCGCGCTCCCCTCGCCCCTGTTCCTGCTCGAACCCTCCTCGCATCCGCATGCTTGGAACGGGTGCGGCTCCCGAGCCGGACGAGAGACAAAAGTCAGTCATGAGACGGAGTGACGCGCCGCCGCCGATTGTGAGTCACCGGCCGAGTCGACGCCCCCTGCGAGGATGCGTTGGGATCTTCACCGATACGAAGTCGCGCGTGCGCAGTCCCCCGCTCCAGCATCGATGCGGGTTCAGAATTTTCTTGAACTGCTCTTCTTTCAAGAAGGCCGCATTGCTCGGAACGCCGCTGATGGGCGCCATGCGGCAGCATCTCATCAATTGGCTTCCCTGCTTTACGGTAGCGCCGGCGCGCACCAACCCACCAGAGCGAGAATCGAGGCAATAATTCTCTTGCGCTCCCGCACTCGCCGCTGATGTCGCGAGGAGCAAGCCGCTCATCGCCAAGACGGCAGATATTTTGAGGCGGATTGGTATTCCGGCTTGGCGCTCTCTTGTCATTTTTGCTTTCATTGTGAGGCGCTCTTTGATCGGACGTTCCTTAGCCTGGTCACTGGTAAGTTTTGATCCCACAATGGCGGCATCTCAAAAAATGGCGTTGCATGAGCGGCTTGAGCTGAGTTGGCAGACCGCGCGCGGCGCGGTCCGCCAGGATAGCAAGCGAAAAAGCCTATGACCGCGCTCCTCGCAATCTCACTGCATCTCGTGCGGCCGCGCGCGTCCCGTCTTTCTGACGCGCGCGACACGACGATGACGATGGCCCCTGCGCGGACGTGAGACGCGCGGCTCATGATGCATAGAGGTGAACTGCCGCTCCTGCGCCTCGGCTTCCGAGGGCCGGCCGGCAAGCGCCGCCATGGACGCTGCGGCAAGAACCGCCGCTAAGAACGAACGACGTGAGGGCTTGCTCTCTTCGGGGACGATCTCATATGTCATTTTTGATTCCTCCCACCGCAGAATATTTTGCCACTGCCGAATATTTTGGCCATTGAAGCCTATGGCTGGGTCTTATACGAGTCAAGCCGCTCGCTCCAAATCAGCGCCACTGTCCTTGCGCAAGAGATATTTCGGCAAACGAAGCATCTCGGTCATTCCCTAATTCAAAAATTCGAACTGAACATGAGTCCGGCGAGACGTCATACCGCGTCGAGCAATCTATCCAAATCAAAAGAAGATTTGACGCCGATGTCCTCTCCGTGTCGCTCTAGGAATCCTTGCGCCGCGCGACGTCCCTCGTCACGCAGCATGCATAGGAAATCCCACTCCGCGAGGAGCTTGGAGGAGGCGTTGAGCTCCGTCATCATATTGCTGGAGATGCGATGAATACGCATCTGCGCCCATTTTTCGCTTTCTCCACATCCAGGATCTGCGATTTGGCGCAGCAGCGCGATCATGCGGAGCTCCTTGAGGAGCACCGCATTGAAGGACACTTCGTTAAGCCGGTTCAAAATGTCGGCCGCCGCTCGCGGCGCGCCCGGACGCTCGATCGGGTTGATTTGCACCAGGATCGTATCTCTGGAGTCGCACTCTCGCACGAGGGGCGTCATCGTGGGGTTGCCCGAGTAACCGCCATCCCAATAGGCGTCGCCGTCGATCTCGATTGCTTGAAACATCGTGGGCAGGCAGGCCGAGGCAAGCAAAGCGTCGACGGTCAAGTGAGCGTTGCCAAAGACGCGTCCTCGGCCCGTTGAAACGCTGGTCGCCGTCACGAAGAGCTTTATCGGGGATCTCGCGAGGCGCTCGAAATCAATCAGCTCCAAGAGTATGTCACGCAGCGGATTGCTTCCAAGCGGGTTAAAATCATAAGGAGAGAAAATGCGCGACAGCATGTCCGTGGCGATGAAAGCCGGCGAAGATTCGAGCGTCCACCGGCCCATGAAAATATCCAAGGGACTTCGTTGCAAAGGACTGAAGCGGCCGGCTTCAGCGACGCGCCGCCAAAAGGCTTCCAATGACTCGCGCGCGCCTTGCGCGCCCGCCCGCGCGTAACCATCGGCGAAAATCGCCGCATTCATCGCGCCTGCCGAAGTTCCGGAAATGCCGTCGAACTTGAGCCAGGGCTCTTCCAGCAGTCGCTCGAGCACGCCCCAAGTGAACGCTCCATGAGCGCCGCCGCCTTGTAAGGCCAGATCCACCAGGACTTCGCCGCGTGTCATGGCGTTGCGGCCCTTTGTTTGTCGAGCGACTCAGATGGCGACAACTGGGCTTGCCGCTGGCGCCGCCAGCTCTGAGGTCTTCCGCCTGCGGACGGCGACGGCCCGAAAATTCGAGACGGCGCCGTCCGATCTTTTCTGCGACGTCGGCGTCAGGCGTGGGCGGAGATCGCCTCGCGCAGCGCCTTTTCCTTGCTATCGTCGAGAGACGTCTTGAGGACCGTTCCTCCTGTGCCCTTCAAGGCTTCGAGGACCTTATCGGCCGTGAATTTCTTGATCAGAAGAAACAAGGCCGCGTTTCCGGGCTGCAGAGAGCCGGAGAGCTGCTTCATAAAGTCGTCGTTGATTCCGTAGTCCGACATGGCGCCGGCGAGAGCGCCTGAGGCGGCGCCCAGCGCAACGCCCAATATCGGGTTCAAGAAGATCAATCCGACCAGCAGTCCCCACAAGCCGCCGGTTGCTGTGCCCGCCGCTGTCGTGCTGAACAGCTGATTGAGCTTTACCGTGCCGTCTGTCTGCTTGACGGCGATCACGGCATCGCTGACTTCAATCAAATATTCCTTCTGGAGGCCGAGTATTTTCTGGCGCATCCCCTCGGCGTTGGCTTCTGTCGGGTAGACTATGACGACCAGGTCGGACATCTCTGCGCACTCCTCAAGGAGCTACTCTGGATTGATCTATATTTCCAGAACACATGCGGCGCACGTGCTTAAATGCGATAACGCGTGACGCAAAAGAAAGCAACGTCATAGAATTGTATGGTCCATGTGTTTTCCGATCAAAGGCAATGATGTCGCTGGTGATCGCGAGCATGTCGGTCCCGCCGGCCCGCCTATCCATCGCTGCGAGCAATTCGTTCATACAAGCAGTAACGTCATCGACGCTTATGGCGATGTGCAAGGCCGCTCGTTGGCGCGATCTCTCTGCTCACATCAGCGAGAGAGCGGGCAAGGGCGACAGATGGCGCGACAAGAAGATCCGTCAAGGTGGAGGCGTCGCGACGGCCGACAAAATTGTCGTTGGAACCGCCTACCTTCGACTTTTCATCACCCCTCGCTCCAAAAATAATGCCACACGCCGTCGGCGCCGAAGCCAAGTCTCGTGACCCGCGGCCCTCCGTTTGCGATCGGCCGGGCGTAGTCGTAAAAGCGCACGCAGCTCCAGAAGGCGCGCTCCGCCTCGGGAGTCGTGGGCGGCGCGGCGAAGGCTGGCCATTCGTAGATCGTGACGGGGCCGCGCTCGATCTTCGAATAGGCTTGCGACAGCGCAGCTTTGGCGACGTTTAAGGTCTCGAGTCCTTTGCGGTCGAAGGAGAGCGCCCGCAGCGTTTCGATCGGGTCGTAGCCTGGCGGACGCTTGCCGCCAGAGCGTTGGAACAGGGGCCGGGTCTCGTTCCAGTCGATCGGGATGCGCAGCGCCTCAAGCTCGCCCTTCGCGCAGGCTTCGAGAATTTTCAAGCGAATCGCCGCGACCGGCGCCGGGAGCGCGGCAAGGTCGCGAGAGGGCGCGGAAACGATTCCCGTCTTCTGCTCTGCTGAGTTGGGCATGACCTCGTCTCTTTTGGCGCCGGCGCGCCCTTCCAATCGCCTGTCGATGCGTTAGACCTCCTTTTACGCGTTTTCTGCGCAGAGCCGGAATCCAAGATGAGTCAGAATCCCCGTGCGAGTAGAAAGCCGCCGGTACCGTCACTCCTCGACTTGATGGCGCGGCGCGCGGCGGGCGCGCTCATGGCCGAGCGGCTGCTCCGGCTCGCCGCGGCGCTCGGCTCGCTTCTCCTCTTTTTTCTCGCGCTTTCCTGGTCCGGCTTCTGGCTCGAGGTGGGGGCGCCGTCGCGCATCGCCGGCGTTTCGCTTTTCGCCCTTTGCGCATTCGTTCTCACTGCGCTCGAAATTCGCCGCGGGCCGCCCGCTCGCTCGGAGGCGCTGGCGCGCCTCGACGCGGCCGACGAGAGCGGCTTGCGCCCTGCGAGCGGACTCCAGGATCGCCTGGCTTTCGAGAGAGCCGACGCGGCCACAATCGCGCTCTGGGCCGCGCACCGTCGAAGGCTCGTCAATGCCTTACGCGGCTTGCGCCTGCCGCCCCCGCAGCCAGGCCTCGCGCGGCGCGATCCTTATGCTTTGCGCGCCCTCGCCCTCCTCGCCGCCGCGACGACGGCCATCGTCGCCGGCTCTGACCGGGGGACCCGCCTCGCCGCCGCCTTCGATTGGCGAAGCCCCGGCGGCGCAGTGGACTCGGCGCGGCTCGACGCCTGGCTCGATCCTCCCCCTTACACCGGCCGCGCCGCAATCGTGCTGGAGGAGAAAGACGCCGGCCGAACGCTCCAGGCTCCGGTCAATTCGATCCTGCGCATCCATGGCGGCGGCGGCGCGACGGAAGGGGCTTTCGTGGAGCTCAAGGACTCCGACCGAAGCGCTGGGGGCGAAAGGCAGGAGCGAAGATTCGCGTTAAAGGGCGACGCGCGTCTTTCGCTTCCGAACCTCGGCGTCTTCGCCCTCGCGGCGATCCCCGACCTCGCGCCGACGATCGAACTGACCGCGCCGCCGCGCAATAATTTTCGCGGCTCGATGACGCTCGCCTTCAAGACCGACGACGATTATGGCGTCATCGAAGCCCGCGCGTCGTTTGCGGTCAAAGACGGCGCCCCCAAGCCGCTTTTTCCCCCGCCGCGGCTCGCCCTGTCCTTGCCGCAGCAACAGGGCGGTCGCGGCGAGGCGGAAGCGACGCTCGATCTCGCGGACAGTCCCTGGGCGGGCGGGAACGCGATCATGACGCTCGCGGCCAAGGACGAGGGCGGCAATGAAGGCGCCTCGAAGCCCGTCGAAGTCGAATTGCCGCAGCGGCGCTTCACCGATCCGCTGGCCCGCGCCCTCGCGGAGCAACGCCGCCTCCTCGTTTTCGATCCCTCCTCGAGCGCGCGCACGCGGCTCGTGCTCGACGCGCTCTCCCTCGCCCCCGACCTGTTCAACACGCCCTCTTCGGCCTACCTCGGCCTTCGCCTGGCGCGGCGCGCGCTGGATCGGCCGGAGAGCGAGGAAAATCTGCGCGAGGCCGCCGACCTGCTTTGGGCGATCGCGACGGGGCTTGAAGGCGACACGAGCGAGAGCGAGCGCGCGCTCAGGCAAGCCCGCGAACGGCTGCGCGACGCCGTGGCGCGCGGCGCGAGCGAAGAGGAAATCGCCCGGCTCATGCAGGATCTCCGCGACGCCATGGACAAGTTCATGGCGGACATGCGGCGCGCCGGCGCACAGAAAAAGCGCCCGGCGCGCGAGCCGGCCGGAGAGACGCGGGTCATCGACCAACAAGAGATCGAAAGAATGCTCTCTGAGCTCGACCAGGCGAGCAAGTCGGGCGACTCGCGGCGCGCCGCCGAGCTTTTGGATCGTCTTGGCGAGATTTTCGAGAATCTCCGCGGGTCGGGGCAAGCCCGGCCGTCTGCGTCAGGGCGAGGCCTCTCCGATATCGACCGGCTGTCGCGCGAGCAGCAACAGCTTCGCGACGACACGTTTCAGGGCCAAGGGCAGAACGATTCCGGCGCGGAGCGGCAGCGGAGCTTGCGCGAACGCTTAGAGAGCACGGTGCAAGGCTTGCGCCGTTCGGGCGAGGGCGCGCCCTCCGATCTTGACGACGCCGACGAGGCGATGAAGGACGCCGAGCGCGCGCTCAGCCAAGGCCCGGCAGGGAGCGAAAGAGCCGTGAAGGCGCAAGGGCGCGCGGTGCAGTCGCTGCGGCGCGGCGCCGACGCCCTGGCGAAGCGGGCCGGAGAGGGTCCATCGAGCGAGGGAGAAGAGGGCCAGAACGGACGCGATCCCCTCGGTCGCGACCTCGGCGGGGACGGCGGTCAGAATGGCGCCGCGCGTCTGCATCCCCCCGGCGCAGCCCCGGCGCAACGCGCGCATCGCCTTCAGGAGGAGCTGCAGCGCCGCCTGGACCAGCGTGAGCGGCCCGCCGAGGAGCTCGACTATCTCGAGCGTCTCTTGAAGCGCTAGGACGCGATGCAAAAGCGGAAACCCGCTTTCCGCACGCATCGCGCTCTAAAATTCACGTTCTGCGTTCGGGCTAGATCGCCCGAACGCAGAGAGCAATTAGCGCGTAGCGGCCCATTGCTCGACCGTCACGTCATGCGTGGCGTTCTCGAGCTTGTCGGACCTCTCCTCGAGCATGGCGTGCTCACGTTGGGCGGACATCGCCTCGAGGCCGTCCGAAAGGATCGCCGTCTTGAGAGCCTTCGTCGCCTGTGCGCCGAGATCCCGGATCCATTGATTGACATTGGCGAGCAGCACCCTCTTACGCTCCCTTTGCGTCTCGACGCCGCCGCCGTCGTCCTCGCCGAGCGCAAGCTCTTCCTCGGCTCCGGCCCTTCTCTTATCGATATCCGCCAATTTGTCTTCGAGCGCCTTTATCTCCTCCGGCTTGGCGTTCGACGCCTTCGCCTTCTCGAGCGACGCTTCCGTCTCCTTCTTCGCCTTGGCGAGGTTGTCCAGGCCATTGCGCAGCCAGGCCGCCTGCAGCTTCAAGAGGCCCTCACGGGGCGTATTGCCCGAGACGCTCAGATTGCCGGGAAGCGGAAAATAAGGTCCGAGCTCCGCCGCCCCAGCCGGACCGACGATGAGAAGCGCGCCGCTGAGCAGAAGCGCGAACGCGTGTTTCCGATGCGCCATGTGTTCCTCCTTTGCCGGCGGCTCTTCTTGTCCGCTCGGTCATGATTTCGTACGCCCTTTTTGCGCTTGAGCAGCAGTTCGGTCCGAAGCGGCTCAGGCCCAATCGGAGGCATTCTGCGCCGAGCCGACATTAGGCCCCCGCAAGCTTAGACTTAGAGTGGGGCATAGCCGGCCTGCTGGCAAGCCCGAGACCGCCGTCAGCCCCGCGGACGCTTCAGCGTCTGCGCGCGGGCGCGAGGACACAGGCCGTAGCGGCGCTGGCGCGCGCGGAAGGCTCCAGCACGGCCGCGCAATCGAAATTGGGGTCGACCGCAGGGGGCGGCGGGATAACGCCTTTCGGGCTGTCAGGCGAGGAAACGCCAAAATCCCCCGCCGGCCCCGCGGCGCGATTGGCCCAGTTCCAATATCTCGAGGCTTGCGGACTGATCGAGACCTCGAGCCGCGTCGCCGAACGCGGCTGAAATGCGAGCGAGCCCGCCACGGGAGTAACCGTCGCGTCGCGGCCACTGGACTCGATAATTCGAAAGCCGTCCTGACGCGGCGTAAAGTAAATGCCGTGCCGGTGGCCCTCCCAGGCGCCTCTGCCATTATAGCCGAGGGCGCAGGGCTGTCGGAGCGCTCGCTCGCAAGCGGCGCGCGTCTCAAATCGCGGCGCCTTTTCCTCAAACTCGGCTGCAGCGTTTTTTTCCGCATTACCGCACAGCTGCGGGCTACGTCCGCCTTTGGCGACGCATGCGGCGGCGTTTAGATACACCGAGCCGCTCGGTCCTCGCAGCGCTTGCGCGCTGGATTCGATCGGGCAGAGAATGGGGATCGTCATGGCGACCGCCCCCCAAATGATCCGCATCGGGCCTCCGTCATTCTCGATCGGCGCCTCGCGCGCTTACGGCCGGTCGAATCAGCGCCGCCGAAAGGCGTGCTGCGATACCAAAAATTCCGTGCTATTTGGCGGCGCACGCGTCATTTATCTCGGTAAGGCGCCAAAATCGCGTAAATCTCGGATGTTCCTGCTTTTGGCGTTTTTGTGAAATCCATTGAGGTTGACGACGGCCGCGACGGACGACTATCAAGACATAGCTGCTTCGGCAATAATCAGCAGGTGTGTAATGCGCTTTAAGAGAAAATTCGGCGTCGTCCTTTTCTGCGCTGTCACTCTCACCGCCTGCGAGCCTGGGGCGACACTCGATCCTTTGACCGACGAGCAGCGCGAAGAGCTGATTAGAACAGCTCAGACCACCTCTCCTTATCTGAAGCCGGGCGAGAGGGTCAGAATTGTGGTCTTCGGCGAGGACCGGCTCACGGGCGAATATGAGATCGACCCGGCTGGCAATCTGTCCCTGCCGCTCGCCGGCACGATCAAGGCGTCCGGCCTGAGCAAAGCCCAACTGGAGCGCGATCTCGCCAAGAGATTCCGAGGAGAATATCTGCGCGACCCCAAGGTGACGGTCGACGTGGTGGGCTTTCATCCGTTCTACATCATGGGCGAGGTCGGCCGCGCCGGAGAGTTTCCCTTCCGCAGCGGCCTCAACGTCATGAGCGCGATCGCGCTCGCCGGCGGCCCCACCTATCGGGCGAGCCGCCACACCGTGCTCATCAAGCATGCGGACGAACCCGGGTTCCGGGAATATCCTTTGAACGCGGAGATCCCGGTTCTTCCGGGCGATCTGATCAAGCTGCCGGAACGCTATTTCTGATCCGCCGCCAGATCGTCGTCATCTCGAGCGACGAGCGCGCGATGCGAAAAAGTGGAAACCGATTTTTCGCGCGAGTCGCGCTTTAAGACGCTGGAATTGATTGCTTTATCTGCGTTTGATCGGTTCCGCTCAAATGCAGCGCGCTCTCAGTTTTTGATTTGGGACGTGTCCCACGAAATCGAGCGCATGACGCCACGCGCAACGGCTCCGCGTTTCAGCCGCTACTGGCCGGGCCAAGCGTGCGCGGCGCCGGCGAGATCACCCTGGGCTGAGCGTCGTTAATTTCGAGCACCGAAAGCGCTCGATCGTTCAAGCCCTCGGCCCGGAAGCGAAACACCCCGTCGGCTCCATTGAATCCCGCCGGATTGGTGAGCGAGGAATCAGTGAAGCGCTGTGAGCCCTGCTGGCGGGAGAGCGCGATGGCCAGCGTGACCGCGTCATAGGTGAGGGTTGCGATGCGCGACGGCTCGGACCCGAACTTAGCGCGATATCTGCCAGCGAAAGCGTTGAAGCCGGCGTTCTCCGGCGCGGCGAACCAGGCGCCCTGCAGCGCGGGGAGCTTCAACGCGCGCGGATCGTTCCAAAGGCTCGTCCCGAGGATCTGCACATGTTTGGAGTCGAGATTGGCCGCCGTCAGCTCGCGGGCCACGGCGCCCATGGCCTCCGGCGAATCGGGAATGAATAGCGTGTCGATCTGCCCGGCGACGGCCGCGATCCGCTTGACTGCGTCGGCAGGCTGGCCTGGCTTATACTTTTCGATCACGACGACGCGCATGCCGTGGTTGGCTGCGCTCTGCTGAAACTGTGCGAGGGCGAGCGCGCCATATTCGTTGTCGGGAACGAGCGCCGCTGCGGACTTCTTGCCCCGTTGGGCGGCGAAGTCGATGATCCGCTCGACATTTCCCTCGACGAGAAACGACAGCAGATACACGCCGCGCGCGGCCGCTGAGGAATCGGTCGAAAAGGCGATGACGGGCTTGCCGGCGCCTTTCGCGACACGCCCTGCTTCCTTGACGCCAGCGGCGAAGACCGGGCCGAGAATCAGCTCCGCGCCTTCGTTCACGGCGGCTTGCGCCGCGGTCGCCGCGCCCGCGGGCGAGGAGTGGTCGTCCTTGACGACGATGCTGACATCGCTTTGTCCCGACTCGAGATAAGCGAGCTGCGCCGCATTGCGCAATGACGCGCCGACGCTCGAGGGGCCGGACGCTTGCGTCAGCGGCACGATCAGCGCGATTTTGATTGGACCCTGACCAATGAGCTCGCTCGGCTCGCCCGCGAGCGGCGGAAGCGCCTGGGATTGCGCCGAGCCTGAGGACGGCGCGGTGAGCTTGAGATCCGACCGGCTCGACCCTCCGGTGGGATTGCACGCACAAAGGAGCACAGCCGCAGCCGCCAAGGCGAGGCTGAAGCCCGCCCGTGACGGCGCTCTGCGGTCAAGCGCCGGTCGGCTCATCGTCCGCATCGTTGTCGCTGCAAAGCTTTAGACAGGCGTCAAACCCTCCGCGCTGGTCCTTTCCCGGAGCCGGGCAATAGTCCCGCCCGGCGGTCGCATGTCAATAGCGAGGTCGACTCTCCCGCGAAAACGAGGAACTGTGGGACTGAGGCGCAAGCTTGCGCCGACGACGGACTTCGTTCTATAAAAAGAACATTCGAGCGTCTTACAGAACGGCGATGCGGGGAGCCCATGCCTGACGATCACGCGTCGCCTGCACCCTTCACTTACGCCGCCTTCGGTCTGCGCGCTGAGGCCGAGCAGATCGCGCCGGGCCTCTATCTCGTCGCCACGCCGATCGGCAATCTGCGCGACATTACCTTCCGCGCGCTGGAGACGCTGGCGGCGGCCGATGCGGTGATCGCCGAGGACACGCGCGTCACACGGACGCTGCTCGCGCATTACGGCATATCGACGCCGCTCGTCGCCTATCACGAGCACAATGCGCGTGTGATGCGCCCGCATCTCCTCGCGCGGCTGAAGGAGGGCGCGCGTCTTGCGCTGGTCTCCGACGCGGGGACTCCGCTTGTCTCCGATCCGGGCTACAAGCTGGTTCAGGAATCGCTCATCGCGGGCTTCAAGGTCACCGCCGTCCCGGGGCCTTCGGCGGTCCTGACCGCGCTCGTGGTGGCCGGCCTCCCGACCGACCGCTTTTTCTTCGAGGGCTTCCTCCCGCAAAAGAGCGGCCCGCGGCGCGCCCGCCTCGCCGAGCTTGTGCACGTGCCGGGCACGCTCGTTTTTTTCGAAAGCCCTCGCCGCCTCGCCGACACGCTGCAGGACTGCGTCGCCGCGCTCGGCGACCGGGAGGCGGCGATCGCCCGCGAGCTCACCAAGCTCTACGAGACCGTGCGGCGCGGCTGGCTCGCGGATCTTGCGCAAGCGCTGGCGCAGGAGGAGCCTCCGAAGGGCGAGATCGTGCTGCTGGTCGCCCCGCCTACTGGGGATGCGAAAGCCGGACGCGAGGAGGAGATCGACGCTCAGCTCGAGGCGGCGCTCGCCGCGCATTCGCTGAGAGACGCTGCGGATGTCGTCGCCGCCGCGACGGGCCAGCCGCGCCGCCAGGTCTATGCGCGCGCGCTAAAGCTCGTGGCGGAGCGGGGCGGATGAGACGGGGCGATCACTTTCCCAATGAGCTCGCCCTACGCGAGGCAATGAGCAAGCCAATGGCGAGCAGAGGGCAGATGATGTCCATGTAGAAGGGGACTCCCGCGTTTCCGGGCGCGAAGTTGTTTGCGGCGAGCATCTGGCGAACATGCCCGATTGCGTCGCCGAACAGGAAAATCGAGGCGCCGCAAACAGCCGCCGCCCTGAAGTCCCAACTGCGCCAGAAGGCCGCGCAGGCCGTGACGCCGATGGCGAGATCGGCCGTTCCGACCTCATACTGAAACGGGCTGTCCTCCCATCCGATGTAAGCAGCGGCGACGCCCGGATAAAAGATGTGCGCGATCCCTGCCCAGAGCCCAGTCACGCCGATAGGCAGGAGCAGAATCCAAGCCAAAAAGCGGCTCGCGGCATCCGTCCTGCGTGGCAGTCCTGTCGCTCCGAGCACAAGAGCGAAAAGCAGCAGGACCGCTGGCAAGTTGCGGATGAGAAACGCTATCGATTCCGCGATCATGTCTGTGGGCCTCGCTACGTTATGCCGAACCGAGTACTGTTGGGGATACGGCTCGAGGCGCATCTGTCCTATGCGGCCAAAGCACACCGCCCCTCCGGCGAATGAATCGATATAGCCTGCATACCGCGCTTCGATCACGCTTTCGCAAAAGCCTGCGTAGGCGTGTCCCGGCACAAGCTGCGGCGCCCCGCAGATTGCGCTCTGGACGGCGCCCGTGTCGAAAATGGGCCGGCCATTTGGGGCCGCAATCGACACGACGCGCACGGAGGCGCGTTTAGGCTTCGGCGTGTTCTCGGCCTTGTCGGAGATCCATCTCACCCACCTGGCGGCCTTCTCTCTTCCGGAGCCGCGCGGAGCGGGCTATATGCGAAGCCATGCCTCCCGCCCCCACGAACCGTCGCCCCGGCCAGCCCAAGGATTCGCCTCAGGAACCGTTCAAGCGCTCGCTCGCCGGAACGATGCGGGCGATGGCCAAATCGCCCGACCTCGAGGTGAGTTTTTCACCCGACCGCCCCTCGCTCGTCGCCTCCGAGGAGGGCGTCAAGGCGCGCCTGCCCGAGCCGCCTCGCAAGCTCGCCCCGCGCGACGCCGCGATCGCCCGCGGCTGCGCCGACAGCTTCGCGCTCAGGCTCGCCTGTCACAACGAGGCGCTGCACCGGCGCCATGCCCCCGCCACAGGGGAAAGCCGAGCCGCTTTTGACGCCATCGAGCAGGCGCGCGTCGAGTCCATCGGCTCCCGGCGCATGGCCGGCGTCGCCGCCAATATCGAGGTGATGCTCGACGACCGTTACCAGCGCGCTCAATACGACGCGATCACGCGACGCGAGGATGCGCCGCTCGAGGACGCGCTGGCGCTGATCGCCCGCGAGCGGTTGACGGGCCTCGCGCCTCCCCCGCACGGCCGCAAGCTCGTGGAGCTGTGGCGCGATTTCATCGAGGAGCGCGGGAGCGCGGATCTGGATCGGCTCTCCGGCGCGATCGAGGACCAGCGCGGCTTCGCGCAGATCGTCCAGCATTTGCTCGCGAAGCTCGACATGGGCGCCCCGCAGCGCGCCGAGCAGGACGAAGAGGAGGATAAATCCGAGGAGGATCAGAAGGACAAGGAGAGCCCGGAAGGCGAGAGGGAGCA
Source organism: Methylocystis bryophila (assembly GCF_027925445.1). Lineage (NCBI taxonomy): Bacteria > Pseudomonadati > Pseudomonadota > Alphaproteobacteria > Hyphomicrobiales > Methylocystaceae > Methylocystis > Methylocystis bryophila. Next base: position 4,238,450 of record NZ_AP027149.1, read on the forward strand.
GGGAGAGGAGCCGAGATCAGCGGCCGAGATGGAAAAGGCCTTGTCCTCCGAGGAGCAAGAGGCGGAGGGCGAGACCGAATCAACCGAGGCGCCCTACGGCGAAGCGCGCGAGGAGCTGGAGGGCGGCGAGGCCGAGGAAGCGCATGACGGGCGCCGGCCCAATCTCCCCCATGCTGACCGATCGGGCTCCGATTATGTCGCCTACTCCACGAAGTTCGACGAGATCGTCCGCGCGGAGGAGCTCTGCGACGCGGAGGAGCTGGAGCGCCTGCGTTCCTACCTCGACAAGCAGCTGCTGCATCTGTCGAGCGTCGTCGGTCGGCTCGCCAATCGGCTGCAGCGCCGCCTGATGGCGCAACAGAGCCGCTCCTGGGAGTTCGATCTCGAGGAGGGTCTTCTCGATCCGGCGCGGCTGCCGCGGATCATCATCGATCCGCAGCAACCGCTCTCGTTCAAGCGCGAGAAGGACACCGATTTCCGCGACACGGTGGTGACGCTGCTCCTAGACAATTCCGGCTCGATGCGCGGGCGCCCCATCACCGTCGCGGCGACCTGCGCCGATATTTTGGCGCGCACGCTCGAACGTTGCGGGGTGAAGGTCGAGATTCTCGGCTTCACGACAAGGGCCTGGAAAGGCGGTCGCGCGCGCGAGGCATGGCTCGGCGAGGGCAAGCAGCCGAACCCTGGCCGTCTCAACGACATCCGCCACATCGTCTACAAGGCGGCCGATGCGCCTTGGCGGCGCGCGAGGCGCAATCTTGGCCTCATGATGCGCGAGGGCCTGCTCAAGGAGAACATCGACGGCGAGGCGCTGGATTGGGCGCATCGCCGATTGCTGGCCCGTCCGGAGCAGCGCCGCATCTTGATGATGATCTCGGACGGCGCGCCGGTCGATGATTCGACCCTCTCGGTCAACCCCGGCAATTACCTCGAGCGCCATTTGCGACAGGTCATTTTCGAAATCGAAACGCGCTCGCCGGTGGAGCTGATTGCGATCGGCATCGGCCATGACGTGACGCGCTACTATCGGCGCGCGGTCACCATCGTCGACGCCGAGGAGCTCGGCGGCGCGATGACCGAAAAGCTCGCCGAGCTGTTTGGGGAAAAACCGCAGGCGTCGCAGGTTTCGGCCACTGTGGAGGCGCCGGCTCGGCGTCGCGGCGATCGGCAAAGCAAGCTGCGCAAAAGCTGACGGGCTTTCGCGACCCGGCCGATTCCGGATTTCCTCAAATTCCTTAACTCGGCGCGCGGCTCGGATTAACGTTACGTCGCCATTAGAGACGGTCTTCGAAAAATATTTTGTAAAAGTCGCGGAACCCGGCGCCCCCTCTGCGCATTCCCTAGCGCAGGTTAAGCGCGGCGTTCGGGCCCGCGGCGTAGGTGTGGCCGCAACCATCGGCCGTTGGAGGATCAAGTCATGTCTCTTATGTCCGTGCACAACCACGATGCAGCTCTGTCGGCTGCCCATGCCGCTCGGGCTGAGACGATTGCGTGCGTCTCCGTGATTTGCCTCTTGGCGTCCGCGCCGCTGTTCGTCGCGATCGGCTTGATGATTTGGGGCGGCTGACCTTTCCCTTTGCAACTGTGTCGATGGGTCGTTTGCGAGCCCGCGCCGCGCTCCCGCAGGGGCGCGGTTTTTTTGCTCGAGCTCGATGATCTGCTTTTGTCGCCGCCACGGCGATGGCGCGGTCGGACTTTGGGGGACAAATTCTCGTCCGCCGAGATCACGCTGCGTTCAGGCGGAATCGCCTGAAGGCCAGACAATGTGACCGATTCCAAAAGCTAGAGCGCGATATGAAAAGTGGATATTGAGCGAGTCATTTTCGATCGCGTGATTCCACGCGTTCAGCGCGCGCTCTAAGAAGCGTCCGACGAGCTGAGTTCTTTGCGCAAACGGCTTTGACCACAGCCTTCGTCAGGAGGCGTCGCCAATCGGCCACTCCGACTTGAACACGGCGCCCTTCGTGTCATGCGCCTCGACCGAGATCGTCTTTGCCCCATTGGGTTTGTAGTCGAAGCGGAACACTGGATCCTCCGATAGCGATATGCCGCCCTCCATCGCAAAGATCAGATCGGCGCCCTGACGCACCTCGACCTTCTCGACATAATGCGCGGGGATGTAGAGATGCGTCACCTGGTCCATCTGCATGCCGGAGCTGTTGGGATGGCGAATCATGATCTGCGCCTCGCGCAGATCCGCAGATGACGACTTGAACTCGCGATATTTCATTTTGCCGAGATTGGCCGCCGCTTCATCCATGTTCTTGCCCGCCGGCGCGGAGCAGCCGCCCGCCGCCTTGACGAACTTGACCTCGGCATGGAGCGATCCGTCATCGGTTTCGGCCACGGCATGGACGTTTGTGTAGGAGTTCACGCGCACGCGGGTTTCGATGAAGCTCACGCCGGCGTTTGGTCCGATCTCGAAGGCCGCGGCCATCGGCATTGGGTTCTGGTCGATGACGAGCGTGGCGCGGCGCACGCCTCCGACTTTGAAGCGCAGCGTCATGGGCACGATGGCGGCGTCCTCGGCGCGCGCCGGGGCTTCGAGCGCGATGGTCTGATCCAAACCGACGCTTTTGCCGGGGAATATATCCCGAGAGATGTCCGGCCAGACGTCCGCCGTCTCGGCCTGCGCCGTCAGAACGGCGCCGGCCGTCAGTCCGAAGGCGAGCAAAAAGGCGACGCAGCGGTGCGGAGCGTGTTGGGTCATCGTGCTTCCTTTCTAACCGTAAGCGCCGCCATCGGCGTCGTCTGCGACTAGGTCACATCGCAGCGGCCACCGCTTCATCTCGAAGCCGCCAGTTCCGCGAGCTTTGCGACGGTGTTGATGTTTCGGGCCGTGCCGTTCGCTCCCGCTGGAATCTTGAGCTTTGAGCGGCCCATGCCCTCGCCATAGGCCACATAAATCTCCCGCTTGCCCAAGCACAGCTGTTCATCCTTCTGACGCCTAATCCCGTCGAGCGTGTCGGCGGGCGGAGGGGCATTGAGAAAAATGACGCATGTCCATTGGGGCGGCGCGCCAGGAAAAGGATTGGCGGCGAGAATATCCGCCATCTCTTTCGCTGTGCGCAGGATCACACCCACTGGCTTGCCAGTAAAGGAGTTCAGACGCTCCTCCAGCGCCGCCTTTACCTGTGCCTCGGCTCGATCGACCGAAAACACGACATTGCCGCTGGCGATATAGGTCTGAACGCCTTCAAAGCCTTCGGCGACGCACATCGCCTTCAGCGCCGACATCGGCAATTTGCCTGTCCCGCCCACATTCACGGCGCGAAGCAAAGCCACATAAGACGGCATCCGATCTCCCTGCCCTTGCCAGGGCTATCACGGGCCTTCCCATTCGAGCTCGGCAAATCCGGCGGTGGCGTTGCGCCCGTTATAATCGTCGAAGAGGCTCCATTTCGTTCGTTGGCTCTCGCCGGCCTGCTTGGCCGTTTGCGCGACGCCCTCCCCCTTCTTGATCGCCGCGCGCAGATCCGCCGTGAGCCGCTGCAGATAGCCTCGCTCGTCGTCGAGCGCCTGCGGCCAAGGGGCGACCAGAGGACCGTGCCCCGGAACCACGCGGATCGCCGGGATCTTCGCCAAATCGTCAGCGACAGCGAGAAATCCGAGCAGACTGCCGTCCACGACCGGCACATGCCCCATGAACAGCAGATCGCCGGCGAAGAGCGTTCCTGTCTTTTCGTCGAGGACGGTCAGGTCGCAATCGCTGTGGGATCGCGGCCATGTCTGCAGCAAGATCTTCCGGCCCCCCAGATCGAGGGTCGTCTCCTTCTCCACCGTGAGGGTCGGCGAGACGAGCGTCGTGCCGGTCAGCGCGTCTCCCATCGCCTCACGGAAAGAAGAGAGATAATGCTCGCCGCGCGCCGCCAGCGCGCGCGGCAGGTTCTTGTGGGCGACGAAGACCGCCCCCGCGGCGACAAACGCCGAGACCCCGAAGATATGATCGGGATGGGCGTGGGTCGCGATGACGTAACGAATGGGCTTAGACGTCCTCTCCCTTAAAGCGGCGAGGAAGGCCTCTCCTTCGAGGAGGCTCCCGCCAGCATCGACGACCGCCACGGCGTCGTCGCCGATGACGGCGCCGAGATTGGCGATGTCGCCTTTGTTCTCGCGCGTCATCATCGCGATCCGGCCCGCATGGGCGAGAACGCCAGGGGCGATCTCCTCCAAGCTGAAACTCTCCATTGCGCGCGAGGGCGCCGTAACGGAGAGAATCGACATGAAGATCGCTAAGACGAGACGTCGCATCATCGGTGTAAGCTCACATTAAAGCGCCGTTTCGAAGGAGCGGCCCGGCCGTTTTGCGGGCATTTTTCCCGGTTGCGCTCGCTAAGGCGGCGCCATATTATCCCGCCGTTTCCGGCTTAAGAGAAGTCTTCTGGACGGGAACCGGAAGATTATCCTCGCGGAAGCGGCGGCGACGCGCGCTCGGCGGGAGACAAAAAAACGGAAAAGCCTTCCCGGCACCCTAAGGAGCCATCAGGCGCGAGATCGGCGACGACGCCAGCATAAGGCGCGTGGCGACCTCGTCAGGAGGAAAAGCTCATGCATAAGCTATTGTTGTCGACTTCGGTCGGTGTTCTGGCGTTGGCTTCGGTCAGCGTCGCGAAGGCCGAAGACGCGCTGCTTACCCTTCAAAAGGACCCGAAGCAGTGGGCGCTGCCCACGGGCGATTACGCGAATTTGCGCTATTCCACACTCAAAGAAATCAACACGACCAACGTCCATAAGCTCGTCCCCGCGTGGAGCTTCTCCACGGGAACGCTGCGCGGCCACGAGGGCGCGCCGCTCGTCCTCGGCGACGTGATGTATCTGCACACCTCCTTCCCGAACATCGTCTATGCCCTCGATCTGAACGACAACGGCAAGATCATCTGGAAGTATGAGCCGAAGCAGGATCCGGCCGTCATCGGCGTGATGTGCTGCGACACGGTCAATCGTGGCCTCGCCTATGGCGACGGCAAGATCTTCCTGGCTCAGGCCGACACGACGCTCGTCGCGCTCGACGCCAAGACCGGAAAGCTCGTCTGGTCGGTGAAGAACGGCGATCCCTCCAAGGGTCAGACCTCGACCGCCGCTCCGCATGTCTTCAAGGACAAGGTGCTCGTCGGCATCGCCGGCGGCGAGTTCGGCGTGCGCGGCCACATCACGGCCTATGACGTCAAGGACGGTCATCAGCTGTGGCGCGGCTATTCGATGGGCCCGGACAGCGACACGCTGATCGACCCGGACAAGACCACCTATCTCGGCAAGCCGGTCGGCCCCGACTCCTCCACGAAGACCTGGGAAGGCGATCAGTGGCAGATCGGCGGCGGCACCACCTGGGGCTGGTACAGCTACGATCCCGAGCTGAACTTGGTTTACTACGGCTCGGGCAACCCCTCGACCTGGAACCCCAAGCAGCGTCCGGGCGACAACCGCTGGTCCATGACGCTTTGGGCGCGCGACCTCGACACCGGCAAGGCCAAGTGGGTCTATCAGACGACTCCGCACGACGAATGGGACTATGACGCGATCAACGAGATCGTGCTCGCGGACCAGACGATCGGCGGCGTCAAGCGCAAGACCGCGGTCCACTTCGACCGTAACGGCTTCGGCTACACGCTCGACCGCGTCACGGGCGAGCTGCTCGTCGCCGAGAAGTTCGACCCGGCGGTCAACTGGGCGACCAAGGTCGACATGGACAAGAGCTCGCCGACCTACGGCCGTCCGCTCGTCGTCGCGAAATATTCGACAGAGCAGAACGGCGAGGACGTGAACACGCAGGGCGTCTGCCCCGCGGCGCTTGGCTCCAAGGACGAGCAGCCGGTGTCGTTCAACCCCGAGACGGAGCTCTTCTACGTGCCGACGAACCACGTCTGCATGGACTATGAGCCCTTCCGCGTGAGCTACACCGCCGGCCAGCCCTATGTCGGCGCGACGCTCGAAATGTTCCCGGCGGGCAAGGTGCTCGGCGACGGCACGACCAACACCGGCAACTTCATCGCCTGGGACGCGCGCACCGGCAAGATCGTCTGGTCCGATCCGGAGCAGTTCTCGGTGTGGTCCGGCACGGTCTCGACGGCCGGCGGCATCGCCTTCTACGGCACGCTCGAAGGCTATCTGAAGGCCGTCGATCTGAAGACCGGCAAGGAGCTCTATAAGTTCAAGACTCCGTCGGGCATCATCGGCAATGTGATCACCTATGAGCACAAGGGCCATCAGAATGTCGCGGTGCTCTCGGGCGTCGGCGGCTGGGCAGGCATCGGCCTCGCGGCGGGCTTGGCGAAGAGCAACGAGGGCCTCGGCGCCGTCGGCAACTACAAGGGCCTCGCGGATTACACGGCGCTCGGTGGCGTGCTGACCGTCTTCGCCCTGCCGAGCGAGAGCGCTTCGGCGGCCGCGCCGTCGTCCAGCGCCCCGGCGGTGTGGAAGTCGCCCGCCAACTAAAGAAAGTTGGGGCGCGCGCGTCGCGCCCCTTTTTCCAAAAGGCTGCGCCCGGCTTCGTTGTCTTGACGACGCGTGGCCGGGAGCTTCTTTTTACGCGTTAAGCAATCTGCTATGGCGATTGCGACCGTCGCGGTGACTGCGGCGTGGAAATCAAGAAAAGTCGGAGAGTAGGGATGAAACTGTCTTTGGCGGGGGCGCTTGCCCTCGGGGTCGTTGTGAGCTTCGGAACGGCGGCCTACGCCGATCCTCCGGGCGACCCGAAGGCCGTCAAGTCGGAAGACGGCAAATATCTCGATGCGCAAGGCGATCCGACATACAACGTGAAGCCTGACGGCACGGTCGACTGGTACACCTTCTCCGGCTACCGCCGCTATCACTCCGAGTGCCACGTCTGCCACGGCCCGAACGGCGCCGGCTCGACCTATGCTCCCGCCTTGAAGGATTCGGTGAAGCGGTTCAACTATGCGGAATTCGCGGGCATCGTGATCGGCGGTCGTCCGAACGGCACCAGCGTGATGCCGTCCTTCGCGGACAATAAGAACGCCTCCTGCTATCTCAACGATCTTTACGTCTATCTCCGCGCGCTTTCGACGGGCGCGATCCCGGCAGGCAGACCCGAGAAGAAAGAAGAGAAGCCGAAGGCCTTCACCGAGGCCGAAACCGCCTGCATGAACGCCAAGTGAGCGAACGGGCGCGAGACGCGCGTCTCGCGCCGCTCCCGGAGCGGGGATTGACTCGACTTATCAGCGCAGAAGACCGTGCACTTCGGCCGCGTCCTCAACGACGACGCGCGCCGAGCTGGCTTGTGTTCGCCGCGGTCGCGCTCCTCGCGCAACCCGCCTCGGGGCAGAACCTCGGGCCGGAAGCCGCCGCGCGCGGAATGGACGAAGCGGGCTCATTCGAAATCATTGACCCTACGACGCTTCGGGTTTGCGCCGATCCCAACAACTTGCCTTTCTCGAATGAAAAGGGCGAGGGCTTCGAGAACAAGATCGCCGAGCTCCTCGCCGCGAAGCTTCACAAAGGCCTTGCCTATACTTTCTATCCGGGCGCGACAGGCTTCGTCCGCAACACGCTCAATGCGCGTCTTTGCGACGTGATTCTTGGCTCCCCCCAAGGCAATGACGTCGTCCAGCCGACGAATCCCTATTATCGCACGAGCTATGCGCTGGTGACGCGCGCCGATTCGGATCTCGCGGATTTGCGATCGCTCGACGATCCGCGACTCAAGTCTCCCGGCCGGCGCATTGGATTGGTCGCCAACACGCCGCCCGGCAATCTTCTCGCGCAATATGGCCTGCTCGGAGCCGTAAAGTCCTATCCGCTGATGGTGGACACCCGCTACGACTCTTCCTCCAGGGACATGATCGCCGATCTCGACAAAGGGGAGCTGGACGTGGCCCTCCTCTGGGGGCCGATCGCCGGCTATCGCGCGAAGACCGCCAAAAAGAAGCTTGTTGTCACCCCGATCGCCGACGCGCCCGGCGCGCGCATGAGCTTTCGCATCGCCTTCGGCGTGCGCCGGTCCGATCAGAATTGGAAGCGCGAGCTCAATCGCTTCATCGCCGAGAATAAAAATGCGCTCGACGCCATTCTGCGCGATTACGGCGTGCCGCTCATCGACGAGGACTCAAAACGCGGAGCGCCAGCGCCATGACAGTCGGGACCGACGACGCCTTCGCGCCGACCAAATCCTTTCAGGGCCTCATCCTGACCTTGCAGCGCTATTGGGCCCGTCAGGGCTGCGTGATTCTTCAGCCCTATGACATGGAGATGGGCGCGGGCACGTTCCACCCTGCGACCACCTTGCGCGCGCTCGGCGCCAAGCCCTGGCGCGCCGCCTATGCGCAGCCTTGCCGCAGGCCCAAGGACGGCCGCTATGGCGAGAACCCCAATCGCGGGCAGCATTACTACCAGTTCCAAGTCATCCTAAAGCCCTCCCCGCCCGACCTCCAGGAGCTCTATCTCGCCTCGCTCGAAGCCATCGGCCTCGACGCGAAGCTGCACGACATCCGCTTCGTCGAGGACGACTGGGAGAGCCCGACGCTGGGCGCCTGGGGGCTCGGCTGGGAATGCTGGTGCGACGGCATGGAGGTCTCGCAGTTCACCTATTTTCAGCAGGTTGCAGGAATAGAATGTCGACCCGTCTCCGGCGAGCTTACCTATGGGCTCGAACGGCTCGCCTGCTATCTGCAGGGCGTAGACTCCATCATGCAGCTCAACTTCAACGGGCGCGAGGGCGAGGAAAAGATCAGCTATGCCGACGTATTTTTGCAGGCAGAGCAGGAATACTCTCGCCATAACTTCGAATATGCGGACACCGACAAGCTTTTCCGGGACTTTTCCGCCGCCGAAAGCGAGTGCAAGAGACTGCTGACGCTCGGCGGCGACTCGGCGCAGGGACGGCATTTGCTCGCTCTGCCCGCCTATGACCAATGCATCAAGGCTTCGCACGCCTTCAACTTGCTCGACGCGCGCGGCGTGATCTCGGTGACGGAGCGTCAGAGCTTTATCGCGCGGGTGCGCGAACTGGCCAAAGCTTGCGGAGCGGCCTGGGCGCGCACCGAAGCCGGCGGCTTTCTCATTGAAAATTCTGCCGATATTCCCCGGTAAGGGAACGAAAAGCGATCTTGAGCGTTTCCTTAAGCCGGCTGTTGACGCCGGTCTGTTTTTGTTCTAGTTCTGTTCGAGTTCTGATCGCGTCGTGATGGAGGTTGCAATGATCGGCGCCCAGGCCGTGAAGCGGCAGGATGTCCACATATCCAAGGGGATCGCAGAGCGCAAAGGCGCCGGGCGTGGCTGCAGCCTCGCCTCGCTGGCCCACTCGCGGCTCAACGGCGCCTTTTATGCGTGGCATGGTCTCTCCGGCCGCCGCTATGTGCTGTCCGTCTTCGCCGGGAGCGACTGGGCCCTGGTGTCGGAATTCGAGGGGGTCGCGATCGTCGGCGTCGCGGGGGAGGAGACGGCGCGCCGCCCGATCTGCGTGCTGTCCGCACGCCAGCTTCGCGCGCTGGGACCGTCGCTCTCGAGAGCCGCAAATGAATGGCATGTTCTTTTCTGCGCGGACGAATCGGCGCTCAAGGATCTTGCTGGGTCGCTGATGAATTGAGCCCTTGCAATGCCGAAAAACTTGGTGAGTGCGGGGCGGCTGGGTGCGGTCGCTGTAGTGTTTGCCGTGTTAACCTTCCAACGCAGCGCCTCGGGCGAAACCAATCCATCTGCTTCCACAGCGCATTGGCATTTCAGCCCATTCGAGACCGAAGCAGGGGGCGTTTTTGGGGTTCTCGACTCGGATCTCGCATCAGAGTACCAGATTCTGTTTGGGTCATGTGACCTGAGGCAAATTGATTTCGAAATTGATTTTGGACACGAAGCTCTAGCAGAATTGTTCCGAACCGACTCCTATCCTATTGTCCGCTTCTTCACAGACGAGAAAAAGACAGACCTTGGAATAGGCCAGATAAACTTCAACGAGGGCCCGACTGGCGGTCCATGGAATGCAAAAATCAGCTATGTCGATAAGGAACTTATCCAGAAAGTATCATCAGCGAAAAGCTTCATCATCGAGCTAGTGGGCCGGACCGATGACAATGTCGAACACGTCTTTACACGGCTCGATCATTTGCCAGACCGCGGCCGCAAAGCTACCTTTTCAAGCATAGCCAAGAGATGTTTTTGAGGGCTGTCCTCGATGACAGCGCCTCACTGCGCGGCGAGCTTGATCTCGGGATAGGTGCAGCGCTCGCCGCTCGCCTCGTCCACATGCAGATGCGCCGGCGGCTCGACGAATTCGAGCCCGAGCGTCTTCCAGACGTCGACGAGCGATTCGACCAACGAGACGATATGCGCATGCGTGTGCCGGGGCGTCGGCGTCACGCGCAGCCGCTCCGTTCCCTTGGCGACCGTCGGATAGTTGATGGGCTGGATATAGACGCCGTGCCGCTCGAGCAGCATGTCGCTCGCGGCCTTGCAGCGCTGGGCGTCGCGCACCATGACCGGCACGATATGCGAGCTGTTCTCCAGCACCGGCAGGCCGCCTGCCGCCAGCGCGTGCTTCACGATATGCGCCGCGCGCTGATGAGCGGCGCGAATATCCGGACGGCTCTTCAGCAGCCGCACGGCGGCGCAAGCCGCCGCGGCGATAGCGGGCGGCAACGCGGTCGTGAAGATGAAGGAGGGCGCATAGCTCCGCACCGCGTCGATGAGCGCCGAGTCGCCCGCGATATAGCCGCCGAGCGAGCCGAAACCCTTGGCGAGCGTGCCTTCGATGACGTCGATCTTCGACATCACGCCGGCGGCCTCGCAGACGCCGCCGCCGCGCGGGCCATACATGCCGACCGCATGAACCTCGTCGATATAGGTCATTGCGCAATAGCGCTCGGCCAGGGCGGCGATCTCTGCGACGGGCGCGATATTGCCGCTCATCGAGTAGAGGCTCTCGAAAACGATGAGCTTGGGACGATCGCCGGCGGCGATCAGCAGCTCCTCGAGATGCGCGAGATCGTTGTGGCGGAAAATCTGCCTCTCGGCGCGTGAACGCTTCACGCCCTCGATCATCGAATTATGATTGGAGGCGTCTGACAGGATCAGGCAGTTCGGCAACAGATCGGCGATCGTCGAGATCGCCGCGAGATTGGAGATCCAGCCGGAGGTGAAGACGAGCGCCGCCTCCTTGCCGTGCAGATCGGCGAGCTCGCGCTCCAATTCAACGATCGCGCAGCTCGTGCCGGAGATGTTCCGCGTCCCGCCGGCGCCCGCCCCGACATTGCGGGCGGTCTCGACCATTGCGTCAATCACCTCGGGGTGCTGACCCATGCCGAGATAGTCGTTGGAACACCAGATCGTGACTTCCTGCGCACGCCCATCCGGCCGGCGCCAGAGCGCCTCGGGGAAGGTCTCTACCGAGCGCTCGATATGCGCAAAAGTGCGATAGCGCCGCTCGGCCTTGAGGCGGAACAGGGCCCCCTCGAAATAGCGCCGATAATCCATTTCAGGGTCCTTCAGCCCTCGCCCGGCGCCGTTGATGTCAAGCGCTCTGGCCTATCCGTGCGACGACGGAGCGGTCCTCCCCCGACCGATCCGTTCCGACCCGATAGATAGCCTATCGACGCGTTTAAAGCGAGGGGCGTTTCGTCGCGCATCTGTCATGTCCCCTGCGACCCTTTGGCGCGAGAAAATGCGGACTTTGTCACCGACTTCCAATGTGCGGGGCGCCTATTTCAGCTATGGAGGCGCCGCAACGTCGGACGCGCGGCGATGTCCATGCGGATTCGAAGCGCGCCGAGGGGAGGATGCAATGAGCGCGAAGCAAAGATCTCAGACCTTGTCGTTCTTTCGAGCCGTCGCCGCTACAGCGCTTTTGGCGCTCGCCGGCCCCGGCCTTGCTCAGACCGGGGCTCAAACGACGCCAGGCGGCGGAGCCATGAGCCACGAGATGATGGGCGGCCACGACATGATGGGCGGCCACGATATGGGCGGCATGGGTGGCCACGACATGAAGGGCTCCGGCATGCAGATGGGCGGCATGGGCGGGCATGACATGATGGGCTCCGGCATGGGCGCCATGATGCACAAGATGACTTGCGGCTTCGCCGAACATCTCGACGGCCGTCTCGCCTATCTCAAGGCCGAGCTGAAGCTAACCGACGCCCAACAGGCGGCCTGGACTTCCTTCACGGACGCCTATCGCGCCGCCGCTCAAACGGCCTTGCAAAAATGCGCCGCGCTGGACGCGGCGGCGACCGGCGATCACGCCAAGCATCAAGGCGTGCTCGGGCATCTGAGCATGATGGAGCGCCACATGACCGATCATCTCGAGGTCGTTCGCGCGCTCAAGGCTGCGATTGAGCCGTTTTTCGCGACGCTCACCGAAGAGCAGAAGAAGGCGGCCGAGCAGACCATGAGCAGCGTGATGGGAATCGGCATGGGCGGCATGATGGGCGGCTCCGGCGGCGGCATGATGGGCGGACACGACATGAAGGGCCCGGGAATGCAGCACGAGATGGGCGGCGGGGCGGCGCACCCGTAAAGCTGTCATGCAGGGACGCAGCGCGCGGGGCTTCCGCGCGCTGCCTTTGCTGCGGCGCGACATTATGTAGCACCGCGCCGGAGTCACGGTTATTGCTGCAAATTATTCTGTTTTTGGAATCATTCTAAATTTTCTACCTGCGTCGAGATCGTTGAAAATAGTTTACGTTGCCCGGGCGGCGAGCGGCCGCGCGTTTTTGCCGATGAGACTCAAACTTGCCTCGCCCGCGCTGGACGGCGCCCCGGGCCATTTTCGCCATTGCAGATGACTTTGAAACTATGAGAGAAACGCCCAGTCCACCGGAGGCGCGGCGATTTTGCAGAGGTCTGCTGAGTTCGTCGGGACGCGCTCCCCGCTCCGCCTTCCCAAGTATAACCAAGCTCGTTCAAAATGCCCGAGATCGAAAACGGCGCCTCTAGAAAATTAACCGAAAAACGACGCGAAACCATCCTGCGCGCCGCGCTGGGACGCGTCGAGGGAAAGCTTTCGCAAGCGGTCATCGAGGACCTGAAGAAGGACCTTGGCGTCAGCCGCGCGACGGCCTACCGCATGATCCGCACTTTTCGCAGTTGCGGCGCCGTCGTGGCGCCCAACACCCGTCCGGTCGGGCGCCCAAAGGGCTCGCGGGTGCTCGACCCGCGCCGGGAGCTGCTCATCGCCGAAGCCATCGAGCATTATCGGGCAGCGCAACCGACGCCAAAATTCAGCGAGCTCGTCCAAACGGTCAGCCAGCGGTGCCGTGAGGAGCGTCTCCCCGCGCCCAATTGGCGCACCATCAGATCGCGGTTGGTCGATTCGCTGGGGCGACAGGAGCGCGAGCTCCTCGCGGCAGGATTTTCCGCCTCGCCGCACGAGGCGCTTGCTGACGGATCATCGAGGCGATAACCAGCCTCCCCATGGTGCGACTGGACAGAATCTACACGCGCGGCGGAGACGCAGGAGAAACTTCGCTCGTCGGCGGCGAGCGTCGACGTAAGGACGATGCGCGCGTCGGCGCCTATGGCGACATCGACGAGACCAACGCGGCGATCGGCGTGGCCCGCGCGGCGCTGCCCTCCGAGGATCAGGCGCTCGACCCCATGCTCGAGCGCATCCAGAACGAACTTTTCGATCTCGGGGCCGAGCTCGCGACGCCTGCCGCCAAGGGCGCCGCCTCGGCGCGACTTGCGGTCACGCAAGAGCAGGTGGCGCGCCTCGAGGCGGAGATCGACGAAATGAACGGCGCGCTGGCGCCGCTGAAATCCTTCGTGCTGCCGGGCGGCGCGCCGGTCGCGGCGCATCTTCATCTCGCCCGCGCCATCTCGCGCCGGGCCGAGCGCGCCATGGTGGCGCTCGCCGCCCTGCCAGGGGAAGAAGTCGCCGCGGTCGCGCTGAGCTATGTCAACCGCCTCTCCGACTTCCTGTTCGTCGCCTCGCGCTGGGTCAATCGCCGGCAGGGGGACGTTTTGTGGCGTCCTGGCGCGACGCGATCCTCCTCGTCAACGCCGCGCTAACCATTCCGCTGCTTTTTCCGTGTTAGAACGCGATGCGAGACGGCTCGAGCCGCCTTCGCAGGAAAGGATGCGCGTCGAACCCATGCCGCCCTCATCGAACGACGCCGAGCTGCCGCCTGCCCTCGCCGCGGCCTTCGACCGCCTTGAGGCCGCGCTCGAGGCCGCGGAGGACGTTGTGCGTCTGCGGCTCGATGAAGATTTGTCGCTCGCCGATTTCGAGGAGGAGCTCACCGTCATGCAGGACGACAGGAACCGCCTCGCGCAGGAGCTCGACGCGGCGCTCGCCCGCGCCTCGGGCATCGAACGTATCCGCGAGGAGGCCGTGCGCCGCGTTGAGCGCGCCAGCGCCGGCGTGGCGGCTGTTCTCGGCCTCGCGCCGCGCGAAGAGGGAAAATAGACTCATGGCGGTCGCCGTCGTTACGGTTGCCGGGCGCGCCTATCGCGTCGGCTGCGAGCAGGGCGACGAGCCCAGGATCGAGGCGCTCGGACGTCTCGTCGATGAGCGCATCGAGAAGCTGCGGGGAGGCTTCGGCGAGATCGGCGACCAGCGCCTGCTCGTCATGGGCGCGCTGGGATTCGCCGACGAGGCCGAGGACCAGCGGCTGCGCGCCGAGGCCCTGCAGAAGGAGGTGGAAACCTTGCGCGCTGAGCGTGTTGAGCGGGACGCGCGCGAGGCGGCCGTCGAGGCGCGGCTCGCTGAAAAGGTCACGGACGCAGCCGATCGTCTCGCCAAGCTCGCCCGCGATCTCGCGGGCCGCGGGGAGCCGGAGACGCCCTGAGCGGAAGGCTCCGGCTCCGAAGGAAAAACCAATGACCGGGACATATCGGTTCGCCTCCACGATTTGGCGCTATCCCGGAGAGGCGGCGTGGCGTTTCGTTACTCTGCCAGAGCCGATATCGAGAGAAATCCAGCTTTTCCATCCCAGACGCGCCGGCTTTGGGTCCGTCAAGGTCACGGCGGCCATCGGAGGATCCGAGTGGCGGACGTCACTGTTCCCGGACAAGAAGACCGGCCGCTACCTTCTGCCGATCAAGGCGGACGTCCGCAAAAAGGAACATCTCGAGGATGGCGCCGAACTGGAAGTAAGCCTCGTCGTTCCTTGCGACTGAGCGGCGCCCGCTCCGAGGCGCTCAGCCCCCGGCGAGGCTGAGCGACATCAGCATCTCATCGAAATAAAGGCCGTCTTCCTTCACGGCGCGAGGCTCGATCCCGTAACTCTCAAAGCCCCAGCGCCGATAGAACCCCACGGCCGGCGCATTGCCGCTCATGACCGTGAGGGTGACGATTTCGACCGTTCGTCTCGCTTCGTCGAGCAGCGCAGACATCAACGCGTCGGCGATGCCGGACCCGCGATATTCTCTGCGAAGATACATGCCGAAGAGCAGCGCTTTATGCGCGATCTTGCATCCGACGCCTCGAGAAAGTCCGCCGATCCCGACGAGCTCATCCTCGCAAAAGGCGCCAACGACGAAATCGCGGAGGAGCCGCGCTTCGATCTCTTTCGGCGTCAGCCGCTCTTCATCCGCGGGGGCATAGCGAAACTCGCGCGTCTGCAGCGCGAAGCCCTCGAGCCGCAGCCGATGGAAGTCGCGCGCGTCAGCGGGCGCGAGCCTGCGTATCTCGAACCCGCCGACGCCCAAGTCCGGCCGTCCCAAGCCCAGCCTCACATATTCGGATAGTTCGGCCCGCCGCCGCCCTCGGGCGGCGCCCAGGTGATGTTTTGCGCCGGGTCCTTGATGTCGCAGGTTTTGCAATGCACGCAATTCTGCGCGTTGATCACGAAGCGCGGGTCACTTTTCGCCGCCTCGTCGGCGTAGACCACCTCATAGACTCCCGCCGGGCAATAAAGCCGGGCCGGCTCCCCGTAGCGAGGAAGATTGTCGTGGATCGGAACAGCCGGATCCCTGAGCTTGAGATGACAGGGCTGGTCCTCCTCGTGATTCGTGTTCGAGACGAAGACGGAGGAGAGCTTGTCGAAGGCGATTTTTCCCGAAAGCTTCGGATAGGTCTTGGGCGCCACTTCGGAAATCGGCTTCAGCGACGCGTAGTCGGGCTTTCCGTGCGGCAAGGTGCCGAAGACGGAGAAGCCGAAAAGCTCGTTCGTCCACATGTCGAAGCCGCCAAGCAGCACGCCGACATAGAGCCCATATTTCGAGAGGAGCGGCTTGACGTTGCGCACCAGCTTCAGATCGCGGCCGATGTCGGAAGCGCGCCAGGACGAGTCATATTCGCCGAGCTCGTCCTGCGCACGGCCCGCCTTCAGCGCCTTTTCCAAATGCTCGGCGGCGAGCATCCCCGAGAGCATCGCATTGTGCGAGCCCTTCACACGCGGGAGGTTCATGAAGCCCGCGGCGCAACCGATCAGCGCGCCTCCAGGGAAGACGAGCTTCGGCACGCTTTGCCAGCCGCCCTCGGTCAATGCGCGCGCGCCATAGGAAATGCGCTCGCCGCCTTCGAGCTGCTTGGCGATCAAGGGATGCGTCTTGAAGCGTTGGAACTCGTCGAAGGGGGAGAGCGTCGGATCGTCGTAGTTCAAATGGATGACGAAGCCGATCGAGACGAGGTCGTCGTCGAAGTGATAGAGGAAGGAGCCGCCGCCCGTGCGGCTGTCGAGCGGCCAGCCGAAGGTGTGCATCACGGCGCCGGCGCGATGCTTCTCCTTGGGGATGCGCCAAAGCTCTTTCAGGCCGATGCCGAATTTCTGCGGCTCGCTATTCTTGTCGAGCCCGAATTTGGCGATGAGCTGCTTCGAGAGCGACCCGCGCGCGCCTTCGGCGAACAGCGTGTAACGCCCGCGCAGCTCCATGCCGCGCGTGAAACTCTCCTTGTGATGGCCGTCCTTGGCGACGCCCATGTCGCCGGTCGCGACGCCCAGCACCTCGCCCTTGTCGCCATAGAGAATTTCGGCGCCGGCGAAGCCCGGATAGATCTCGACGCCGAGACCTTCGGCCTCCTGGGCGAGAAAGCGCACGACATTGCCGAGCGAGCCCACGAACTTGCCGTGATTGCTCATGAGCTTGGGGTTGATGACATGCGGCAGCGGCGTCGCGCCCGTCTCGCTCAAGAGAAAGATTTCGTCGGACGTCACTTGCGTGGAGATCGGATGATCGGCGCGCTCGCGCCAGCCCGGCAGCAGGCGATCCAGCGCGATCGGATCAATCACGGCGCCCGATAAGATATGCGCGCCGGGCTCCGAGCCCTTCTCGATCACGACGACCGAGAGGTTCTCATCGAGCTGCTTCAGGCGAATGGCGGCGCAAAGGCCCGCGGGTCCGGCGCCCACGATGACGACGTCGTAATCCATTGCTTCGCGCGGCGGCAATTCGTCCTGTTCCGATTCCATGCTTCTCCCCTTCGCGGCGGCCGGGCGATCCGCTGCGCTTTGGCGTCTTTGAGCGGCACCTTATAGGCTTTGCCGCGCGTTGCAAAAGTGGCGGCGCTACTTCCGCTCGCTGCTATGGTCGATGATCTCTTCCTCTAACGTGCGCGTCGCAGGGTTGTAGGTGACGTTGACCCTGATGTTGTCCTGCTTCAGCTCCAGCGCATAATCATGCTTGCCGTTCGCTGCGAACAGCTCCGCCTCGAGGCGGCTCATTTGCTTGGCGTTTTCGTATCCCATCATCGGATCGAACGGCAAGCCGTCCACGTAGAATACGGGATAGACCCGATGGTTGAGGAGATCGACCTTCGTCAGTTTTATTTTCCATTTGGAAAAAACGTCTTTCGTCGGGTGACGCCAATTGGCGATATCGTCGACGGTGACAACATCATCCGCACTTAATACAGTGCATGTCAGAGCAATAATTAGGCCCAAGCCAGCAGCAAACCTTCGCCCCATCCGTCGCACCCTTCCCTACTCCCGAAGATCGCGGCGAAGGCGCCCGCCGCATGCCCGATCACACGGTGACGCGTGCGGGAGCGGGCCAATCTTAGGGCGTTGGACCCGGTGGCCCATTAGTTCAGCACGACGACTTTGGTTCCGACCTTCACCCGTCCATAGAGATCGACGACATCACGATTTGTCATGCGAATGCACCCCGATGAAACGGCGGCGCCAATCGTGTCGGGCTCATTGGAGCCATGAATTCGGTATTCGCTCGAGCCCAGATAAAGCGCGCGGGCGCCGAGCGGATTTTCCATTCCTCCGGCCATGTGCCGCGGCAGATCCGGTCGTCTTTTGAGCATTTGCGGCGGCGGGCTCCAATCCGGCCACTCACGCTTGGCCGAAATCGTCTTCGTGCCCGACCAGGTAAAACCCTCGCGGCCAACGCCGACGCCGTATTCGATCGCGTGGCCGTCGCCAAGCACATAGTACAGCCGACGCTCCTTGGTCGAGACGACAACAGTGCCTTTTTTGTATTCAGGGTGCTTCCACCGCACGACCTGAGCCGGGATCGCTTGCTCGCGGAAAAGATTGACGAAATCGGCGAGCGCGCCGCGATCGAAAGGACTCCCCAGCGCTTGCGCGGGAAGGACAAGGCTGAGGGCCACCAAACCCCCGCAAAGCCAAGCATGCTGACGAATCATTTTCAGACCTCTCCCGGCGCTTTCGAAGACTTGTGCGAGCGCCGACGGGGCGGAACTTTCGTTAACGAATGCGGCAGGAATCCGGCGCCCGCCACGAGTGACGTTACGGTGGAGACTGACAGAAAATGGGCGTGTCAAGGCAGAGCTGGAGCCCTAACTAAGTCCCAGCGACGCAGGATGTGTCTCAAGCCGGGTTCTTCTCCCGCTCTGCTCGCCAAGGGTCCGCGCGGCGGTGGGCTCCTTTTACGCTCAGGCGCAGGAGTCGATCATGGACGAAATCAATCCCAGCAATCTGATCGCCGTCGCCGTCGCCATGGTGATCGCTGCGGGAATTCCGGCTTTGCTGCCGCGCCTGCCGCTGCCGGCCGTCGTGTTGGAGATCGTGCTCGGCGCCGTGGTCGGGCCGCAGGTTCTTGGACTCGTCCATCCCGGCGCAAGGCTGAACTTCCTGGCGGACTTCCTCGGTCTCGGCATGCTGTTCCTCATGGCCGGCTTCGAGACCGACCCAAAAGTGCTCCGAGGCCGCCCGATTCGTAACGCTTTGTTCGGGTGGGCCATGACCGCGGTTATCGCGTTCGGCGCGGCCATGTTGCTCAACATGTTAGGGCTCGCGAGCGCCCCTCTCTACACAGGGCTCGCGCTCACCACCACGACGATCGGCACGCTTCTGCCCATGCTGCGCGATTCCGGCCTTTTGGCTCCGCCTTATGGACCGATGGTGCTGGCCGCCGGCGCCATCGGCGAGGTCGGCCCGGTCATCGCGCTGTCGCTCATACAGGCCAAGGACCGCGCCCCCGAACAGGCGCTGATCATGATCGTTTTCGCCGCCCTTGCGGCCGGAGCTGTCGTCCTGGCCCAGCGGGCGAGCCGCAGCTCCTTCGAGGGAATTGTGACGCGAACCATGACGACGTCCAGCCAGCTTCCCGTGCGCCTGGCGATGTGCGCCCTCATCCTTCTGGGCGTGTTGTCCGAACAGCTGCAAATTGAAGTGGTCGTCGGCGCCTTTATCGCAGGGGCTCTGACCCGAGCCGCGCTCGAGCGTCAGCATGACGAAGCCATGAAGGCGCGCCTGGACGGCGCGGGTTCCGCTTTCCTGATTCCGATCTTTTTCGTGACCTCTGGCGTGCGCCTGGATGTCGCCTCGCTCGTTTCCAGCCCGATCGCCTTGACGATGGCGGCGGTCTACGCCCTTTTGATGCTGGTGGCGCGCGGCGCGCCGGCTCTCCTGCTCTACGGCGCCGATTTGTCTCTCCGGCAGCGCGTGGGGCTAGCGCTTCATTCTGGCACACAGCTTCCACTGGTGGTGGCTATCACCGCTATAGCTGTTCGACACGGCGCGATGTCGAGCGCGCAGGGGGCCGTCCTGGTTGGCGGCGGAATTCTCTCGACGATCCTCTTCCCGCAGCTGGCCAAGCTATTCTTGGAGGCGGAACCCGCCCCACAGCCTGTCAAGGCAAGGGGCCGCTGGGCGTTTTGGGTCTGATCAGCTCGGTTGAAGCTCCTGCGAGCGAACAGGATGTCGAACGTCAAGGCCGCAATTCAGATCACATAGCTGAACGAGTCATAAGCGATGTCGCTCAGCAGCTGATCCATATCGCGCGCGGGCTCGCCGCAGCCCGCGGCGCCGACGATCTTGGCCGGCACGCCGGCGACCGTCACATTGCGCGGCACGTCTTGCAGCACGACCGAGCCGGCGGCGACGCGGGAGCAGCGGCCGATCTCGATGTTGCCGAGGATTTTCGCGCCGGCGCCGATCAGCACGCCGTCCCTCACCTTGGGATGCCGGTCGCCGGAGACCTTGCCGGTTCCACCTAGCGTCACCCCCTGCATGAGCGAGACATTGCGGCCGACCGCCGCCGTCTCGCCGATGACGAGCCCCGTCGCATGATCGAGAAACACCCCTTCGCCAAAAGGCGCCGCCGGGTGAATGTCGGTCTGGAAGACCTCCGACGAGCGGCTCTGCAGATAAAGGGCGAGATCGCGCCGGCCGTTTCGCCACAGCCAATTGGCGAGCCGATGCGCCTCTATCGCATGAAACCCCTTAAAATGCAGAAAGGGTTCGAGGAGCCGCACGCAAGCCGGATCGCGCTCGACGATCGCCGTGAGGTCCGCTCGAAAGGCCGAGAGGAGCGCGGGTTCGGCGAAGATCGCGCCGCAATAGGCGTCGGCGAGCAGCTCCGCCGGCGCCGCCGGCGTCCCGAGGCGCGCGGCGATCCGCCGAACCAGGGCTTCCCCGAAGCTCTGGCGATTGAGCACGGCGCCGGTCAGAAACCCCGAAAGCGCCGGCTCCAGCGCCATCGCCGCTCTGGCCTCGTCGCGCAAATGGCGCCACAAAGCGTCACGCCCGGCGCAAATTTCGCTTAGCGTCGCGCGCGCGTCGGAAGACGCCGCGTCGGACCGAAAATTTGCGCTGATTCTGTTCATGTCGCTCGCGCCGTTTCGCCGCCTGCCCTCCCGCAGCGCGGCAAGACTACCTATCATATAGCGCGGGGACGGGCGTGGAAGGGCGTCGGCGGGGAGGGTCATCGTGTAAACGGATGATGGGCGTAAGTCCCTCCCCTGGAGGGCGAAGCGCGACGGTCGGGGTGAAAATCTTCGCCTTGATCCTGCCCCAGAGGATGCGGCCTTTCCGCTCGGCCGCGGCCATGCGAGAAAGGCCGGGCAGCGGACTTTAACTGGAAGCGAGAATGGATATCGAGGAGATCATCGGCAATTTCGAGCTGCTCGACGAGTGGGACGACCGCTATCGCTATTTGATCGAGCTCGGCCGCACGTTGGAGCCGCTGCCGCAGGAGGCATACAGCGACGCAAACAAGGTCCGCGGCTGCGCGAGCCAGGTCTGGCTCGAGACGCGGCCCGGAGCCGGCCCCGCGGGCGAGCCCGTGATTCTCTATCGCGGCGACAGCGACGCGCATATCGTCAAGGGTCTCGTCGCGCTGGCGCTCGCGCTCTTCTCGGGGCGCGCGCCGCAGACGATCATCGAGACAGACCCGCAGCCGGTCTTCGCGAAGCTCGGCCTCGCGCAGCATCTGACGCCGCAGCGCGCCAACGGTCTCCGGGCCATGGTCGACCGGATCAAAAATGAAGCCCGAACTCTTGCCTAGCGGCTCACAGCATGAACCATTCTAAGGTCTGAAACACCGTCATGGCCGGGCTTGTCCCGGCCACCCACGCCGGCCAGACGCCGCGGAGTCGGAAAGCGGCGAAATTCGTCTCTCCGCAAAGATCCTGCCGGGGACGAGGTTCCAGCTAAACCGATAACCTCGGGTGGAACGTGGAGTTTACCGGACCTCGTCATATTCGCCAGAATCTCGTAGAAAGCCTCAATGTCTCTGCGTGGATGGCCGGGACAAGCCCGGCCATGACGGGGTCAGTGAAGTGCGATTCCCAAAGGCAGAGCGCGAGACCATGCCAGGGGAAACCGGCCGCGTGAAGAAAACGAAGCGGAGCGCCGCGTCCTCCTCCCTGCCGACCCGCGAGGAGATTCTGGCCTTTTTGGCGCGCGAGGAGCAGGCGATGCGCGAATCCGGCCACGCCGCCAAGCTCGGCAAGCGCGAGATCGCGCGCGCCTTCTCGATCAAGGGCGCGGACCGGATCGAGCTCAAGCGCCTCATCGCCGGCCTCGTCGAGGAGGGCAAGCTCGAGCGGGGTCGCGGCGCCAGACCCAAACGCGGCGCGCTGCCGCCTGTCGCTCTCGTCGACATCGTCGGGCGCGATCCCGATGGGGAACTCGTCGCCGTTCCCGTCGACTGGGACGAGACGGTTCATGGCGCGCCGCCCCGCATCCGGATCGAGGCCCCGCGGCGGGCGAGGCCGGGCGAGCCGCTCGGAGGCGTCGGCGAGCGAGCGCTCGTGCGCGCCTCGCGCGATTTCGACGCCGGCCCCAACGAGCCCGCCTTCGTCGGCCGCGTCATCAAGCTTTTGACGCGCGAGCGGCGCCGGCAAATCGGCGTTTTGCGGATCGCCGAGAATGGCGCGGCGCGCATCGAGCCGGTCGACAAGAAGCAGGCGGGACGGGAAGTGACTGTCCTGCGGGACGACTGCGGCGACGCCGAAGACGGCGAGCTCGTCGCCTTCGATCTCCTGCCGAGAGCGCGCCATGGCGGGCATTTGGGCCGCGTGCGCGAGAAGCTCGGGTCGCTCACGAGCGAGAAAGCGGTGAGCCTCATCGCGCTTCGCGCCCATGACATCCCCGACCTCTTTCGCGCCGAAGCCTTGGCCGAAGCGGCCAAGGCGCGGCCCGCGAAGCTCGACTCGCATCGCGAGGACTGGCGCGACCTCCCCTTCGTGACGATCGATCCCCCCGACGCCAAAGATCATGACGACGCCGTGCATGCGACGCCGGACACTTCCCCGGACAATCCCGACGGCTTTGTGGTGAGCGTCGCGATCGCCGATGTCGCCTATTACGTTCACGCCCATTCGCCGCTCGACCGCGACGCTCTCGAGCGCGGTAATTCGGTCTATTTCCCCGACCGCGTCGTCCCCATGCTGCCCGAGCGCATCTCGAACGATCTCTGCTCGCTGCGCGCGGAGGAGGACCGGCCGGCGCTCGCCGTGCGGCTGCGCCTCGACCCGAAAGGCCGCAAGCTCGGCCATCGTTTTCACCGGGTCATGATCCGGTCGGCGGCGAAGCTCAATTACGCCCAGGCCCAGGCCGCGATCGACGGCAGGCCGGACGAGACGACGGCTCCCCTGCTCGAGCGCGCGCTGCGGCCGCTCTGGGCGGCCTATGAATGCGCAAGGCATGCGCGCAAGGCGCGCGCGCCGCTCGATCTCGACCTGCCCGAGCGCAAGATCCTGCTCAAGCCCGACGGCAGCTTCGACCGCGTCGTGATCCCGGAGCGGCTGGAGGCGCATCGGCTCATCGAGGAGTTCATGATCCTCGCCAATGTGGCCGCCGCCGAGACGCTCGAGGAAAACCGGCAGAAGCTCATCTATCGCGCGCATGACGAGCCGACGCGCGAAAAGCTCGCCGCGCTTTCCGAGTTTCTGTCGACGATCGGGGTCAAATTCGCCAAGGGCCAGACCGTCCGCGCCTCGAATTTCAACGCGGTCCTCGCCCGCGTGAAGGGTCATGCGCAGGAGAATCTCGTCAATGAGATCGTGTTGCGCACGCAAGCGCAGGCCGAATACACGCATGAGAATTACGGGCATTTCGGCCTCAATCTGCGCCGTTATGCGCATTTCACCTCGCCGATCCGCCGCTACGCCGATCTGGTTGTGCATCGCGCGCTGATCCGGGCGCTCGGTCTTGGGCCCGGGGCCATGCCGGAGACGAGCGCGAGCGAGCTCGCCGAGATCGCCGCGCGCATATCGGCGGCCGAGCGCCGCGCCATGGCGGCCGAGCGCGAGACGGTCGACAGGCTGATCGCCGCGCATCTCGCCGACCGGCTCGGCGCTATCTTTTCCGCGCGCATTTCGGGCGTCACCCGATCTGGGCTCTTCGTGCGGCTCGTCGAGACCGGCGCCGACGGCTTCGTGCCCATTTCGACGCTCGGCCGCGACCATTTTGCCTATGACGAGGCGCGCCATAGCCTGACGTCAAAGGGTTCAGGGGAGAGTTATCGCCTTGCGGACACGTTAGAGGTGCGGCTCATCGAGGTCGCGCCGGTCGCCGGAGCGCTCCGATTCGAACCGGCGCAGACGCAAGCCGCGCCGGGCGCAAGACGCATTTCGAGGCCGGGCGCGCGGTCTCGACGTCGGAGTTAAGGAGCTGCGCGACGAACGGACGCCCCGGCGCCCGTGGCCAAAATCGGGCGAAGCGGGGCTTGTGCCGGCAAATGGCGACCGGGCCGTTTCACCGGCCGAAAAAATGCGCTAGAGCGAGTTCAGCAAAAGTTGATAGACTTTTGTGATCGGAACTCGCCCCAGCTTTATGATCTGGCGGGTTTTCTCATCGCTCGAGC
The DNA here is from genome assembly GCF_027925445.1 of Methylocystis bryophila. NCBI lineage: Bacteria > Pseudomonadati > Pseudomonadota > Alphaproteobacteria > Hyphomicrobiales > Methylocystaceae > Methylocystis > Methylocystis bryophila. The sequence continues at coordinate 4,262,840 of NZ_AP027149.1, forward strand.
GATTCCGTTCGAGCGGAAAGCGCGCTGAAATAGGCGCTATCCTCGCATGGGGCCGCCAGCCGGCGCCACGCGGGTTGAAGACTTTCCGGCGCCGCTGGCTCGCGCGGCTGAATCTTGGAGGTTCCGGGGATGCCGTCCTATCTCGACCTGGCAGTGCTGGGCATTGTACTGTTCTCAGCGCTGCTCGCGACGCTGCGGGGCTTCACGCGCGAGGTGCTTGCCATCGTCGCCTGGGCCGGAGCTGCAGCCGTCGCCTATATCGAATTCAAGTCGCCGCATTTCCTCGGCTTCATCAAGCCCTACATCAGCAAGGAGGTCGTGGCGCAAGCGGTGGATGCGGCGGCCGTGTTCTTCGTCGCGCTCTTCCTAATCACGATCGTCACCGTCAAGCTGTCGGACGTGATTCTCGATTCGAAGATTGGCGCGCTGGACCGCACGCTCGGCTTCGTCTTCGGCGCGGCGCGCGGCTTCCTTATCGCCGTGGTGCTCTTTATTTTCTATGGCTGGCTGGTGCCGGAAAACAACCAGCCGTCTTGGGTAAAGACCGCACGCGGCAAGCCCGTGCTCGAAGCGATGGGCGACAGCCTGCGCGATATGGTTCCTCAGGACGCCGAGGCTTTCATCAACGAATTGAAGAACAAGAAGAGCATTCCGGCGATGGAGGAGCCGCCGCCGGAACCCGAGGGTGAAAACGCCAAGCAGGACGAGCCGTCATCGCCGCCGCAGCAGCCGGCTTCGCACAAGACGAGATGAGCAGGAGAATGGGGCGTCCAATAAAAATGCGGAGGAGAACCGCCCAATGACCTCTCCACCGCGGGACGAAACGCAGACGCCGCCCGAAGAAGCGACGGCGCTCTTGGATGAGGACAGGCTTCGCGAATATTGCGGCGTCTTCGGGGTCTTCGACTTGCCCGAGGCCGCCGCTTACACCGCGCTCGGCCTGCATGCGCTTCAGCACAGGGGACAAGAGGCCGCCGGCATCGTGTCCTTCGACGGGACACGCTTCCACGCCGAGCGCCGTCTCGGGCTCGTCGGCGATCATTTTTCGCACGAAAGAACGATCAAGCGCCTGCCGGGCGCCTCGGCGATCGGCCATGTGCGCTATGCGACGACCGGCGAAACGATGCTGCGCAACGTGCAGCCGCTTTTCGCCGAGCTCAACTCGGGCGGCTTCGCAGTCGGCCACAACGGCAATCTCACCAACGCGCAGACGCTGCGCCGCGAGCTCATCAACGAAGGCGCAATCTTCCAGTCGACCTCCGATACGGAGGTGATCCTGCATCTCGTCGCGCGCAGCCGCGAGAGCAAGCTCATCGATCGCTTCATCGACGCCCTGTCGCACATAGAAGGCGCTTATTCGCTGGTCGTCCTCACCAACGGCAAGCTCATCGGCGCGCGCGATCCTCTGGGCATCCGGCCGCTCGTCCTCGGCGAGCTCGACGGTCGATACATCCTCGCCTCCGAGACCTGCGCGCTCGACATCATGGGCGCACGCTTTGTTCGCGACGTGGCCAATGGCGAGATCGTCGTGATCTCGCATGAGGGAATCAGGAGCATCTGTCCTTTCCCGTCTCGGCCGGCGCGACCCTGCATCTTCGAATACATCTATTTCGCCCGCCCCGATTCGATCGTCCATGGGCGACCGGTCTATGAGGTGCGCAAGGCGATGGGCGTCGAGCTCGCGCGCGAGAACCGGATCCAGGCCGATGTCGTCGTGCCCGTTCCCGATTCCGGCGTGCCGGCGGCGATCGGCTTCGCGCGTGAGGCGGGCCTGCCCTTCGAGCTCGGCATTATCCGCAACCATTATGTCGGACGCACCTTCATTCAGCCGACGCAAGCGGTGCGCGAGATCGGCGTGCGCCTGAAGCACAGCGCCAATCGGGCCGTCGTCTCCGGCAAGCGCGTCATTCTCATCGACGACTCGATCGTGCGCGGAACAACCTCGATCAAGATCGTGCAGATGATGCGCGACGCCGGCGCGACCGAGGTGCATTTCCTGATCTCCTCGCCGCCGATCACGCATCCCGACTATTACGGCATTGACACGCCGCAGAAGGAAAAGCTGCTCGCGGCGACGCATAGTCTCGAGGAGATGCGCAGGGAGATTGGTTGCGACCAGCTCGCCTTTCTGTCGATCGACGGCATTTACCGCGCGATGGGCGTGGGTCGGCGCAACGACCGGCAGCCGCAATTCACCGACCATTGCTTCACCGGCGACTATCCGACGGCGCTGACCGATCTCGCGGCCGAAAACCGAGCGCAGCTGTCGCTCTTGGCGGAGGCGAGCTGAGACAGGCTCTAGATCACGCTGCTTTCAGGCGGAATCGCCTGAAAGCAGAAAAGTGATCGATTCTAAAAGTTTAGAGCGCGATTTGTGCCAAAAAACCGGTTTCCGCTTTTTCGCATCGCGCTCTAGCGCGCTTCCCGCTCGAACGGTACCGTTCGAGCGATAGGGAATCGCGCCAAATCAAAAGGGTGGAGCATGTCCTGACCGGAAAACCGCTTCACACTTTTCCGGGACATGCTCTAGCTCTGGCTCGCCCGCAATGTAGCCACATTCTTTAACAGAATCCTTCCTTGGGCGACGCTTCGGTCGCAAGGGAATGGGCGCGAGCGCAGAAGCGCGCGATGGCGCTTGAGTTCGACACCCCGTTTTCGGCTCACGCGCGATCGACGCGTTCGCAATCGATATCGACGGATCGAGGCGGCACGGAAGGCCGCCGTTTGACCGGATCATCCGCTTCGCGAGTTTTCAAAGCGCTCGACGAGCTTCATGTTGAGGAATGGGAAATGAGCGGCAGCATTGACAGGCGGAGCGACTCGCGAGTCGATCGAAGCACATCCGCTTCCACCCCCCGCTTGCGCTGGCCCCCGAAGCAGAACAGCAAGCCCGAACCCGCAGTGAGCCTCGGCCGCGGCGCCCCCGCCGACGACGAACGACAGGCCGACCGCGCGCCTCCGCGCGGCTTCGTCGCCGAAGGTGTGGGTCAGCTCGCGCTTTCCGTGCTGATCGTGCTGGTGCTGGGCTTCTTTTTCCTTCGCATTTTCGGACCCAAGGACGCGAGCCTCGTCGGCGCGCCGGCGCCAAGCGCCTCTCTGTCGGGCGCGCCGAAGCAGCCTGGGGCGGGGCCGTCCGACGCCGCGAAGCTCGAGGTCGAGTTCGACCGCTCTGCGCCGGCCGGGAAGCCGCTATCGCTGCGTATGTCGGTCGGCGATGCGCCGGAGGGCTCGACGATCGTCATTTCGGGCCTGAGAGCGAACGCGGCGCTCTCAGCGGGCGAGAATCGGGACCTCGAGTGGCGGCTGGGACTGGCGGATCTCTCCAATCTGTCCGTCATCCCGCCCAATGATTTCGTCGGGACCATGAGTCTCGTGGTCGAGCTGCGACTGCCCGATGGCAGCGTCCGCGGACGCCAGATCGTCAATCTGGAGTGGACGAGCGAGGCGGCTGCGGAGCCCGCGACAGACGCGAAGCCGGCGGACACGCCGCTTCCCGGCGCCCCCAGCGAAGCGCCGCCTGCGGCGATGACGACGCCCGAAGCTGCGCCCGTTACGGAAAGCGGCGCAGAGAAGCAGGTCGCCCGCGCTTTGCCGAGGGCGGAAGACGCGCCCCCGCCTCAGACGGAGGCGACGGCGCCGGCAAAGCCAGCCGCGGCGGCCCTCGCCACGCCCGAGGAAAACAACGTGGGCCGCACGTCTCCCTGCTTTGCGAAGCTCGATGGCAAGATCGTCCTACAGGGAAATTGCCGGGTCGCCGGCGCGGAGGGCAAGACCGTCACCTACGAGTTGGGGGAGAACCGCCTTTCTCTCACCTTGGATCACGGCCGGATCTGGCGGCTGAAGTGGAACGATGAAGACAAAGGCAAGATCTATAAGCGCGAGGAATGCTGGGGCAGCGAGAAGGCCTTTGTCTGCGAGCACCCTCCTCGGGCGAAGCGAAAATCGTAGAACGCGATGCGAAAAAGCGGAAACCGGTTTTTCGCGCGATTCGCGCTCTAAACTTATAGAATCGATCACGTTTTCTGCGTTCAGGCCTTTCCGCCTGAACGCAGCGTGATCTAGAGCCCCGCCTTCCCTTGCGCCGGGACCACGCCATATTTGCTTGGCGGCGCACAAAGAACTGGGAGGGTCGCCATGGCCAACCGGGAACAGCGGGGGAATCGAGAAGTCAAGAAACCGAAACGCCAAAAGCAGAAAGCCGTGCATCACGCGGCGACGGGGTTGCTCGCCGCCATCGCTGAAGGCGGGTCGGGCTCGACAGGCGGAAGAAAGAAATAGGTCGGACGCTCTGAGCGCTTAGAGCATGTCACGGAAAAGTGCGAAGCGGTTTTCCGGTCAAGACACGCCCTAACCTTTTGATTTAGCGCGATTCCTTATCGTTCGAACGATTCCGTTCGAACGGGAAACGCGCTAGGGCGCGTCACGCCCATCGGGAGCGTTAGGACGCCGGCGAGTTTCGCAGCGGCTTCTCCTCCATGCGAGCGAGGAAGAAGAGAGAACACCCCACGCATAGGGTGGTCGCGGCGAAGACCTCGCGAAAGGCGCTGCGCAGCGCGTCGATCGCTTGCGGGGAAGCGGTCTCGGCTTCGAGCGCGGCGGCGCCCGCGTCCATGACCAGCGCGCCGAGCAGCGCCACGATCAACGCGCAGCCGATCTGCCGGGAAAACTGCATCACGGCCGTCGCCGAGCCGAGGTTGCGGCGCTCGACCGCGTTTTGCAGCGAGACGGTGCTGATGGGCAGAGTCGTCCCGACGCCGATGCTGATCGTCGTGAGCAGCGCGTCCAGCGCGACGAGCGAAAGGCTCTGGAGGCCGAACGCAAGGAAAGCGGAGGCCGCGGTGGCGAGGGCGAGGCCGATGAGGCCGGGCGCTTTGTAGCGTGCAAGATGCGGCATGAGCCGTCCGGAGATCGTCGCGCCGACGACGACTCCGATCATCGGCGCGATGAGCGCCACGCCGACGCCGTCGGCGTCGAGCGCGAAGGCGCCCTCGAGATAGATCGGCGCCACAACGGAGATCCCAACGAAGCTTCCCAGCCCGAAAGCGCCGCACAGCGAGGCATTCCGCGCCGTCGCATTGGCGAGCACGCTCAGCGGGATGAAAGGTTCGTCGGCTTTGCGCAGCCGGTGCGCGAAGAGCGCCCAGAACAGCGCCGAGAGAATCGTGAGGCCGACCACGTCGCGCGCCGCTGCGTTGCGATCGCCGAGCGCCAGCGCGAGCAGGCCCGAGGCCGCGGCGAGCAAGGCGGCTCCAATATAGTCGAGCTCATGCGGATGCCGGCGCACAGGCAGGCGGCGCAAGGAGGAGTCGACGAAGAGCAGCGCCAAGAGCCCGAGCGGCACATTGATCCAGAAAATCAGCGACCAGTGCAAGTGGCTGGCGAAGAAGCCGCCGAGCAAGGGGCCGGCGATGCTCGACAGGACGAAGACCGCCGCGAAATAGGTCTGATAGCGACCGCGCTCGCGGGGACTGACGAGATCGGCGATGATCGTCTGCGCAAGCGACAACAGCCCGCCGCCGCCGAGCCCTTGCAGGGCGCGGGCGAGGGCCAGCGCCAGCATGCTCGGCGCCAGGGCGCAGGCGATCGACCCCAGGATGAAGACGCCGACGCCGATCAACAGCATGATCCGGCCGCCGTGAATGTCAGCGAGCTTTCCGTAAAGCGGCGTGACGATCGTCGCCGCGACGAGATAGGCGGTGACGATCCAAGGCGAATCGGCGAAGTCGCCGAGCTCGAGGCCGATCGTCGGCAACGCCGCCGAGACGATCGTCTGATCGAGCGCCGACAGAAGCATGGCGAGACAGAGCCCCACGAATGCGCGGCGTATTTCCGCCGTGCTCGGCAGGGCGTCGGCAGTCATCGTTTGGGAGGTCCTGGGAGAGGAGAGGCTGCTCCTGGTTTCGCCGGCTCAAATGGGCGAAATTGTGGCGGAGACGGCGCGCCCGCCCGCTCAACGCCTCGCAACGCCGCGATCTGCGCGCGAAAGCGGGCCTCGCCGCCAAAGCTCGGATGGCGCAGCGCGACACAGGCGAGCCCCGGCGCGACGCGCCCGGCCGCCCCTTCGGCGTCGCGGCCGACGGCGACGATTCGTTCGGGACGCAACAAGCCGATGAGCGCGCACAAGATCTCTTCGCCCGCAGCGCGCTCGGCCGCGTTATGAGCGCGGTTGGAGAAGGGCGCGCCCGGAAGATGCGGGTGGAGCGGAAAAACATTCCAAAGAAAGGGCTTTTCCTCGAATTGCCGCAAGGCGTCCCAGACGACCGTCGCCGTGCGCTCAGAGAGCGGCGGCCCCCGAGTCGGCCGCTGGGCTTTTAGGCCGAAGCCGGCGAGATGCTGAGCGAAACGCGCATCGTCGGTGAAGGCGAGGCCGGTCCGCCGCCCGCCGCGCCAGCCGAAATCGCGCCCGAGCCAAAGCGAACGGGTCCCGCGGCGCTGGGCTTCGGTGAGAAGCTTAAGGAAGATTTTGGCGCGTCTCTCGGCCGCCCTCGCCCCATCGTGGATCGCGCAACGCTCCGCAAAAGGATTGAAGGCGTGCTTGAAGCGCATCGCGCCGAGCGCAGAGAGGAACTGCGAAGGGGTTATGGCGTCACCCTTACCTTTCGGCTCCCTCTCCCCGCCAGCGGGGCGCTTGCGGCGCCCTTGATTTTTCGCGGACGCAGAGATCGGAAAGGAACTCGACGGACTCTCGGCATCTGTCTCGCCGCACGGCTCCCTCTGCCCGTTTTACGGGGAGAGGGCTGGGGTGAGGGGCTTGGGCGCTTGTCACCCGACGATCCGCCCAGTCCAGGCGCCGCTCGCTTCACGGCGGAAATCCCCGGCCCCTCTCCCTAACCCCCTCCCGCTGGCGGGGAGAGGGAACCACCGCGCGCCGGACCAAGAAGGCAGATTAACAAACTGGCTTGAATCGCGCATAGCTTCGCCGCGGCTGCATCGATCGGCAGCCCAAGGCCTATGGAGTTGCGACGATGCTCATCCTTCTTCTCGGTATCATCATTTTTCTCGGGGCTCACGTCTTCGTCACCTTCCGCCCGCAACGCGCGGCGCTCATCGAGCGCGTGGGGCTCAAGACATATAAAACAGGCTATGCGGCCGTCGCGGCGACGGGGCTTCTTCTCATCATCTTCGGCTTCATCCGCTATCGGTCCGAAGGACTGATCCAGATTTGGTACCCGCCGCACTGGCTGCATCATGTCGCCATGCCGCTTGTTTGGTTCGCCTTCGTGGCCTTCGCCGCGCGGCGCGCGCCGGCGGGGCGCATCAAGGGATGGCTGCGTCATCCGATGCTTGTTGCGATCAAAGCCTGGGCGCTGGCGCATTTCCTCGTCAATGGCGACCTCGGCGGCATGCTGCTCTTCGGCTCCTTCCTGGCCTTCGGCGTCTACGACCGCATCGCGGTGAAGCGGCGCGGCGACGCCGGCGCCCCGCGGATCGACCATTTCACGCGCGGCGATGCGATCGCTCTGGGCGCGGGCACGCTCGTCTATGTGATCGTGCTGCTGTTGCACCCCTATCTCTTCGGCGTCGCGGTGCTCGCCTAAGGCTGGGCTTCGTGGCCGGGCTTGATTAATTCACCCCTCCCTGCTTTTAACGCGCCGCAATATCGCAGCGCAGCAAGGAGCCGCCATGTCCTCCCTTTGGCCCGTTCACGGCAAGATTTCCGGTCCCATCGTCCTCATCGGCTTCGGCTCGATTGGTCGGGGAATCTTGCCGCTGATCGAGCGGCACTTCGAGTTCGACAAGAGCCGCTTCACGGTCATCGACCCTTCCGACGCGAATGGCCACCTCCTCGAGGTGCGCGGGATCAGCTTCCTGCAGAAGGCCCTCACGCGCGAGAATTATCGCGACGTGCTGACGCCGCTCCTGCGGGGTCCTGGCCAGGGATTCATCGTCAATCTCTCGGTCGAGGTCTGCTCGCTCGACATCATCAAGCTCGCGCGAGAGCTGAAGGCTCTCTACGTCGACACGGTCGTCGAGCCCTGGCCGGGCTTCTACTTCGACGCAGCGCTCGGCAATGAGTCGCGCACCAATTACGCCTTGCGCGAGACCGTGCTCGAGGAACGCCGGCGCAATCCGGGCGGCTCGACCGCCGTCTCCTGCTGCGGCGCCAATCCCGGCATGGTCTCCTGGTTCGTCAAGGAGGCGCTCGTCAACATCGCAAAGGACACGAAGGCGCTCGACAAGGAGCCGCAGACGCGCGCCGAATGGGGCGCGCTCGCGCAAAAGCTGGGCGTTAAAGGCGTCCACATCGCCGAGCGCGACACGCAGCGCGCGCGCACGCCGAAGCCGCGGGGCGTCTTCGTCAACACCTGGTCGGTCGAGGGATTTGTCTCCGAGGGCATGCAGCCGGCGGAGCTCGGCTGGGGCACGCATGAGAAGGAGCTTCCGGCCATCGCCGGGACGCATTCCACGGGCTGCGGCGCCGCGATCTATCTGAACTCGCCGGGCGCCAACACGCGCGTGCGCAGCTGGACGCCGACGCCGGGGCCGCAATATGGCTTCCTCGTCACGCATAATGAGGCGATCTCGATCGCCGATTATCTCACGCTGCGCGACGCCTCCGGCAAGGCGGTCTATCGCCCCACCTGCCATTACGCCTATCATCCTGCGGACGATGCGGTGCTCTCGCTGCACGAGCTGTTCGGCGCCGCCGGAAAGCGCCAGCCGCGCGAGCACATCCTCGACGAGCACGAGATCGTCGACGGCATCGACGAATTGGGCGTTCTGCTCTACGGCCACGCAAAGAACGCCTATTGGTACGGCTCGCAGCTTTCGATAGAGGAGACGCGCGAGCTCGCCCCCTATCAGAACGCGACGGGCTTGCAGGTCAGCTCGGCGGCGCTCGCCGGCATGGTCTGGGCGCTGGAGAATCCGGAGGCGGGCATCGTCGAGGCGGACGAGGTCGACTACAAGCGCTGCCTGGAGATTCAGAGGCCCTATCTCGGCCCGGTCATCGGCGAATACACAGACTGGACGCCGCTCGAAGGCCGCCCGGGCTTCTTCCCCGAGGATATCGATCTCGAGGACCCCTGGCAGTTCAAGAATATTCTGGTGAAATAGGCAGTCGGCAGATCGGCAGTCGCGAACAGAGGTTCTCGACTGCCCACTGCCTATTGCCTCGGCCCTATCTCGGCCCGGTCGTCGGCGAACACAGACTGGACGCCGCTCGAAGGCCCGCGGGCCTTCTTCCCCGAGGATATCGATCTCGAGGAGCCCTGGCAGTTCAAGAATATTTTGGTGAAATAGGCAGTCGGCAGATCGGCAGTCGCGAACAGAGGTTCTCGACTGCCCGCTGCCTATTGCCGATCTGCCTATTGCCTCTTACGCCTTCGCTGGCGCCTTGTGCGGAATGCCTTCCTTGTCGAAGAGCGCCGCGAGCTCGCCGGACTGGAACATCTCGCGGGTGATGTCGCAGCCGCCGAGGAACTCCTGCTTCACGTAAAGCTGCGGGATCGTCGGCCAGTTCGAATAGGCCTTGATGCCATCGCGGATCTCGCCGTCGGCGAGCACATTGATCGCCTTGTAGGGCGCGCCGAGGTGGTTGAGGATCTGCACGACCTGCTGCGAGAATCCGCATTGCGGCGCCTGCGGCGTGCCCTTCATGAACAGCACGACGTCGGCGCTGTCGATCTCGCCTTTGATGCGGGCGTTGGTGTCGCTCATCTGTTTGTCCTTTCGCGCGGAGGTCAAGGCTCCGCCGGTTGGCCGTCATTGCGAGCGAAGCGAAGCAATCCAGGGGCCGCGCCTGCAAATTGACGATTTCGATTGCGCTCTCGACTCCCGGATTGCTTCGCTTCGCTCGCAATGACGAAGCCCCAAGCGTCGCTAGTTTAGGGCGTGCGCGTCGTCAACGCGAGCGCGTGCAGCTCGCCGCCAAGCTTGTCGCCGAAGGCGGCGTTGACGAGCTGATGCTGCTTCACGCGGCTCAAGCCTGTGAAAGCCGCCGAGGTCACGGTCGCCGCCCAATGGTCGTTGTCGTCGGCGAGCGCGGTCAGCTCGATCGTCGCGTCCGGCAGCGCCGTCTTGATCATCCGTTCGATTTGTTCTGCGGGCATCGGCATTTGTTCAGTTCCTGACGATGAATACTCTCTCCTCGCCGGCCATGTAGGCCGGGAGGGGCGTCTCGTGCGCCTCGCGCAATGCGCTGAGCAATATCGGCGCCTCGCCGGGCAAATTCAATGCGTCGCCACCCGTGAACCCGATCGGGATCGCCGGGACGCCGCGCGCCGCGGCCGCCGCGACGATCGCGTCGAGCTCCGCGAGCGCGACCGCGACGAGATAGCGCGCCTGATCCTCTCCGAATAGCATGGCCCGCGCCGGTCCGTCCAAGGAATGCACGATGCGCGCGCCGACGCCGCCCGCCAGACACATTTCGGCGAGCGCGACGGCGAGGCCGCCGTCGGAGAGGTCGTGGGCGGCCCGAGCCGTCCCCGCCAGCACAAGCTCGCGGACAAAGTCGCCGTTGCGGCGTTCAGCGGAAAGATCGACCGGCGGCGGCGCGCCTTCGGCGCGGCCCAGAAGATCGCGCAGATAGATCGACTGGCCGAGCCAGCCGCGTGTTTCGCCGATCAGGACAATGGCGTCGCCCTCGGCGCCAAAGCCCGTGCGCGAGGCCTTTGCGACGTCTGCGATCACGCCGACGCCGCCGATCGCCGGCGTCGGCAGAATGCCCGCCCCTTGCGTCTCATTGTAGAGCGAGACGTTGCCGGAGACGATCGGGAAGTCGAGCGCGCGCGCCGCATCGCCGATCCCGCGCAGGCAGTGGACGAATTGCCCCATGATCTCGGGCCTCTCCGGATTCCCGAAGTTGAGATTGTCGGTCAAAGCGAGCGGCGTCGCGCCGGTCACGGTGACGTTGCGCCAGGCCTCGGCCACGGCCTGCTTGCCGCCCTCATAGGGATCGGCGGCGCAATATCGCGACGTCACGTCCGTCGTCAGCGCGAGCCCCTTCGGCCCCTCGCCGATGCGAATGACCGCCGCGTCGCCGCCCGGCGGCCGCACCGTATTGCCGAGGATAAGATGGTCATATTGCTCCCAGATCCAGCGCTTGGAGCAGAGGTTCGGCGAAGCCAGCAGCTTGAGCAGCGCCTCGCGGTTGGAGAGCGGCGCGGTGATCGTGGCCGGATCGATGACCGCAAGCGTCGGCGGCTCGCTATAGGGCCGGTCGTAGAGCGGCGCCTGATCGCCGAGCTCCTTGATCGGCAGATCGGCCTTGACCTCGCCCTTGTGCCTCACAACGAAACGCAGCGTGTCGGTGGTCTTGCCCACGATCGCGAAATCGAGGCCCCATTTGCGGAAGATGGCCTCGGCCTCGCGCTCCTTCTCGGGTCGCAGCACCATCAGCATGCGCTCCTGACTCTCGGAGAGCAGCATTTCATAGGCCGTCATGCCTTCCTCGCGGCAGGGCACGGCGTCGAGGTCGAGCTCGATCCCCAGATTGCCCTTCGCGCCCATCTCGACGGCGGAAGAGGTGAGACCGGCCGCGCCCATGTCCTGGATGGCGATGACGGCGCCCGTCTTCATGAGCTCGAGGCAGGCCTCGAGGAGGAGCTTTTCGGAGAAGGGATCGCCGACCTGCACGGTCGGGCGTTTTTCCTCGGCGTCGGCCTCGAAGGCGGCGGACGCCATCGTCGCGCCGTGAATGCCGTCGCGCCCCGTCTTCGAGCCGAGATAGACGACCGGATTGCCCAGGCCCGCCGCGGCCGAATAAAAGATCGAATCGGCGCGCGCGAGGCCGACGGCCATCGCATTCACGAGGATGTTGCCGTCGTATGACGGATCGAACTCAGTCGAGCCGCCGACCGTCGGCACGCCGAAGGAATTGCCATAGCCGCCGATCCCCGCGACGACGCCGGCAAGCAGCGCACGGGTCTTGGGGTGCTCGGGCGCGCCGAAGCGCAACAGGTTCAGGCAGGCGATGGGTCTCGCGCCCATTGTGAAAACATCGCGCAATATGCCGCCCACGCCCGTCGCCGCGCCCTGATAGGGCTCGATGAAGGAGGGGTGGTTGTGGCTCTCCATCTTGAAGACCACGGCGTCGCCGTCGCCGATGTCGATCACGCCGGCGTTCTCGCCCGGCCCTCGAATCACCCAGGGCGCGCTGGTCGGAAGCTTGCGCAAGTGCAGGCGCGAGGACTTGTAGGAGCAGTGCTCGTTCCACATCGCGGAAAAAACCCCAAGCTCCGTGAAGCTCGGCGCGCGACCGAGCAGCGCCAGGATGCGTTCGTATTCCTCGGGTTTAAGGCCATGAGCGGCGACGAGCGCCGCGTCGATCTTGGGTTCTGCCGGCGTCAAAGGGGCGTCTTTCCTTGAATCGGGCGTTGATCGGAGAAACTCTCCTATGCCCGCTCAGAACGGATTCCGCAAAAATTGACCACGTTTTTGTGATTGGAACGCGCAAACGGCCGTCTCGCGAGGCCTCGGCTTAAAGTGGGATCTTGTTCGAGCTTAGCGCTCGACAAGCATTGTTTAGTGCTGAAGCAGTTGAAAGCCTTGTCTTTTGTGTGTGTACAGAAGAGCCGAAGTCTCATTTCTAACTGGTCAAAAAGTGTTGCCAAACTGACACAGCTCAAGAGAAAGCGACATGGTCCCTTCAAAAATTGACGAAAATCAAGGCCAGCTGCGCATTTTCGTAGCAACCTCCGCCGGACTCGACACGGCGCTCATGCAAGGTGTCGTCACCCGATCATACCAAGGGGGATCCGATGAAGACTTTTATTCGTGGCGCGCTTGCCGCTACACTGCTGAGCGCCGTGAGCATTCCCGCTCTGGCGGCTGATCTGCCTTCCGTGAAGGCGCCGCCGCCGCCGGTGGTTTATGAGACCTTCCAGCCCTTCCAGGTCCGCCTCGAGCTGTCGGGCGTGGTTCCCCTGGCCGGCCATGGCACGGCCTATGACGAAGGCGCTTTCTATCCGGGCGCGACCTTCGCTCCCTACGGCGGCAGCCCGCTGATCGCGACGGGTCTCAGCGCCGGTCCCGGCACGGTGATCCCCTTCGCCAGCACGAACACCTCCTGGTCCGTCATCCCGACGCTCGCCGTCGATTACTACATCAACAAGAACTTCTCGATCGAAGCGATATGCTGCGTCAGCCCGGCGCACATTCAGGGAACCGGGTCGATCAAATCGACCTTCGCCCATACCTGGGTGTTCCCGCCGTCGATCTTGCTCGACTATCACTTCACGCAGTTCGGCGCCTGGCAGCCCTATATCGGCGTCGGCGTGAACTTCACGGCCTATTGGGGCACGCGCGTCAACAACGAGAGCTGGCCGGTCATGTTCAGCCCGGTGGGCCCGATGACCTCCGCCCTCGCTGCCGGCGGCATTACGGGCCTCAGCGCCCAGTTCTACAACGCGACAGTCACCCCCTCCTGGGGCGTCGTCGGCCAGGTCGGCATGGATTATATGTTCAACGAGCATTGGGGCCTCAACCTCGACGTCAAATACATCATGATGGAGCCGACCGTTCACGCCAAAGTGGCCGGCGTCATCCCGGCGGCGGGCATTGTGACTTACCTGCCGGTGCGCGTCGCGCTGCCGATCGACCCGCTGGTCATCAGCGCCGGCGTGACCTACCGCTTCGGCGGCGGAAGCTCGGCTCCGGTCCTCGCCAAATACTGAAATTCGCGGCGACGAGTAGTGAAAGGGCCGGTCCTTCGGGACCGGCCCTTTTTATTGTTGTGAAGGACTTAAAACCTAGAGCTCTTCTCTCGGGAGCGAGGCGACGCTCTGATCAGGCGGCGGCCTTCTTGCACTCTTCGGCGCAAGCCTTGCAGGACTCGCCCATCGCGACACATTCGGAATATTGCGGGAACTTGTCGCATTCCTTCTTGCAGGCGAGGCAGATGCTTTCGACGACCTTCGCGAGCGCGGGGGTCGCGGATGAATTGACGGAGGCGAGCGTCGCGAGCGCGCGGCAAGCGGCGATCGTGTCGAAGGACGCCTGGGTGCAGGCGGCCATGCTCGTGTCGTTCATGGACAGCATGCCGAAACAGTGACGCAGGCAATTGTCGCCCTCGAGGACGCATTTGCTGGCGGCGTCGCTCAAGGCTTTGAATTTGGGCGGATGCGAATGATGCATGCCGGAGCCGGCCTCTTCAGCCAGCGCGGGCATAGCCGACAAGACGGCGGCGGCGGCGCCGAGAGTGGTCATGAATTCGCGACGTTCCATTAAGAGTCTCCCGCTTTTTTGCGCCCCGCCGGATTGGGCAGGGCTTGGTACGTACGATTCTATACATAAGCCTTCCAACCCTGCGGACAAGTACACGCTTCCGTCGGCAACTATTTATTTAATCTATGAAATATATCGTCTGTTATTCGAGACGCCTCGACGCAGCATGGCCGAGCGGTCGCGCTTGACTCTTTCCTCCCCGCGACCTCATTATAGAACATAACAGGAACACGGAGTCCGATACAATGCCGCCAGCCGGCGCGCGCGAGCGCATCGCCATTTTGCGCCGCCGCATCGCCGCCCTTGAGGCGCACGGCGGCCCGCTTTCTGACGGCCTCGGGGCCAGCCGGGAGGAAGTCAAGCCAGCTTCGGCGCAGGAATTTTTCGAGGCCCTGCCCGGCGTTTTCGTCGAAGGCGGCTTGAGCGAGATCGTTCCGGCCCGTCCGCGCGACGCCGCCGCCGCCGCCGGTTTTGCCTCGGTCCTAGCGTTGCTCGCGGTCGCTCCGCGCGGCGCCTGCGCCGTCTGGATCGCCGAGGACATGGCGGCGCGGGAGATCGGCCTGCCTTACGCCAAAGGGCTCGAGTCGCTCGGCCTCGATCCGGCGCGGCTTATCGTCGCGCGCACGCGCGATTCGCGCGAAACCCTGTGGACAATGGAGGAGGCGCTGAAGCGCCGCGTCGGCGCCGTCGTCGCCGAAAGCTGGATCGCCCCCCGCGCTTATGGCCTTGCGGCGTCGCGAAGGCTTTCGCTCGCGGCGCAGCGCGGCGGCGGTCTCGGCCTTCTCTTGCTGCTGCGCGCCGCCAATCAAGGCGGTCGCCTCGCCAGCGCGGCGCGGCTGCGCTTCGAGGTCGCAGCGCCGCCGCCGCCCCGCGCCGCGCCAGGCGGCGGTCTGCCGCTGCCCGGTCCGCTCGGCTGGCGCCTGCGGCTCCTCAAGGCGCGTGTCGGTCTCGGCGCGCTCGACGCGTCGGAATGGCAAGAAATTCTCTTCGATCCCGATAGGGGCGCGTTTCGTCATGCGTTTCCTCAGCGTCTTCCTGCCGAGGCTTGCGACCGACCGGATCCTGCGGCGGCGCGGCGCGCCAGCGCGTGAAGCGCCTTTCGCGCTTTGGAGCCGAATCAATGGCGCCGAACGCCTCGCGGCCGTCAATGCGGCGGCCGAGGCGCAACGGCTCAAGCCGGGGATGGCGGTCGCCGACGCGCGCGCGCTGTGTCCGAGCCTGCGGCTCGAGGACCATGATCCCGAGGCCGATGCGACGACGCTCGCGGCAATCGCCGATTGGTGCTCCCGCTTCACGCCGCTCGCCGCGCTCGATGCGCCGAACGGCGTCATGCTCGATGTGACCGGCGCGGCCGAGCTCTTCGGGGGCGAAGCGAAATTACTGGACGAGATCGAGGCGTGCCTTGGCGCCCAAGGGTTTCACGCCCGCGCGGCCTTGGCGGGCGGGCCGGCCTTTGCCCGCGCGCTTGCGCGATTCTCCAAGCTTCGCCTCGTCCCGCCGAGCCTGACGCAAGAAGAGATCGAAACGCTCGCCGCCCCTCTGCCCGTCGCCGCGCTCGGACTCGATGAGCCGGCTGCAACGCGCCTCGCCCGCGCCGGGCTCGTCCGTGTCGGCGATCTTCTGGCGCGGCCGCGCGCGCCGCTCGCCGCCCGCCTCGGCGCGGCGGCCATCGCGCGTCTCGACGCGCTCGTCTGCCGCACGCGCGAGCCGATCGTCCCGCGCTTTCCCGCTCCCTCGCATATCGCCGAGCGACGCTTTCCCGACGGATTGACGCGACTTGCCGATATCGAGGCGACGCTTCGCCTCCTTTGCGAGGATCTGCGCCCGCTCCTCGAAAGAAGCGGCCTCGGCGCGCGGCGGCTGGAAGCGGCCTTCTACCGCGTCGATGGCGCGGTCAAGCGCCTCGTCGTCGGGACGAGCCGGCCGCTACGCGATCCCCTCCGCCTCTTCGGCCTGCTGCACGAGCGGCTCGGCCGGCTCGCCGAGGAGGGGCTCGATACGGGTTATGGCTTCGACGTGCTGCGGCTCGCCGCCATCGCGACCGAACGTCTCGACGACGAGCAGAGGGGCCTGGACACCATCGCGTCAGATCACGCTGTGTTCAGGCGGAATCGCCTGAACACAGAAAACGTGATCGATTCTAAAAGTTTAGAGCGCGATTTGTGCGAAAAACCGGTTCCCACTTTTTCGCATCGCGCTCTAGATCACATCGCCGACGAGTTCGCCGATGTCGTCGATCGGCTCGGCGCGCGGCTCGGCCCGAGCCGCGTGCTGCGGCTCGATCTCATGGAGCGCCATCTGCCCGAATGCGCCGTGCGCGCCGCCCCCGCCGCATCGGCGCCGGCGGCGGTTGCGTCAATGAAATTTGCGCCGCTGGCCCGGCCTCTGCGCCTCTTCGAGCAACCTGAGCCGATCGACGCGATCGCGCTCGCCCCCGACGGGCCGCCGTTGCGTTTCCGCTGGCGGCGCGCCCTGCACGACATCGCCGCTTTCGAAGGACCCGAGCGCATCGCGCCGCCCTGGTGGCAGGCGCCGCGCAATGAGCTCGCGCGTGACTATTTCCATGTCGTGGACCGCGAGGGCCAGCGCTTCTGGCTCTTTCGCGAGGGGCTGCCGGGCCAAGACGCGATCCATGCGCGCTGGTTCGTGCACGGGTTGTTTTGAAGACCCGAGGGCGCTTCTCGCCGCGCGCGTCTTTATTTCGCTTTCGCTTCGTTTTCGTTTCGCGCGAAACGCGCCGGCGCTGGAGCACCCTCCGGCGGCGCGGCGAGGCGGGCGCGGAAGCTCACCACCTCGGAAGGCGCGGGGTCGCGCGGACTGACGCGCACGATCTTGTCACGAAGGCCGATGAGCGCGGCCGCTCCGATCAAGGTTGCGACGATCGCCGCAAAAATCAATGACCGCTGCTCGGACCGCTTGGGCTCTCCGTCACGCCCGTTTTCGGGGGGCAGACGCCATGAATTTTCGAGAGGCGGGCAGCCGGCGGTATCCGCCCGGCGATGCGGGCGCGAGCTCTGTTGCGTGCGGCGTCTTTCGTCGGGATGACCGGGCATTGCGGAACGACTTCGGCTCGAAAGGGACATTAACCCGCATGCACATTAAGAAAGCGTTTTGCCGCGCCACCTGCGCAAGGAAGCGCAGCGAACTCCTCACCTCGGCGCCTCTTCGATCGGCCGCAGCGGCTTGGGAACTTTCCCCTCCTGCAGCAGGCGCGTAAAAATCTTCAAGCCCGCCGGCTCATTGCCGTTGGGATGCACCAGCATGATCGAGCCTGGCCTCGGCCTTGGCCCGAGCGCGATCCAGCTGTCGGCGCCGAGCGCGACGAGATGGCGCTCGCGCAGCTTCTGCATCAGACTCGCATCGGAGACGAGGCCGGGGAAGCGGAAGAACACGGAGGGTGTCAATCCGTTCTGAAGCATCAGCTGCTCGGTTTCCAAAATCTCCGCGTCGATATCGACGCCTGCGCTGAGCAGAAACGTCTGTTCTTTCGGCCTGCCTTTGGCGAAAGGGTGGCTATAGGAGTGGTTGACCCAGGAGACGGCGAGCGCGCCGCTCTCGATCTCGTTGCGCAGCCAGTCGAGATCCTCCGCATGCTTGAGCATCCAGCCGCCCGAGATCGAGAGCGCGATCGGCGTCCCCGCGCCCTGCTTGGCGACGAGCTCCAGAAAGCTGCGATCGAGCGGACGGCTGCTTGGGCAAAGGTCGCCGGTGAGAAAGGAGCCGCCGCCGTCCCCATGAATGAGGCCCATATTGACGAGCGCCTTGGGCGTATCGGGCTCCTTGCCGGAGCCCTCGACCGCCCGCATAAAGCGCGTCTCGGACTCTTGCGCGTCGCTCGTCTCGGCGCAGCGCCAGCAGGCGGCGCGCGCAACGCGGGTTTGGAGCGTATGCGGATGGACGAGGAGCAGCATTCGCTCCTCGCCGACGCGCCAGCCGCGCGTCGCAAGCTCGGAGGCGCCCGACGCGTCCCAACAACGCAAAAAGATCGGCGCATAATCGTCGATCTCGGCGCCGCGCAAGGGGACGGGCATATCGCAAGCGCCTTCCTGACTTGTGGACGACGTCGGCGTCGCGACGAGAAGCGCCGCGCCAAGAATCAGGTAGAGACTTCTGCCCATGGAGCAAGATCATGACGGCGCCCGGCGACGATGAAAAGCCCTTGTTTCAACGTGAGGGGAGCGAATCGGCGGATCTCGCCTCGCGGCTCGCAGAGGAGATCGGGACGCGCTTCGGCCGACGTGACGAGACCCCTTTTTTCATATCCGCGCGCGACGCCGAAGGCGCGCTCCTCTGCGGCGCCAATGGCGTGACGCATTGGCGCTGGCTTTACGTGCGGCATTTCTGGGTCGCGCCGGACGCACGTGCGCAGGGCTTGGGAAGGGCGTTGATGGCCGAGGTCGAGCGCCTTGCGCGCGAGCGCGGATGCCTTGGCCTCTATCTCGATAGTTTCGACGAAGGCGCGGCGCGCTTTTACGAGCGCTTAGGCTTCGCGCGCTGCGGGCGGATCGAGAATTTTCCTCAAGGCGCTGCACGGATCTTTTTGGCGAAACGCATCTAGCTCCCTTGCCGGTTGCGTTCCGCCACACCCGTCGCAGCGATCGCCTCGGCGGTCTCCTGCGCAGGGCGGCTCGCGTCGAGGCGCAGCCAACGGATATCGCCCGTCTCGCTCTGCATTTGCCGCAGCAGCACGTCGCGCGTCGCATCCGAGGGATCGCCCTTGCGCGCGTCGACGCGTTGGAGTCGCGCTTCAAGCGGCGCGTCCAGCCAGACCCCAAGAAAGGGCGCGCCCGCTCGCTTTGCGGCGGCTTCGATCTCTTGACGCGCTTCCTCCTTGTCGAAGACGGCGTCGACGACGACCGCCCAAGGAGAAGCGGCGACGCGCTGGGCCTGCTCGATCATTTGCGCATAGACCTTGACGGAAACCGTGCTTGCATAGGCCTCTGGCGGCAGACGCGCGGTCGGCTCGGCGCTAAACAACGCCTTGCGCAATCGATCGCTGTTCACGCCGCGCGCGCCGGGCGGGGCGCCGAGAAGAGGCGCGAGCGCGGCAGCGACGCTCGACTTGCCCGAGCCGCTGAAACCGCCGATGGCGACGACGAGCGGCGAAGCTTCATGAGCGAGGCGCTGCGCCAGCGCGAACTCCTCGCGCGCCTCTTCCATTCGCTCCTGCGAAACCGCGACATAGGCGCGGATCGTCGCGCGCAGCGCCATGAAGAAAGGCAAGAGCGGCAGGCCGTCCGCCTCGTCGCGCGCGTCGAGATAGCGATTGAGCGCGACATTGGCGAGCCGCGTCAGGCCAAGGCGCCAAAGGTCCATCAGCAGGAAAGCGAGATCGTAGAGCGTGTCGATCTGAGCGAGCGCGTCGGAGAATTCGATGCAGTCGAAGGGCGTCGGCTCTCCTTCGAAGAGGCAGATGTTGCGCAGGGTCAGATCGCCATGGCCGTGGCGCGTGCAGCCGCGCGCGTCGCGCGCATCGAGCAGCGCAGCGCGCCCTTCGAGCAGCCCGGAGAGGCGATCGAGATGCGCGTCCACCGCTTCTTTCGGCGCCGGCGGCGCGCGCCGCAGGCTCTCGGCGGAAAGCGTGATGACCTCGCGCATCGCCCTGGCGCCGCCCTTTTCCCGCGTGATCTCGGCCGCGTCGTGAAAGTGTGCGAGGCGGCGCGCGAGCCGCTCGATGACGGCCTCGTCCAGCAATCCTTCGCGGGCGCGGCTCTCGAACAGCGCGTCATCGGGAAAGCGGCGCATTTCGACGACGGCGTCGACGAGCGCGCCCGCGCCGTCGAGCGCAAGGCGCCCATCCGCTTCGCGCGTCACGCGGCGCGCGCCGAGATAAAGTTTTGGCGCAAGCCGCATGTTGAGCGCCGCCTCATGCTCGCAGCAGGCGAGGCGCTTCTCGGCCGTCGAGAAATCGAGATAGGGAAAGACGATGGCGCGCTTGAGCTTATAGACTCGCGCAGCCCCGAGCACGACGCGCGAGATATGGGTCGAGACGATCTTCGCGCCGGCGTCGAGCGTCGAGAGGAAGCGCAGCGTCTCGTCTTGTGGATCAATATTCATTTGGGGAGGATACGACGCCCGCTTGAAGGATTCGCGAAGAGCGCAAGCAAGCGCTCACCCTCTCCCCGAGCGTGACGATAAAGCAGGGTAAGGCGCTGGTCGACCCGCGCGCCGCGCTCACGACCGGCGTCGGCTTTTTTCCGCCCGCGGAAAGGAGGGCAGCGGGAGCGAGCGCTTCTTAGGGTGGCGCGACGAAAGCAGGGCGTCGAGCGTCTCGAGCGTCGAGACATCCGCTCGGCCATTCGCGCTTTCCGGCCGGAAATGGCGCTGGAAGGCGGCGACGGCGTTGGCCGTTCTTTCGCCGAAGCGCCCGTCGATTTCGATCTCGTAGCCGTAACGGGCGAGCTTGCCCTGCAGCTTGCGCACAGCCGCGCCTTCGTCGCCTAGGCCGAGCCCCACGTCGGCGCGAATGGGCGCTGGCTCCACCCATCGTCCGACGCCGCGTCGCGCAAGCTTCTCCCAGGGGAAGAACTCGCCGGGATCAATCTTGCGCAAGATCGCGACATCCGAATGCGCGAGCACGCCCTCGGCGGAAATGCCGCATCGCGCGCAAATGTCCTGCGCGAGGTCGATGACCGCCTCGATCTGCGCCTCCCCATAGGGCCGCGGATCGCGATGACCGGGATGAGCGATTTCGACGCCGATCGAGGCCGAGTTCACGTCCGTCTCGCCGCGCCAGAAGCTGCGGCCAGCGTGCCAGGCGCGCCGCGACTCGGGCACGAGCTGGAGGACGCCGCCGTCCTCGTCGACGAGATAGTGAGCGGAGACCTCGGCGGCGGGGCTCGTGAGGGCGTCGAGCGCCGCTTGGGTCGTCGGCAGGCCGGTGTAATGGAGGATCAGCAGCGAGACCGGTCGCGCGCGCAGGCCGTGGTTAGGCGAGGCGTAAACGCGCGCGGCCGGATAATCGGGAGCAAAGCTCACCCCTCGACGACCTCCAGGAAGGCGTGCGCCGCCTCTTTGCGCTCGAAAACATGCGGCTGCAAGCCGCGCTTCGTCAACGCCTCCTTCATCTTGAGGCGGGCGAAGGCGCTCGTCGCATAGCGCGCCGTCGTCGAGTAGTAGTGCTGCATCATATATTGGATCATCTCGGCATAGTCGTCGTAAAGCGCTTCTGCAATCTTGGCGCCGTCGTGGTTGACGACGGAGGCCACGCGCTTGCCGACCTTCTCGCAGGCCTGGACCAGCGTCTTGCGCAATTCGTCGACGTCCTTCTTCGTGCGGGCGTGCCAGCCCTCGAGATTGACGAAGAGGATGTTGCGATCCGGATCATATTGCACGCGCTCGTGCATGTTGAGGTTGAGGAGCTCCGCCAGAAGCCCCATCGGCTCATCGAGGAAGAGGCGCTTGTCCATGAGCTCCGGCTCTTCGACGATCGGCTTGAAGTCCATGTGGCGGAGAATGTCCTTCTCGATGTCGATTCCCGGCGCGACCTCGATCAGCTCCATGCCGGCCTGACCCAAGCGGAAGACGCAGCGCTCGGTGACGTAGATGACCGGCTGCTTGCGCTTTTGCGCGAATTTGCCGGAGAAGGTGATCTGCTCGACGAAATTGAGGAACTTCTTGTTGCGGCCTTCCTGCAGAATCTTGACCTGGCCGTCCTCGATCGCGATCTTCAGTCCGCCATTGGTGAAGGTGCCGGCGAAAACGACGGAGCGCGCGTTCTGGCTGATGTTGATGAAGCCGCCGCAGCCATTGAGACGTCCGCCGAACT
This sequence comes from Methylocystis bryophila, assembly GCF_027925445.1. Taxonomy (NCBI): domain Bacteria; kingdom Pseudomonadati; phylum Pseudomonadota; class Alphaproteobacteria; order Hyphomicrobiales; family Methylocystaceae; genus Methylocystis; species Methylocystis bryophila. The sequence continues at coordinate 4,284,774 of NZ_AP027149.1, forward strand.
TGGAGGTGTTGACATTGCCCTGAACGTCGCATTCGGCCATGCCGAGGCAGGTCATGTCGAGCCCGCCGCCGTCATAGAAGTCGAACTGCTGGTTCTGCTGGATGATGCTGTCGGCGTTGGTCGCGCCGCCGAAGGAGGAGCCCGAGGCCAGCACCCCGCCAATCGCGCCGGCTTCCGTCGTCAGCGTGATGTAGGGCGTGAATTTTTCCTCATTGGCGACGGCCGAGATGCCCTCCGGCGCGCCCACGCCTAAATTCACGACGCCGTTGGGCGGCAGCTCGAAAGCGGCGCGGCGGGCGATGACCTTGCGCTCATCGAGCGGCATCTTGGCCATGCCCTCGACAGGCACGCGGACCTCGCCCGAGAGCGCAGGATTATACAGAACGCCGTAATTCATGCGGTGCAGCTCTGGCTCCGGCGCGACGACGACGCAGTCGACGAGAATGCCCGGAACCTCGACGTCCTTGGGATGGATCGAGCCCTGCTCGACGATGCGCTCCACTTGGGCGATGACGATGCCGCCATTGTTGCGCGCGGCCATCGCCTGGGCGAGGTTGTCGAGAACGAGCGCTTCCTTCTCCATGCTGATGTTGCCGGAAGGATCGGCGCTCGTGCCGCGGATGAAGGCCACGTCGATCTTGGTGGCGATGTAGAAGAGCCACTCCTCGCCCTGGATGTTGTGATATTTGACGATGTCCTCGGTGGTCACGTCATTGACCTTGGCGCCGCCAAAGCGCGGGTCAACGTACGTATAAAGACCTACCTTCGAGAAAAGGCCGGGCTGTCCGGAGGCGCAGGCGCGGTAGAGCTGCGAAATGACCCCCTGCGGCAAATTGTAGCCGAGGATTTTGTTCTCCTGCGCGGCCTGCGCCACTTTGGGCATGCGCCCGAAATTACCGGCGATGACGCGGCCGAGCAGACCGTCGTGATGCAGGCGGCCCGTGCCGAGACCTTTGCTGTCGCCCGCGCCGGCCGTCATGATCAAGGTCAAGTTCTTCGGATGGCCCGTCTCGACGAAGCGTTTCTCCAGGCCCATGTGCAGCGCTTCGGGAATGCAGCTTTGAACGAAGCCGCTTGTCGTGACGACATCATTGTCCCTGATGAGCGCGATGGCCTGCTCCAGGGTCGTAATTTTGTTGTTGGCCATGGTCCCGAGCTTTCCCCCTTTGAGCCTTCTTTTGTCTTTGCAATTCATTGCGCGGGGAGTTCCCCTCGTCGCGGCGCGCTCTTACAGCGCTTCGGCGCAAGGCTAGTGACTGGACGGGGGTTGCGCAAGACCTGCGGCAAACGGGCCTTCTTGCGCGCGGGGTGGCTGCGCTTTCCCGCGGCGCCCTTCGGCGTCCGAGCGCCCGAAAAATTGCCCCAATTGGCATCCTTTCTGCAGCCGCCGCTGGGCCTCCCAATGGCGAGGCGAACACCCAACCCATTGCATCGATGGCGACGAAACTCCCACGCGCGCTTCTTTTCTCGATACTCGTGTCGACCCTTTTCTGGCCGTCGCAAGCGGCGGCGCATGCGATCGTCGTCGCGTCCTCGCCGCAACCACGCCAGATCGTCAGCCAGAGCGAGCTCGAGATCGAGCTGCGCTTCAACAGTCGGATCGATCGCGCCCGCTCGCGTCTGACGCTCCTTGGCCCCGACGGCGCGCCGAAGGCGCTGGCGCTCAAAGACACCGGCGTCGGCGAAAGGCTGGAGGCTTCGGCCAAGGGATTGGAGAAAGGCGCTTACCGACTGTTGTGGCAGGCGCTGAGCGTCGACGGACATGTGACGCACGGAGAGATACCGTTCGAAGTCGAGCGTTAGCGCCGTGCGGCTCTTCCTGGAAATTTACGGCTATCTCAGCGTCGTGATGCGCGGCTCAATTCTCGCCGCGCAGACGCTGACGCTCGGCGGCGCAGCCTTTCTCGTCCTCGCCTTGCCGGCGCGCGAAACCTCGACGGCCGCGATGGCGCGACGCCTCATCTTCGGGAGCGCGCTCGCGCTTGCGCTCGGCGAGGCGATGTCTGGAGCGGGACTGCTGGCGCTTTTGCGCGGCACGCTGGACCTGCCTCTCGCCGACCTCGTGGGCGCGGATGCGGTGCTCGCCGCCGCCGCCGGCGCCGCGAGCGCGGCGCTCGTCGCTCTGCTCGTCAAAGCGGGCGCCGCCCCTCGCCTCCTGCTGCTTTGCAGCGCCCTTCTCTTGGCTGCGCAGGTCGCCGTCACCCATGCGGCGAGCCGGCCGGACAATGCCTTCGGCCTCTATCTCGCCGAATATGCGCATATGCTCGCCGTCGCGGTCTGGATCGGCGGCATTCCCTATTTCCTGTTGGCCCTCACGCGCGTCGAGGGGCCGGCGAGGCGGGTCGCCGCCGCGCGCTTCTCGATGATGTCGATCGCGTCCGTCGCGACGCTGATCGGCAGCGGAATCTATCTGGCCACAGATTATGTCGGCGAGCCGGCGGCGCTCTACGGCGCCTCCTATGGCGTGATGCTCAGCGCCAAGCTCGTGCTGCTCGCCGCGCTCCTCGTCCTGGGCGCCCTGAACTTTCTTACCGTGCGCCGCTGGCGGGCCGAGCCCGGGACGCCCATTCTGTCGATGCGGCGTTTCGCCGAAGTCGAGATTGGCGTTGGGCTAACCGTGGTGTTTTGCGCCGCCTCGCTCGCCTCGCTGCCGCCGGCGCGGGACCTCGCGCGCGACTGGGCGAGCGGCGCGGAAGTCGTGGAGCGGCTCGCGCCGCGCTGGCCGCCGCGTCTCGAGAGTCCCGATCTTGCCAGCCTCTCCATCACCAAGGCGCAGGAGCCGTCCGCGACGGCGCCGGCGACTTACGCGATCGGTGAGCCGCCGCCGCCGCGCAACGCCGCCGACATCGCGTGGTCCGAATATAATCATCATTGGGCCGGCCTCTTCGTGCTCGCTATGGGCGCGCTCGCCTTGGCGGAACGACGGAGGGGCCTCGCGCCGGCGGCGCGCCACTGGCCGCTCGTCTTTCTGGGACTCGCCGCCTTCATTTTTCTGCGTGCGGACGAAGCCGCCTGGCCACTCGGCCGCATTGGCTTCTTCGACAGCCTGAGAGACCCCGAGATCGCGCAGCACAAGCTGGCGATGCTGCTCGTCGTCGCCTTTGGCCTGTTCGAATGGCGCGTGCGCCTCGGCAAGATCAAGGAGGGCGCGGCGCTCTATGTCTTTCCGATCGTGACGGCGGTCGCCGCCGCCGTGCTGCTGACCCACTCGCACGGCTTCGCCAATCCCAAGGAAGAGATGCTGATCGAGATCACGCACACGCCGCTCGCGCTCGTCGGCGTCGCCGCCGGCTGGTCGCGATGGCTCGAGCTGCGCTTGGAGGCAGGCCGCATGCAACGCGCCGCGGCGCTCGTCTGGCCCAATTGCTTCCTGCTCGCGGGCCTCCTACTGCTCTTCTACCGCGAGGCGTGAGATTGCTCGGCCGGGACAGGGCTCGGGCGTCAAAAAGTCGCTTTTAAGCTCAATCGTGACAGTTGGCGCTGGCGCGTCCAAGATGGACGCCGCCTCACTGGGGCGCGTTGCGAGCTTCGTCTATGTATCACCCGCGCGTTGAGAGTTTTGCGAAGGCGCATCGCCATGACGGCGCGCGGCTCGCCCCTGAGCGCCTGTCCAACACGGTCGCGCTGCGCTTGAACAGCGCGGCTCCCGCCTCCGCGTCGGCTCCGTCCGAGCTTCCTGCCGAAATCGCCTTCCTGCTCGACTTCGGCGTGCCACGCGGCGTGCTGCAGCAGGGCGCGCGCCTGGCGCGCCGGCACGGCGTTTTCGCCGACGAGGCGCTCTTGTCCGAAGGTCTCGTCGACGACGAGGTTTTTTACCGCGCTCTTGCGCAACGCCTCGGCCTGCCCTTCCTGACGAGCGGATTCACAATCGAGCCCGGCTCGGATTTCCGCCTCTGCGCTCGGCGCGGCTACGCGCGGCTTGCGGGACAAGGCGGGAGGCCGGCTTGGGTCTGCGCGCCGCAGGGCGAGGCGATCGGCCGGTTAATCGAGGCGGCGCGCGTGCGCAAAGCTGCTCCCGGTCTCGCGGTCGCAACGCGCGCGGAATTTCTCGATGCGGCGGCTCGGGCCACGCTGGGCGCCGTCGCGCGCGCGGCGCCGTACCGTGCGGAGCGCATCGACGCCGCCCTCTGCGCGAGACGCGCGACGCAGGGGGCCGTTCTTCCCGTCCTTGGCGTGGCTGGCCTCGTGACGCTCGTCATGCCCTTCTGGCCAAACGCCGCGCTGGCGCTCGCCGCCGCCTTGCCACTGGCGCTGTTTTTCGCCGCCGCCGTGGCGCTGAGGCTCATCGCCTGCGCCGCGAGCCTCTTCGCACGCGACGAGCCTGAGATCGAAATCGCCGAAGACCGCTTGCCGCGCTACACAATCGTCGCGCCCCTCCATCTCGAGGCGCGCGTCGCGCCGCAGATTGCGCGCGCGATCGACAAGATCGACTATCCGCGCGCCAAGCTCGAGGTGATCTTCGTCGTCGAAGAGGGCGACGACGCAACGCTCAGCGCTTTGCGCCGCTGCGGTCCGCGCACGCCTCATCTTATTCTGATCGCTCCTCGCGGCGCGCCGCAAACCAAGCCGCGCGCCTTGAACATCGCCGCGGCCTATGCGCAGGGCGCGCTCCTGGCCGTCTATGACGCGGAGGACATTCCCGAGCCGAAGCAGCTCAAGCGCGCGGCGGCCTTGTTCGCGCGCGCGCCGCGCAACGTGGCGTGCCTGCAGGCGAGCCTCTCGATCGACAACGGCGCCGTCAATCGCCTCACCGCGCTTTTTGCGCTCGAATACGCGGGCCTCTTCGAGGTCTTCAACAAGGGGCTGGCCGCGCTCGATCTGCCGATTTTTCTCGGCGGCACCTCAAATCATTTCCGCATGGAGGCCTTGCGGGCCGTGGGCTTCTGGGACGCTTACAACGTCACGGAAGACGCCGATCTCGGACTGCGTCTCGCGCGCGCGGGCTTCGCCGTCAGGACCTTCGGCTCTCAAACGCGCGAGGAGGCGCCGCAGAATTTCGGCGCGCTGCTGTCGCAACGCGCGCGCTGGCTCAAAGGCTGGATGCGCCTTGCAATCCTCCGACGAATACAGTTACTAAACAATATTTTATATGAATAAGCCGCCTGACTGCGGTCTATTGTCGCAACGCGGTCGCAACAATTCTCGCCGCCCCACGCGCCCGATGCTCGCGCCAGTCACGGAAACGTCTTCAGGGCGTATTTGAAAAGTGCCAACCGTTTCTATGGGGGCTATGGAGCGCGATCCAATGCCACTTCAAAGAATCGAGGGTGAAATCGTGCGGGAGAGGCACGGCTTCGCTTTCCCCATGCGCATCGCGGGAACTGCCCAAAACGTCCAGGTCATCATCGATGATGACGCGCTCGTCGTGACGACGTCTATGCTGGCGGGCGACGAGCTGAGAACGCAACTCGAAGCCGACTTGCCAGCGCTCGAGTTTCTGGCGGCCGAAAAATTCGACCATGGCCGAGCGACCGCCGACGGGGTTGTCCTCATTTCTGCCAGCGACGTTCTCGGCTTCTTGAATTGAGAGACCGAACTCGGACGGCCGAAGCGGCATACAGCGGCGTTGCCTCTGCTGCGCCGCGGGGGAAGACGCGTTGGCGTTCCGCCAAAGCTGACCGCCTAACCACGAAGACCTTGAGGGAGCTATCATTGCCGGCGCAGCGATGGCTGCGAATAGCAACAAGGTGAAGAAGGCCAAGATCACGCGGACGCGCGTTGCGGCTTTGAAGCCCGGCGAGACGCTCTGGGATAACCTCGTCGTCGGCTTCGGCGTGCGACGCCGGAAGGGAAGCGAGATGCGCAGCTACTTCGTGAAATATCGAAGCTGGGGAGGCGCGGGACAATCCTTGACGCTGGGGACATCGGGGAAGCTCGCACCTGAGGCCGCACGCGAAGCCGCCCGCGCGGTTTACGCCGAACTTGCCATGGGCACCGATCCGGCCGAGAGGAAGAAAAAAGCCCGAGCCAGCCGCGTTCAAAAGCCCGAGACCGTTGCTGATTTGATCGACGAGTATGTCAAAGCCTGCGAAGCAGGGCTGCCGCTGGTCAAGGGCAAGCCGAAGAGCAAGCGCACGATCGCGTCGGACCGCTCCGCTTTCCGCAAGCACATTCGCCCGCTGCTCGGTTCGACTCCGGTCGCTGAGCTTCGCCGCCGCGACGTGATTGCCCTTCGCGACAAGGTGGCTGCGCGCCCCAAGCGCGACGGCGATGGCCTGGCGACAAGCCTGTCCACGCGCGTTGTGGCGAGTCTGAGCAGCGTTTTGCAGTGGGCGGTCAAGAGCGAGCGGCTCGAATTGAACGTTGCTCGCGGAGTAGAGCTTCACGCTATCGGCCGGCGCGATCGTCGCCTCGCCGTTCAAGAATATGGGGCGCTCGGCCGCGAACTGCGCCGTTCCAGGGAGGCGCCTTTGGTGAAGGCGGCGGTGTTGTTCCTCGCGTTCTCAGGCTGGCGTCGCGGCGAAGCGCTCGGCCTCAGATGGAGCGACCTCGACATGGAGAGCGCGACCGCTGTTTTGCCAATGACGAAGACCGGAAAAAGCATCCGCCCGCTTGGGCGCGCCGCTTTGAGCGTGCTGCGTAGCCTCCCGAAGATCAAGGGCAATGATCATGTGTTCCCGGGTAGGAAGGGCACCCTAGGCCAAGGCACGTTTTGGCGGACCCTCGCGCGGATTGTCGAGGCGGCCCGGCTCCCGAAAGAAGTGACGGCTCACGTGCTGCGCCACTCATTCGTTTCGGTCGGCGATGACATCAATGAGACCGAATCCGCCATCGCCGCCTGCGTCGGACACAAGCGCAACACGATGACGTCGCGCTATTCGCATCGCTCTAGCGCGGCGAACGTCGCCGCCGCCAACAGGATCAGCGACGAGATTTCGATCCGGATGGGCTTCGCCAAGCGGGCCGACCTGTTCAACGAAGCGAAGCGCATTCCGCAATCGCACGTTGCGAAGATCGAGCGCACGCCAAGGCTGCGCATGTTGGCGAGGTCCAGCGCTGGACCATCGAATCGGCGAGGCATGGCGAGAGGATAGCGCAGGCCAAGGCGATCCTGGACGAACTGCGGGGCGCTACGGCGCCGCTGGCAAGCCGGGAGATCGCACGGGCGATTCTGACTGTGAATGAGCTGGACCCGCGAGACCGGAAGCTTCTAACCGAGCACACGCGGCGTGTGAGTAAGGCGCTGCGGAATTTGAAAGCGGAAGGGTTGGCCGGGTCGGCGAAGGACAGCCGCGGGAATATGGTTTGGGCTAGAGGGAGAATTATGAAATAGGCGAGCACGAAAATTAAAGGGCCGCTTGCTCACAAGCGGCCCTTAGAGGATCTCGACATCCGCTCTTGCAGACACCTTATCAGACACCACGTTCCTCTGCCATGTGCATGTGGGTCTCCCTTCGGTTCGCATGCGATAAGGCTGCTAGCACGTCCCATACCACCCGCGGCTTAACGGTTAGTTAAGCACAGGTTTGAGTCGCTCTCAAGCGGAGAAGGTAGGCGAGCCCTCAGGTTTTTCAAGTGGGGAAATCTTAAGTTGGTACACAAGCCTATCCGGCTTTATATCTCGTATAGAAACGGCTTGCATAAGATCCCCTGGGCTTATGACAATCTCGTGGCTTGAGCCGGCAAGTTAATCCTTGGCGAAGGAAACTTTAATTTTTTGATCTTCAGGAAGAATGTTTTCTATATATAGAGTCGCCTGCTGCGTATATCGTACGGGTCGATTCGAGTAAGTTTCATCGTCCGCTTTGAACCACATTCTAATTTTGCTAGTGACAGTGCATGTCTCTGATGCTGGGATCAATGTTTGGAATTCTCTTTCTATTTTATTATCAAACTCGCAAGTATGCTTAGTAGATCCATTCACCCTCAAATATATTACCATGTTTCTCGGCGATGCGCCCGGGTGCGTTGTGATAGAATCCAGAGACAGCATAGATTTATATGTGGTTTCAGCATCATCAATGTAGCTTTTTATAATAGACTCCCCCTCTATACAAATTCTAAATAGTTTGTGTGTCTTGTCGTATTCCTCTACAGACACTTTAACAGTAGCTCTTTCTGTATAATGCTCAAACATACTTGATAGCTTTGATAAAATATACTCTATGTGTGTGCCAGTTTGCTTCCTAAATAAGATACGGGCTCTAGATTCAAAAGATTTATTTTCAGGCATATCGAGGGACGCCAGCGCGACCGCAAGCCCGATTACCAAAAAGAAGGCTAGGCTCGCGCACCAACCCGCAAATACAGATCCATTAAATGTACTCGGATCCCTAAACGAACCGATAAATGTCTCTTTACCATGGCCTTCTCCAAGTTTGTACAGGGCTATAGATAATATCAGCGATAAGGTTGTAAAAAATAGTATAGATAATACGCGTATATCAAGATGCTTTAGCCGTTTATACGAAATATAGAATACCACAAATATGAAAATAGCAAATACGATTAAGTGCCATAGGCTAATTATGCCGGATATTATAGATACTGCTCCGTTTTCCCATACTAATGTAGCCGTCTGCTCTGAAGAAGCCACTGCAGCCCCCCATATGTTGCATAATTCAGTTGGAACAGAATTAACGGTAATGAAAGAATCACACAAATAAGTTTCTCTGCCAATACCCTTTCCATTGCCGCGACACCGGATGCGCCAGCGCGGAGGCCCGCGACGTTAAGCCATTGTTCGCCATGCTCGCGCTAAGAGCAATGCGTCGCCAGTCACGTGCCTCGTTGCGTCTGTGCCACGGCCATAGGCTGGGCCGAGCGTCGCCGAGCGCAACGCGAGCGCCAGCAGAGATTCGTCCGATGATTTTCGATTGGTTTCGTGAGAGCCCCGCACACCGCGACGCGATCACCGCCGACGCCAGGGCGCTCATCGAGGAGCACGGCGAACACGCGCTGTTTGAGGCACGCTATCTCGCCTTGCGGGAATATGAAGGCGGCCCGCTCGGCGACCGTCCGCGAGGTCATTGGGGCGAAGTTAGAGACGAAGTGCGCCGGCTCACTCAGCGGCCCTAGCCAGTGCTGCTTCACAGCCGCCGGCCCGGGCGGCTGCGTGAACGCCGGGCGCTGGCGATCGTCTCCGCCCGCATCGCCAACTCCCGCGCTAGGCGGCCCCGGAGCCTCTAGCCTCGATCCTGCATCGCAAAAAGCGGATGCCGCGCTGCAGCGACGCTAAGCAATTGTCACAATTCAAAAAACCGTCATGAAAGCGCATGATGTCGATGGTAGTCCACTTCAGAGGGAAAGAGTGGAGAGGGCGTCATGAGTAGCGTGGAGCAATGCGCTGAGTCCGAGAGGATGGCTACGCCTGAACTGCCTCTTTGCGCGCTGCCTTCTGAGCGGCATAAATTGTTGCTTGAAAGCTATCGCTTTAATTTGAAACGCGGCAAGCCATCCGTGTGCAAAATGATCCTTGAGGATCTTTGGCGCTTCATGGATTTGGGGGCGTGGGAGCACGCTGCGGATCTGCTCGTGGTGCATCGGATGCTTATGTCCGGTTGCGCTTCGCCGGAATGTTTGAGGGCCGGTTAGCTGGAATAGAGACTTGCCGGCTTAGGAAGGGCGGCGCTGGCGCTGTGCACCGCCAGCCCGTCATCCGCCCCTGTTGCAGTCAGTCCCGACGTGTCGCCAGTCGCTCCAGATGCGCCGCCGCGCTTCGTCCAGCGTGATCTTACCGGCGCAGACAGCGCGCACAAGGCAAGCCTCGATCGCGTCTTTTTCCTCGGCCTCCTCCCATGGCTCCAGTTGGAAGTTGCGAAGATCATCGGGCGCGCCGCCGAGCGCCAACGGGATTATATGGTCCAGCTCGAAGCGGCTTCTGTCCGCTTCCGTTAGGCCCAACTCGCGAAGCTTGGCGAGCTTGATCGCATTCGTGACCTTGAACCGTGGGCGCACGGTCTTCGTCCAACCGGGAACACAGACTGTCACACTGATCGTCTCTTGCGTCACGGCCGGATTGAGCGGAAGTTCAGCATCGCTCGCGCTCGCAACTGGGGCTATCCCCAACGCCGCAACGAGAGCGTGGCCAGCGAGCGATAATTTATGAGGCGTGCTCATGTTGCGTGCGTTCGTCGTCGTAGTTTTGATGTTCTTCATTGGCAGCGCCGCAAGAGCGGAATCGCAACATAAGCCAGAGTTGATTCCCGGCGCGGCCGTCGAAGAGCAGCTTCACGAACATGGGCAATATCTGAACAAGGCCGGCGAGAGCGTGCATGCGCCAGCTCACAGCGAAACAGGCAACGCGCCAGACGGTGCGACCGCAAAATGCGGCGACAGCTCCTATAGCTTTTCACACTCGCGCAGCGGCACATGCTCTCGACACGGCGGCGTCGCGCAGTGGTTGCGATGAGAGATGCGAGCCTAGGGTTGATGGGGAGCGGAAGCTCACTTGTTCAGGCTGTTATTCGGATGCGGACACGGCCGGAGCGATCTTAAGAACGCGTCAAGTTTTCCAAGCGCCTGGACCGGAGCGCCCCGGCTTTTGAGATCTTTTCGCATCGTCAGCAGACCGGCTATGACCTCGGATGTTTCAACCGAACCGTCAGCGAGACAGCTTTTCGAATGGGCTATCGCCGCTTCGACGATGCGATTGAACTCAACTTCCTGGTCGGGCATTCTTTCGGGCCTTCCTGATGCGCGTCTCTAGGGTTGCCCCTGTCTCGATCGCCATCACTAGCGCAAAATGAGCCCTGGTGTAGCAGCGCTTGCGCCGATGCTTAATTCCAAGATGAAAATTGCTGTAGGAACGCCACAGTGTGAGCTTGCTGGCGTCCCCTCTTTGCAACGCGGCTTCCGCGCAGGCTAGGCGTCAACAATGGAATAGAGGACGGTCCCTTTCGCGCAGTTGCGGCCCGTCAATGGCGGGTTCCTCCGCAATAAGTTTGTTTTGATGTCGGTATGACGCCTTCGCTGCGAGCAGTGGATTCCGCCTCAGCTTGGGCCATTCGCAGAAAGTAATTTAGCAATGGCATGTTGTTATTGGTTGCCATCACCCCCAATTCCTCGACCAACTCGCTGATATACGCCGCGATATCTCCTCGACTGCCGCCTCGTATGGATTGTACTTGATATAAATATTTAACATTCTTACTCTTCATACCAATACCCTCCGATACTATCATGCATGCGACCCTGCGAAGACATATCACGTAGCAGAAACATTACACAGAATCAAATTCCTTCCGAAGCATTGCCGGACTGCGTCAATAACGTAGGGTTCAGGCCGGTTTAGCGTACAGTCGAGAGTTTTAGTCTTTGCCCTGCATGCTCGGCTTTGGAAGATCAACTTGGTTAAGGGAGGGGCTGTAAACCCAGCGCCGATCTCCAAAAGCGACGCCGTGTCGATCAGGAGAGGGCGCAGGCCGGAGGGGTTGAGGGACGGCGCGGCCATCTCAGTTGAACCTCCGCCGGCGCCTCGCCAACTCCGCGTCAAGAGCGTCGTCCCGCCAATCTCTTCCCGTTCCGTCTAGCTCCTGATTCACCTTTCTTATTGCGACAAAGCGCTGGAGAAGCTCCGTCGAGCCTTTCCTCAGAAGCAACTGGCCGAAGCGGTCCTCGGCGAGCTTGAGTCCCAGCCGTTCCTCGTCGGGCGTCTCATGGATTGAGAGTTTACGCGTCTTCATTGGCCGCCCTCAAATAGCTCTAGGGCGGCGGCGGGTGCTGCGCCTTCCTCGACCTCCAGGACTGAACCGGCGCAGAGGATGCGGGCTTCAGCAATCCTCAGCATCTCAAGCCCGCTTTCGAAAAAGGAAATCGCACCCTGGAAACCGTCCATTAATTCGGTAGCGACTTCGTCATCGTCGCCGATCTTGCGAAGCATCTCGACCAGCTCCGGCTTTGTCATCGCAAGGACACGCCAGGCTAGGCGCCATGTCACCAAATGCGGATTGGCCAGCGCGGCCCACTTGGCGTTGCTTGGCGGCTTGATGGCCTTGAGCACGTCCTGAGCAAAAGGCTCGAATTGTAGGGCGGCGGCTTCTTCGGCTGTCGCCGCGATCGGTTGCTTGGTCTTAGGCGTCGTCATTTGGACGCCCTCCACTCGACCATCAGCTCCGCGCCAAAGGCCTCGGAAATCCGCTCGAGGTCAATCGCCAGCTCCTGGACGAGGCGCGAGACGCCATCCGAGGTTTTGCCAGGGTTGTCCTGAGCAAGCGAGGAGACCGCCTCAGCGACGCCCCAGGAGCGCAAGGCCAGCTCATCGAGCCGCTGGCAAAAGTCGGAAGCGGTGATCTCCTCGCCATCCTTCTTTCCGAAGTAGAGCCGGGCCAGCCGCGCGGCGGCGGCGTTGTAGAACTCGCGCTCAGCATCCGCGACGGCGCGCAGATGGGCGAGATTGGCACCCTCCGCTGCCAGTCGCATGAAGAGTTCGGCGCTGCATTCTTTTGGCTGCGTCGCGGTGGTTTCGGTCTGGTCGTTCACGTGGTCCTCCTTGGGGCTTGAAGCTGGCGCTTCGCGGGGCGGCTCGTGGGTCGCCCGGCGCTGCGTCAGGCGGCGAACGAGCCGGCGATGCGGCCCGAAGTGCGGGTGAAGAGGCGAGAGATGGGAACGACCCCAGCGAAGGCGCCAGACCGAGGCGCGGCGTCGGCTGGGCAGGATCGCAGCGGCAGACCGAGGTTGCTTTCGAGCGGGGTCGTCTTGTTCCACTCGCGGCGAGCTGCGCGTTCCCTGGCCTTGCGCCACTCGGCGGCGAGCGTCTTGGCGAACCATGCCCGATAGGAGCCGCCAACCGTCAACACGCGCCAGCGGGCAAGGAAATGGGCTTCCTTCATGATGCGGGAGCGGTCGAACTTGGCGGGCATGGCGGGCCTTCCTTTGGGCAAGCCGATGGCGTTCGCCGAGATCAGGGTCTCGGCGGCGGGGGTGAACAGAGGCGTTGTTATTCGATGGTTATGTCTATAATAGACGCACGCGCCCCTGTCAATCTATTTTCGATGGTTCTGGCGTTTTGATACGGATTGTGTTATGAGCAGGGCCATGATGACGCCAGCACAATGCCGCGCCGCGCGCGGCCTGATATCTTGGTCGCAGCAGCAGCTTGCCGACGCCGCGCAAGTTGGGATTGTGACAGTCCGGCAATTCGAGACGGAAGCCGCCAAACCGCGGAACGCTACCCTGGCGGTTATTCGCTTCGCGCTCGAATCGGCGGGCGTCGTCTTCGTTGACGAGAACGGGGAAGGGCCGGGCGTCAGGCTGAGGAAATCTCAAATGAGCAAGGAACCGATCTATGTGGACGCCACGCGCTCGGCAGTTCTCAATGACGGTGTGAGGTCAATAAACTGCCCGACTCTTGGAGAGGCGAAAGCTGAATTCGATAGGCTTACGCCAGAACGGAAGGAAGCGGCTACCATAACCTCCCTCGGTAGAACCTATACTGCGGAAGAGATCGAGCGCTTCCACGACAAGCGAGACCTCGCCTCTTGACCGAGAACGGCGGCGGCGCGGCTCATTGTGCTGGCGTGCTTGCCCGTCGCTTCGACGGTCGAATCCACAAACGAGCAAGATTGCAAATTGAGAGTTTGATCGCTCTTGCGGTCCCCGCTGTGCTTCGTCTCCGGGTGCAGCGCCTCGTATATGGATTTGCGGCGGGAGCTTGAGCCTCGGAAGGCTCGCGCCACTTAGCTCCAGGGCGAGCAACCCGCGCGGTAGCCTGTCTCCAACGTGAGCCCGCCATTAACCGCGCTTGAATCCCCGATGGAGATAAGGCCATGAATATCTCGGCACGTAACGTCTTCGAAGGAACGGTGACAGAGATCAAGGAAGGCGCCACAACTGCCCACGTCATCATAGACGTTAAAGGGCTCCACTTCACGGCCTCGATAACGAATGAGTCCGTCGAACAGCTTCACTTGCATGTTGGCGGCAAAGTGAAAGTCGTCATAAAGTCTTCTGACGTGATGGTCGCCGTCGAGTAAGCTTTTGCGCCCGACTTGAGAGCTTCTTGTCTATTCCAGGGTCGGCGAGAGTGGGCGGGCGTTTGATGGTTCCGAGCGGGAACCGTCTTTTGAATGCCGGCACCCGTGCTCTCTCCCGGTTGCAAGCCCCAAGGTCTCTGTGTGCTCGCGCAGCGTCTCGCCGAGGTGGCGCTCGCCGCGATGGCGGCGCCCGCGCTTAGCGCTCGCCTATCGCGAGAGCGAGGGCGACGTTGCCGCTCCTTCGGTTGCTCGGCTTCGGCGTGCGCCGCTCGTATGCATTCTTGCGTCCTTCGATCGCGCTGGGCTCTATTTTGACGAGGCTGGGTTTGCCGGCGTGCCGAACCGGCTTCCCTCGCGCTGGAGAATTTGAACGCCGAGAATGGCGGGTGAGGCGGAGGCGGTCGCCGCGCCAGCGCAATCTTGTCAAAAGCGGCAAATTCGGCGAAAGTCGCATCCGAACCGGCACCTATCCGGTGAATTCTCGATTGGACGATCTTGTCGCTGGGGGGCGCTTTGCGGGGTCAAGCTTGTGTCGCGATGATCGTTGGTTTCGCATTGTCCGGTTGCGCGGGGCGCGACCCTCAGCCAATGGCCACGGTGCAGGTGCAGGACCAATACTCAAACTGCACGATGATTCGCGCCGAGATCGAAGCCAACAATCAGAAGGTTCAGCAGCTCGCCAATGAGCAAGGCTGGAAGGTTGCTCAAAACGTCGGTGCTGGAGTCGTAGGAATCGTTCTCTGGCCAGTTTGGTTTGGAATGGATTTTAAAGATGCTGCCGGCAAAGAGGCCGCTTCCCTGCAAGCGCGCCAACAATATTTGACGGAACTGGCTACAGAACGATGTAGGCCAGGATACCGGACGCCCGCGCCGCCAGCTCTGTACGTCGCGCCTTCTGCCCCTCAAGGGTGACGAGACCGTAAGACGCAAGCGACCTCACGCCTCAGTGTGTCTCTGCGGCGAGCTACCTCTCGCCTTTCCACTTCGCCAGGCCTTCAATAGGCCGAGGGTTTTCAGTGCAGCGTGCGGGGCGGGTCTCCGGACGAGAAAGGTCGGGCCAGATCCATGAATGACGAGACGCCGACCAGAGCAAGCATGGCCGAGAAAGTCGGAGATGCAGCTTTCTATGCAGGGTTCATAGCTGGAATCGTTTGCGCGGGACTCCTGCTTTATGCCGAAATGAAAGACATGAAGCGCAGTTTGTTCGACCAACTGTTGGGAGACAGCGCCATCACATTTTCGCTCATAGCCGCTTTTGTCGTGCCCCTCGGTATTGGCTGGCTCTTGCGATATGTGATCTCGAGGAAAAGGTGGAGCTAAATCAAGTCGCTGGCATGCCGGAAAACGTCGGCGGGGCGGGGCTGAGGCTCCGCAAGCGGTAAGGAGTGGGCGCGAAGGCCGCGTCTATCCCGCTCGAGGATTTGAGCGCTGAGAACGACGACTGATTGAGCACTGACAGGCCGCCATCGATCGCGACAGAATCGCGGAGAGCCGCATGGATAATCGCGCCGACAGCCTGACCCCAAACACACCTCTGTCTCTAAAGGAGGCTGCGGAAATTTGCCTGCGGGGCATCGTGAAGGCGTCGACTTTAAGAGCAGCCGCAGAGCGCGGCGAACTTGCGATCGAGCGCTTGGGGCGGCGCATCGTCGTAACTCCGGCAGCCATTGAGGCATGGCGCGAGCGGTGCCGCGTCCGAGCGAAGTCGCCAGGCATAGCCGGAGCCGATGGCGGCGACACTTATCGGACTGCCGAGGTGGCGCTAGCCTCAGCGAGGGCTCAGATTGAGAAGCTCAAGAAAGCCGCCAAAAGATAAGCCGAGCTAGCGCATGGCGACGGAGAAAATCCGGCTCTTCGGGAGACCGCCACGCTATCAAGCCACGCCTGAGAACGGAGGCCTCTATGGAAAGTCTGGCGATCAGCAAAGCCTTCACGCTGATTGAGCCAGGGCCGGTTGTGCTGGTCACGACAAGTGATGGTCACAGAGACAACGTCATGACCATCAGCTGGACCATGGTCCTGGATTTCTCGGCATCATTCGCCCTTACGACTGGGCCATGGAACTATTCCTACGCAGCGCTTGAAAAGACAAAGGAATGCGTGATCGGCGTCCCCGCGGTGGATATGCTCGATACCGTCATCGGCGTGGGGACATGCTCCGGAAGAGACGTAGACAAGTTCGAGAAATTCGGCTTGACGCGCGTTAAGGCGAGGCACGTCCACCCACCGCTCATCAAGGACTGTATCGCGAACATCGAATGCCGGGTCGTCGATATCATCGAGAGACACAACATTGTTGTTCTGGAGGGCGTCGCCGCCTACCTCAATGCGTCTCGCAGAGAGAAGAGGCGAATCCACGCCATTGGCGACGGCACCTTCGTCGTGGACGGGCGCAAGTTCGACAGAAAAGAGATGATGCGGTCCAAACTGCCTGAGGGAATATAACTTCATCCAAGGGCTTCCCCGCGTGCGGCGGCGCGCTGAATGTTGCGCTCCGCCTTCCCGGTCGCCGCGGCATTCGCAGCCGTGAAGCGGTCGGCTTTCAGTTCGCCAATTTGGCAATCTGAACTTCTCCGGTCTCCGCCGTTCACGGTCTCCGGAGCAGCTTCGGAAGCTGGCGGCGAGGTTCCGGGACGACAAGGACATGGCGAACGACCTGAGAGCGCTGGCGGCTCTCGTGGAGAGTAAAGCATCGATTGCCGAGCCTGCGAAGCCCTCTGACGCGCCATCGCTGAAGGACCAGAGCACATCTACCTGAGATCAGCCTTGCCGTTCGTCGCCGCCTCTCGCTCTTTTGCCGCGATCTCCAGCGCCAACTTCCGCAATTTCGCGGCTTTCTCTTCCAGCGGCGCGGGCCTTCTCGCCTTCCCGGCTTGCCAGGCCTTCAATAGGCCGAGAATTTTTAACGCGGCGGACGTGCTCTCATTCACTTTGCCGCCGCCGCCGCCGCAGCCGCGTCCAGATCCGATCAATGTCTTCGCCGCCTCTTTCACGCGAGACGCGCCCTCAATGCGGACGCGAACAGGCATGAACGCCGCGGGATTAGCCATGAGACCGCAGGACGAACCTTCCGCACCCCATTGCAGCGCGGGGCATTCGCCATCATAAACTTCGAACAGCATTCGACCGATCCAACACGGTTCGCAGATGCAGCACATTCCACAGTGATTGCACGGCGCCCAATACGCGGGCTTCGGTATGAGGGGCGCGCCGGCCCCTGAAGCGGCCATGCGCTGGCGGCGCGCGACGTCTATCGACCCCACGTTCACACCTGCCCGGTTCCTAGCGTTGCGTTGAACAACTCGTCGGCGCGCATCTGGTTCAGATCGGGAGCGTTGGCTCCCATCTGCCAAATCAGAAGCTGATTGATGACGCGCAACTCGACCAACATCGCGTTCAGCGCCGCGACGCCGCCGACCTGCTGCCAGTTCGCGTAAGGGTTGACGTTGCTCTGCGCGAGAACGCCCGCATTGCCGCTGAAGCCGGGAACGAAAGCAAACGTTCCGTCCTCGGTGTCGACGAGCAGCGAGCCGTCGCTATTGACGGTCGGCGAGGGAGAATAAGCCGGAAGACCGGGTTTATTGAACGAAGCCATTTTTCATCCTCTCGATACGTTGGCCCCACGCATCGGGTGTAGCGGGCGGAGCGCAGCGCCGCGCCAGCGACATGCCCGCGAGCACGATCTTTCCCGCCACGCGGCTGCGCAGCGCGTAAAGCCGCGGTCTCTCGCCTCGCCGTTCCAGTTCCGCAATCCTAACGCCTCCGGCGGCCCCGCCGATCCATGGCGCCACACACACTGCGATCATCGTTCCGGTTCGAACGACAATGCTGGCGACGCGGTAACGAAGGTCATCAAGCATCATTTTCTCCCGCTCAGTGAAGGCCGGTGGCGACGAGTTGTTAGGCTGTCGTCAACAGACGCGGCGGCGCGTCGAACTCCCAATGGGAGAATTGCGTGCCCGCCGTCGAGACGCTGTTGAGCAAGCCGGTGAGCGCCTGAATCCTTGCTGCCTTCTTGGCGTTCCGCGCCGCCATCACATCGAGATTGGCCTGGTTCTGATCGGAGGTCGCCTGCACTTCCTCCGCATAGGCTTGGTTCGCAGCGTTCGAGCGGATGTTGAGCGCATCGGCCATGCCGGCGGCTTTCGTCCCCGCTCGCACCGCCACGGCAGAACCCGTCGAGCTGTCGATCCCGGCCCCCCCCTGCTGAGCCTGTTCCTGATTGACCTGCTGCTTGACTTGAAAGCCTCGGTTTGAAGCCGCGACTTCGCCGGCCTCCATCGTCATCCCGGCCTGGCGGTTTTCGAGCACGGCGTTATTTGCCGCGACCATCGCGCTGTAGAGGCCAGCGTTGTATGACGCGGTTCCGGCCGCCCGCGCCCCGCCATAGTTCATCAAGCCCCCGGCGAGACTGATTGCGGGGCCGGCGAGGGCCGAAGCGGCGGAGACCGGACTCGCCGTTGCCATTTGAAGAATACCGCCCATCATCCTGTCCTTTCCTGCTGCTCCGCCCAATCGGCGATGCGATCGATTGTGTCGGCAGGCAATGCCGCCATGGTTTCTTCGAAGCCGGCGCGCGTCAGTCTCACTGTGGCCAACGCTTCGTCAGTCACTGCCTCGCCTGTGGCGTCGGCGCGGCACTGCACGACCAGCGCGAACACTTCGCTGTCCGTTAGCGCCTCGAACGGATTCCGCGGGAATCGGTCTTCAAGGGTTTGCAACCGCTTCTCGAGCCGGTTCATTTGAGCCTCACGAGATATGCGCGCTCGAACAGTTCGCGGGCTTGTGCTGAGAGCATCCCCGCGTCGTAGTCCTGGCGCACCTGCGCCCATCGCGCGTCAGCCTCACGCCTCGCGCGCGCCGGGTCTCGCCGCATGAGCGCCAGGCGCGCGGTAAGCTCGCCGGCGATGTCGATTGCGGCCAGGGTTGTTTGTTCAAGCCGTTCGATGCGTCGCTTCAGCATCATCGATGTTTTCCTTCGTTTGCCCTTTCGAGCGCCGCGATCCTGGTTTCCAGTTCGGAGGTCTCGAGCGTCTTGACGAAGCCTTCGACCAACCGCGCGACGCCATCGGCTTCGCTCGGCGTGATCTCGCCGTCCGCGACGGCCTCGAGAAGCGCGGTCATCGCCGCTGCGGCCTCCGATGGCCTCTCGATCCGCGGCAGGTTGAAGCGGACGGGACTGTCACGCCGCGGCGGGGCGATGCGATCGAGAACGAGACGCGCCGCTGTGAGATCGCCGGCCTTCGCCGCCTCGACGACTTTCTTCACGATCGCCTCGGCGTCATCGCTCATGAGCGTTTCGGCGAGCTGCGTGGTCCTGCGGCGGGCTCCCTTCGGCTTGCCGGGGTTTCCCGGTTCGAAAGGCCGTCCCCGCGTTTTTTTCGCGGCGTTTCGCGGTTCGTCGGTCATCGCGCCGAGCCGATACGTTGGATGCCGGAGGGCCCTGGGGCTGCGTCGAAATGCCCGCCCGGCATGGCGGGGGCCGCCGCCACCTGTCGGCGCGCTTGGATCTGCTCCCGGCCGGCGCGTAACTTCAGCGCCTCGATCTGTTCGCTGGCGAGAGCGTCGGACCAGGGATCACATCCAGCGGCACGAAACATGGCCACGAGGGCCGGGCGCACGTCTTCGGGCTGCGGCCTCCGCTGCGGGACGCGTCGCCTCGGCGGCGGCGGCGGGGCGAGGGCCGCATCGACCAAGTCGTTGACAAACTGCGATAAATCCTGCCGGTCGTCGGGGTTCAGGTAAGGCGTTTTGGTCATTTGTGATGTTCCTTTCTTGTGAGTCCGGCGACGGCGATGAGCGCCGCCTCGGCGCGGCCATCGTCCTTGACGCGGGCGAACAGTGCGGCCTTGTCAGGCCAGCGGCGGATGGCTTCAGAGCGGGCCGCGTCTTTAGCCCCATCCTTGCCTGGCGGAATGCCGACCGCGCGTTTCCAAACGGGAGGCGTGATAAACGCCACAGGAAGGCCAGCAGCGGCGCAAACGCCCTCGACGACACCTTTCGAGCGGCCGAAGGCAAACGCGCCTGTAGGGCCTTCTCCGGGGCGCGCGCCGACGAATTCGACGAAGGCTTTAGAAGCCCCCCAACGATAGATGATCGCGGCGAGCAGCGGCGCGTTGACATTGGGGCGCTTGGCCGGCCCGTCGCGCAAGATCGGCATATCTTCGACCGCGAGCAGCTCCCCGGCGGGGCTGAGCAGTGCCAGTGCGCCCTTGCTTCCGAGGTCGACGCCAATGATGTTCGTCATCGGGCGCTCTCCCCTGCAACCAGATCGAGCGCTGCGCCGAGCAAACCGGCAGGGGAGCCGTCAGAGTCGCGAGAGACGGCGGCTCGCAGCGTTTCCAGATCCATCCCGCTTTGCAGTCCAAGAGAGGCGGAGACCGCAGCGTCACGCGCCACATGGTCGAGATCGGTCGAGCCGGGCTTGGCGGTGTCGATGAACAACTCGGCGAGTCTGCCGTCATCATACCGGCCGAAGCCGACGACGAAGCGCTTGCCGTTAAAGTCCAGGTCGCGCAGCTCATGGGCGCGGCGATTGGGGAGACGAATCCGGCTCATTGCCCGCCCCCTTGCTGACCGGACAAACCGGACAAACCGGACATTTGTCCGCGAATGTCCGGGCCATAACTCGGGACGGAAACCGGACGGACAGGACACACCCCCTTTAGGGGGTGTCCGAAATGTCCGGTCCGGTCCGAATGGGGGAAATTCACGGAAGCCACAGAAAGCGCCTCCCGTTTTTTTCGACGGCCACGAGGCTCTCTGCCTTAAGCGCCGCTTCGATGGATCGCTTGAAACCCTTCCGCTGGCGGTCGAACAGTTTTTCTTTGTCCTCGTCCGGCTCCGCCTGCTCGGCGATGCGGGCGAAGAAACGCTGCCGGACTTTCTCGTCAGTGATCGCTCGAACAGTCGGGCCGCCCGGGCCATAGGGCCGCAGGTCTTCCCCGGCGTCGTCGATAGCGTCGTCGATGACGGACATGAGGAGCCGTTGCGCGCGAGGAATAATCCTCGGCTTCTCGATCTTGGCGGCCTCCGCATCCTCGATCTCATCGACTACCAGCGTCGAGATTTCGTCGCCGTCTTCGTCATGACCTATAACGACTCGGGAGAGGCGCGCGCGCAGCCGCACATCGCTTGCGTCGTCTTTCAGCTTTTGGAGGGTCAGCGTCGCCGCAAGGTCGCCCTCGGCGCGCTCGCACAAGATTTGCGCGTCAAGAGCGCCGTTGAGGCTCGAATGCCCGCGCAGCCGCTTGTCGTCGCCGAGGCCACTGTGGTGGACGATCAAGACCAGCGCCTTGAAGTGCTCGGCCAGTGCCCCCGCATTCGCAATAAACGCCGTCATTCCCGCGCCGTTCTCGTCTCCGGCGCCCATCGTGCGGGATAACGTGTCGATGACGATCAGGCCTGGCTCGAGGTTCGCGGACTCGATTGCGGCGATGAGCGCGGAAAGGTCGCCATTGTCGCTTCCGAGATTCGGCGCGGCAGATATGAGCGCGAAGGGGAGATCGCCCGGCAAATCCGGCTCGGCTATTTGATAGCCCGCCTTGCGCTTGCGGAGCCCTGCGGCGCCTTCTGCCCCGATGTAAACCACGGCGGCCTGAGCGACGCGTCTCCCGCCCCACGCGCGCCCCAAGGCGACGCAAAGCGCGATGTGGAAGGCGATGAAGCTCTTGAAGCTTCCCGGCTTGCTGTAGATCGCCGCCAGCCCTTGCAGGGGTAGAACGTGCTTGATGAGCCATTCCGCGAAGCCTGTGAACGCGATGTCGCGCCAATGTTCCAAGTGAAATTTCACCCGGGGAGGACCCGCGGGCGCGCCCGGCGGATTGTATCTATCGTATGGCTCTGCAGCGTCGATTTCTTCGATTGAGACGATGCGCGGGCGTTGAGAGCTCATGCGGCGCGCCTCGCGTCATTGGCCATGACGAACACTTGCGGCGGGGGAAGGCGCAATGCGTCCCGAAGTCGACGCCCAAAGGCGAGATCGTCGACGACAAGGCGCTCCTCGGCTAGGCGCCAGCGGGCGCGGGCCGGGTCCAGGATGATGACGCCAGTCCGGCCGGCGCGAAGCCACGCGAGCGCGTCAGGATGGACGGTCAAGCCGTCGTGCTCGATGCGCGGGGCGCAGATATTCTCCTCGCCGAGCATGCACGCCGCGCCGCGCCACAAGGCCAGCGCGCCGCTATCGAGATCCCACGCGGCAACGTCAATGGTCTCGCCTTGGTCGTCAAAGACAGGAAAGACCACTGCGGCGAACGTGCTGCGCTTTAGACCTGTCTCGGCGGCGAAGTCGAAGCGACCAGGCCCCGAAGGGTTCACGTCGGCGATTTGCAGCGCGTCGAGAAAGCGCCCGCTGGCGCGATCGTCACGTATTCCGAGCCGGCGGAGCGCTGGCCAAAGAGGATGCCCTACCGTCAGATACGCGAATTCATTGAGCGCCCGTTCGCAGGCGTTCAATCCGATACCGAGCCAACGCGGATCGATTGAAGCTTCGTCTTGTTCGTCGGGGCCATTTGGTGTATCGAGCGAGCTGCCAAGCATCGCAAAATTTTGGGGGTCGCCAGCCGCAGCGCGCAGGCTAGGCGGCCCTCTCAGTTCCGAGGGCGCCGCCATCGATCACGCGGCCTGCGCGTCGGGAGTCGAAAGGCGCCGTTGTCCGGGCCGATAGGCCTTGGCGACGGGACCGGGAATCCGGGACGAGCGGCCGTGCTTCTCGACTTCCAGGGCACCGCTTTTGATGTCCTCGTATATTTGCGTCTTTCCGCAAGCCTTTAGAGCGCAAAGCTCTTCGATTGTGAGATATCCATGCTCGAGCCGATCAGCGAGCGTGACGCCCGGCGAAGTCGTTGCAAGCTGCATTTTGTCCTCTCTCGTTTCCGCGAAGGTTGCGACGGGATTGAGAGAACAACAGCGGAAATGGGATGTCACGAAGGGCGGAATTTAATACTTTCCGCCCCCCTTCTTGGGCGAATACCGTTTCTCCTTTTTTACCCCTCGCGCCCTCTTAAAGGCGTCGTCTAGTGCCTTCGTCGAAGGAACATTTATGGACAACGCCTCACATGTGTCTTTCACAAATGCGTTACGTCCGCGTTGACCTGGGATGGTTACATCGATCCACAAATCAATAATCCTACTCCTCAGATAGTTGTTGAATGTGTCGGTCTCCTTGGTCCATCTACGCGGGTTCCCACCCTCATCTACACTCGATAAATGATTTAGCAGTGACATAAAATTCTCATCTAGGCCGCTAACATTTTTCAGCGATTCGATTAACTTCCGCGCATGGTAAGAGATTTCTCGCCTTGATTCGTGCATACCGCGCTCATTATCGATCTTAATTCTAGCTATTCCTATGATACCCTTCTGAATATCTAATATTCTGCGCTCATGGGCATTGCTCCCCGCAAAAATGTTGCGGCTAGGTTTTAAATTCAACGCACCTACAATCTTGCCTAACCGCGAGTAATCCACGCCAAAGGCCCTGCAATAGCTCTGAATTTCTTCCGCTTGCGATTGCCGAGCGCGTTGCGCGAGACGGCGGTGACGCTGCATCTGAGATTCGGCTGTCTCAGCCGGGCGCGCGCCTATCCGTTCCACCTTAGGAGCGCTGACGCTGGCTCCTTCTTCGCCTTCATCATTCATCGCGAGCCCTCGCGTGCGCCCTGTGGAGCGCGGGGAAGCGAGTGGGCTTGTCTCGCTTGTCGGCTGGCCGGCCTATCCCCGCGCGTCTCTTCGTTCACGCCGTCCTGATTAGTGGCGTGACGTTCTCGCGCTCCACCGCGCCATCCTCGCCCGCGATGATCGCCTGCAATCGACGGTCCCACGCTTCCAGTGCAGCGCGCTTTCTTTCGAGTTTGTCTGTTCGCAGATAATGCCGAACCAACGTCTTTGCCTGCCGGTTGACCGCGGAGTCATGCCCGACGATCGCGGCAATGAGTTCGATGCTAATCCCCATGCCGTCGAGCGCCGTAGCGAACGTCCGGCGCAAGTCGTGCGTCGTGAAAGTCGAGATCGGTAGCCGCTCACGTCTCACCAAAAGAGCTTGCCCGACGTGGGCTGCGGTTAGTGGCCGTCCGGTCTCCGAGGCGAACACTGGTCCTGTCTTTGGCAAGCGCCGTTCCACGATCTCGCGAGCGACGCCAACAAGCGGCGTAACTCTTTCGCGCCCATTTTTCGAACGAGCAGCGGGAAGCGTCCATATCCATTTCATCGTGTCGACCTCATCGGCCATCATGCCCGCGACCTCGCCGCAGCGGGCGCCTATAGCGACCTGCACCTTGAGGGCGTCAACGTGGGCGCGTGGGAGGGTGTCCGCTTCGAGCCACGACCAGAGCGCCAGAATCTCTGCATTGCTCAACACCCGCTCGCGTGGCGTGCCGGGGTCATAGACCGTCAATCCTGCGGTCGGGTCAGCAGGGAGGTAGTCCTGAGAGACGGCCCAACGGAACATCGCGCCGACAGTCTGGCGTCGCTTCTCGGCTTCGCGCAGGGCGCCGGCGTCGGCGGCTTCGTCGAAAAGGTCCCGAAGGTCTCGGCGCTTGATCTCTTCGGCCGGGGTCTCCAGCTTCGGAGCCAGAGCGCGCTTTAGTCGGCTCTCAATCTCCTTGCCGCTGCGTAGCTTCCCGCGCACCTGCTTCCGGCAGTAATTCTCAATCAGGTCAGCGACCGTTAGTCGGCTCGCCTTCTCAGCGAGCGCGGCCTTTTCTTCCGCGAGCAGATCAACTCCAGACCGCCCAGCCCTTGTTAGCTCATTGGCGCGGTCGCGCGCCTTGTCGAGATCCACATCGAGGAACTTTCCTAGGGAAGTTCTGACGGAGCGCCCGCCTTTAATCCTGAACGCGAGGTCAAAGGTCTTCACGCCATCGGTCGCGACCCGGACGGCGAGCCCAGCGCAGCGCGAGTCGGGGACGCGGTAGGGCGCGCTCTCCGGCTTCATGGCCTCGATCGAGCGATGCGTCAGCGCCACCGCTTTTTTGGTCAGCCCCGCCCCGCCAGTCCTCATCGCAAAGCTCTCCGTCGCAACACAGTCGCAACAAAATTCCCGGCTCTGGGCGAACGGATGCGAACCGCGACGAACAAGTCATCCTTATATCACACTGATTCTCAAAGGCCAGGAGGCCCGCAGCGAATTTTGGTGAACGTCGGCGGATCGAGGCTTAAAGGCTGGATGCAGACGGCCTTGGCGCATTGCCGCGATCCGCGCCGCCTCTTCGAGGATCTGGGGCCAATACGTGCGCTCGCTGCGCTCGGCATGTTTGCGGGCGGCTTCGCCGCGCCCCTCGTCGGCCCGCCACTGACGGCAGCCTTTCTTTGGCGCGCGCTCTTCGGCGACCTGCTCCATCCCCGAGACGGCTTCGAGCTCGCGCTTACGACGATCTGGTGCTCGCTCGCGCTCGGCGGCCTTCTCGCTTCCTTCTGCCCGATCCTTCTCGGCATGCGGCGGGCCGGCCTGCAAAAGCTCGCGCCGGCGCTTCTCGCCGCGCCGGCCTGGCAAGCGATGCAGAGCGCCGCCGCCTGGCGCGCGCTCTGCGAGCTCAGAAGCCAGCCTTACCTGTGGCGCAAGACCGAGCACGGGCTCGCGCGAAGGGCGGAAGAGGCGGGGCTTTAGCGCATTTCTCCCCCAACCAGCGCGGTCGCGCCCCAGCTCAGACTTAAAACAGCCACAATTGCGTCACTTGCTCTTAAGGTCCCTTCCTGCTTTTTGGGGCGGCGCGCTTGAGCGCGGCGCAACTTCTGCGGGCCGGGCGGTGTTTGCGTAAGGCGACGCGCGCTGCGCAGGGTGCTCCGCGTATTTGGAGCCGCCCGAGCCTTGAGCGAAGAAAAGGGTCGGCGCGTGACAGCCTCCTTTGAAACGCATGAGTTGTTGACGAATTTAACAGGGCTCAAGAAGCGCGGTGAGGGGCATGCGCCCGTCAGTCGGCTCGCGGGGGCGACAAGCGCCGAGCTTGATAGCGATCTCGCCGCGATCTTGACCTCGGCGAGAGCGAAAAGCGCGTCCCAGGCGGTCGAGGCGTCGCAATCTGCGACGATCGATTCCCTGCCCCAAGGCGAGCTCGGCGCATATGCCGCCGGCCCTGTGAGAGCGCTTCCGCCGTCTTACCGGCGGCTGTTAGCGACGCCGTCGATCCTGATTGCCATCGGTTGTATCATCGGCGGCGCCGGTTACACGGGGATGCAAGCCTTGCTGACGCTCCAGGCTCCCCCCGCCTGGCAGGAAGTCGATCCGCCGCAGGAGTCGACGGCGCAAGCCCCTGCCTCCGAGCAGACCGCGGATAGCGCGTCGACCGTTGCGGAGGCCGTCGCCGTCGCGCCGCCGTCGACCGCGAAGACAGCGGCTGCCGTCGAGCCTCTTGCGCCCTTAGATCACGCTGCGTTCGGGCGGAATCGCCTGAACGCAGAACACGTGATCGATTCTAAGAGTTTAGAGCTCGATTCGCGCGAAAAACCGGCTTCCACTTTTTCGCATCGCGCTCTGGCGGCTCCGCAGACGCCCGAGGCTCTCGTCGCCAAGCCCGCAAAGCCGGCGAAGGAACGAAAAAAACATTCCGCCGACAAATCCGACAAGCATGAGCCGCGATCGAGCCGCGACGCGAAATCCAAACCCGCGAAGGTCGCCAAGCCTCACGAGGCTCACGGCGCGCCGGCTGCGCCTCCGTCCGAGGCGAACGCCGAGCCGGCCGTCGTCTCGGACGCGCGGCGGGCCGCCCAAAAGATTACGGGAGCGCTCAAAGGCTTGGTGGACACAGACTTCCGCGCTCGTCCCTGACGCGGTTGGGGCCCGCGCGCTTCGGCCTGAGGCGTCAGCCTTTCGCGTGACGCAGGATTTTCGCCGCCCGGCGCCCGAGAAGACGCACGGCAGGTTACGGAAAAGCCGGATTTCGGCCCTTGCCGTGGAACCGCACGCTTTGTTCCCCAACAAATCGGCCGCCGGGCGGAGGCGGGAATGAGGCGCCGACCACAGCTTCGCGTAAGATCGCAGCAAGCTCGCTCACATCGGCGCGACAGCTTGTAACATGCGCCCGCCCGTCGGAACCGATCCGGAACGAGCAGCTTGCCGAGCAGGTCTGGACCTCGACCGT
Source organism: Methylocystis bryophila (assembly GCF_027925445.1). Taxonomy (NCBI): domain Bacteria; kingdom Pseudomonadati; phylum Pseudomonadota; class Alphaproteobacteria; order Hyphomicrobiales; family Methylocystaceae; genus Methylocystis; species Methylocystis bryophila. The sequence continues at coordinate 4,311,763 of NZ_AP027149.1, forward strand.
CGCCAGGGGATAGGCCCATTCCCGCTTGGTCGGGCACGGGGCCGGCGTGTTGGCGTAAGGATTGACGAGGGGCATGCGCGCCCGAATGATTTGCGAGACCTCACTCGCATAGGCGCTATTCGGCTGCCCTTCGGCGGGCTGGGCCTTGGCGGAGGCGGAAAGGGCCGCCACGGCCAGAAGTTGAAGGTAAACGGAGGCGGTCGCGCGCCAAACGAAACGAGCGCTCATGTCCAGTCCTTGAGGAAGGCGTTAGTTGAACAGCCAGTCCTTGAGCGAGAAGCCCGCGGTGAGCGTCTTGCGGAAGTGCTCGCGCATCGCCAGATGGCCGGCGCCCGGCTTCGGCAGCTCGCTCTTCTTCAGCCGGCGGAACATCGGCAGCAAGATCTGCTGGAAGGCCTCGACGCGAAGCTCGCCCCCGCCCCGTTCCGCCACGCGTTCCGCAATGTCGGGGAACAGCAACAGCAGGGCTTTGAACAGCGCCGGATTGACCATGTTCTCCTGCGCGCCCTGCAGTCTCAGCCCCTCGGCGCAAACCGACAGATAGCGATTGAGCGCGCCATAGACGTCCTCGGCGCTGGCGTCATTGAAAATGCTCTCGATCGGCTTCAAGGCGGCGTTGAAGGTGACGCGCGAGATCATCCCCTTGCGTCGCTCCGCGGGAGACAGCAGCCCGTTCAACGCGCTGTCCTCATTCTTGGCGAAGAGGTCGAAAACATCGTGGAGCAGCGCCTCCGCGGCGGTCTCAGACTCGGAGAGGCGACGGATGTCGAGCAGCAGCTCCTGAGGCACCGGCCGCTGCTTGGTGTTGATGTCCATGAACAGCTGACATTCCTGGGCGCGCGTCAGCTTGTTGTAGACGACGACCGGCACCTTGATCTTCCGCTTGGCCATATGGAAGCCGAAGATGCGATGCTGCCCGTCGATGATGAGGAAGGCGCCCGGATCCCTGCGGAAGCGCAGCAGGCCGCTCTCGCGGTCGTAGCGCAGCTGCGCCTGCGGCTGCGCCGAGAGAATGACGGCGCAAGGCGTCGTTCCGAAGCCGCTGTCGATGTATTTGGCGATCTCCTTCGCCCGGCGCCGATCGAGCAGGCGCTGGAATCCGTCGAGCGGATTTTCGGCGCGCGTGTCGGCGGTGCAGCAGGCTGCGAGAACGTCGCTCGAGAGCGTCAAGGAGTAGAAACGGTGCCGTCCCTGCGTGACGATATGCGCCGCTTCGGTGATCGACTTGCCCGCGTTTTCCGGCAGGGCTTCCTCTTCGCCCTCCGCGTCAGGCCCCACGATGGGGGCGTTGGGAGACGCGCCGGCGACGCGTGCGGCCTCCTCCGCGGAAAAAGCGGTTGCGACCTGGGTCGGCGGGCTGTCGAGAGAGCTGTCCATGCGCGTGATCCCCATTGGCGGATTTTTTGCCGTCCGCAGGACGGCGACTCGCAACGCGGTGATTCGACACGACGAACGAAGGCGTAAGCCCGCATGGGCGCAAAAATAAGGCTGTCAAGCCCTTCTTGAACAGGTTTTTGAAAATCCCTCTTGGCAAGGGGCCGCAAAATGGCTAAATAACTCGTTCCGAGGAGCAGGCCGGGCGCGGCCGCCCCTCTCAATAAGGAATCAGAGCTTCCGTTGAAACCTCGCGTCAGCGCAAGGCGAAACGGTGGATAGGCCGGAGGGCCGGGGCCTCAGTCCCGCGCCCCGTCCGGCCATATCCTGTCCGAGACTGCCGGCGTCCGCAAAGGGCTTCTCGCCCTGCGCGGCTTAATCTGCCGAGTCGCCCGCAAGGGCGCTTGGCGGCCTGCACAGACGGGGAAACCACGAATTTGGGGCCGGCCCGCTTGGGCCTGGTCCTTCGGATTTGGTTCGGCGCCCCCTCAACCGCAGCGATCTTCGCCGCGGGGACAGGATCTACGGAGGCCGTCCGGCTCCCCTCGGGGCGGCGGGCGGCATGTCGCAACCGGCGGGGCTACGACCCCGCTTTGCAGAGAGAGCACCCGTGGATAGAGCGGAGAAAGCCCAAGCTGTGGCGGCGCTGAAGGAGGTCTTTTCCAAGACCTCCGTCGTCGTCGTCGCGCATTACTCCGGCTTGACGGTCGCCCAAATGCAAAAGCTGCGTAAGCAGGCTCGCGCAGCGGGCGCCACCGTTCAGGTCGCCAAGAACCGCCTCGTCAAGATCGCTCTCGACGGCGAAAGCGCCGCCTCCATCGGCCCCTTGCTCAAGGGACCGACACTGATCGCCTATTCGGACGATCCGGTGGCGGCGCCCAAAGTCGCGGCGACCTTCGCCAAGGACCACGACAAGTTCGTGATCCTGGGTGGAGCGCTCGGCGCGACGGCCCTCAATCCCGATGGCGTGAAGTCGCTCGCGACCATGCCTTCGCTGGACGAACTGCGCGCAAAGCTCGTCGGCCTCATCCAGGCCCCGGCGACGAAGATCGCGCAGCTCCAGACCGCGCCTGCAGCCAAGCTCGCGCGCGTGTTCGGGGCCTACGCCAACAAAGACGCGGCCTGATCAAGGCCTTCTGTAACAAACCATCGAACCAATCCGAAGGAAGACACCACAATGGCCAATCTTGAAAAGATCGTCGAAGACCTCTCGTCGCTGACCGTGCTCGAAGCCGCCGAGCTCGCCAAGCTCCTCGAGGAGAAGTGGGGCGTCTCGGCCGCCGCCGCCGTCGCTGTCGCGGCGGCTCCGGGCGGCGCCGCCGCCGCTGCCGCTCCGGTCGAGGAGAAGACCGAATTCAACGTGATCCTGGCCGCGGCCGGGGACAAGAAGATCGAGGTCATCAAGGAAGTGCGCGCCATTACCGGCCTCGGCCTCAAGGAAGCCAAGGACCTCGTCGAGGGCGCGCCGAAGCCGGTCAAGGAAGGCGCCAGCAAGGAAGAAGCCGAGAAGATCAAGGCCCAGCTCGAGAAGGCCGGCGCCAAGGTCGAGCTCAAGTAAAATCTACATTCTCCCTCTCCCGCCTCCGCGGGAGAGGGTTTTCGGCCGACCACCGCCGGGGCTAGCAGCGAATAGCGAATAGCGAATAGAGTGGTTCATCTATTCGCTATTCGCAACTTGCTATTCGCCTGAAACAAACCTTAAGGTTCGAGAGACGACATGGCTCAGCAGAGCGCGCAAAAATTCTCAAGCCGCAAGCGGGTTCGCAAATATTTCGGCCACATCCGCGAAGCCGCCGAGATGCCCAATCTCATCGAGGTCCAGAAGGCCTCCTACGACCAGTTCCTGATGGTTGATGAGCCGGAAGGCGGGCGTCCCGAAGAAGGACTGCAAGGCGTTTTCCGCTCGGTGTTTCCGATCTCCGATTTTGCTCAGGTCTCGCTGCTGGAATTCGTGCGCTACGAGTTCGAGGCGCCGAAATACGACGTCGACGAATGCCGTCAGCGCGGCATGACCTTCGCCGCGCCGCTCAAAGTGACGCTGCGCCTCATCGTCTTTGACGTCGATCCGGAGACGCAGGCGAAGTCCATCAAGGACATCAAGGAGCAGGACGTCTACATGGGCGACATGCCGTTCATGACGTCGAACGGCACCTTCATCGTCAACGGGACCGAGCGCGTCATCGTCTCGCAGATGCACCGCTCGCCCGGCGTCTTCTTCGACCACGACAAGGGCAAGAGCCATTCCTCCGGCAAGCTCTTGTTCGCCGCGCGCATCATTCCCTATCGCGGCTCCTGGCTCGACATCGAATTCGACGCCAAGGACATCGTCTATGCGCGCATCGACCGACGCCGCAAGATTCCCGCGACCTCGCTGCTTCTGGCGCTCGGGCTCGACAGCGAGGAGATTCTCTCGACCTTCTACAAGACGATTCCCTACACGCTGGACGGCGACAGCTGGCGCATGCCCTTTGACGCCGAGCGCCTGAAGGGCGTCAAGGCCACGGCCGACATCATCGACGCCGACACGGGCGAGGTCATCCTCGAGGCCGGCAAGAAGCTTGCCGTGCGCGCGGCGCGCCAGCTTGCCGAAAAGGGCGTGAAGGCGATCAAGGTCGCCGCCGAGGAGCTTTACGGCCAATATCTCGCCCAGGATCTCTTCGACATGTCGACCGGCGAGATCTTCGCCGAGGCGGGCGATGAGATCACCGCGAAGACCTTGCCGCTCCTCATCGACAAGGGCTTGGGCGAACTGCCTATTCTCGACATCGACCATATCAATATCGGTCCCTACATCCGCAACACGCTGGCGCTCGACAAGAACAGCGCGCGGGAAGACGCGCTGTTCGACATCTATCGCGTCATGCGCCCCGGCGAGCCGCCGACGATCGAGACGGCGGAGGCGATGTTCCATTCGCTGTTCTTCGACGCCGAGCGTTACGACCTCTCCGCGGTCGGCCGGGTCAAGATGAACATGCGCCTCGACCTCGACGCGCCCGACACGATGCGCGTGCTGCGTCGCGAGGACATCGTCGCTGTCGTCAGGGCGCTCGTCGACCTGCGCGACGGTCGCGGCGAGATCGACGACATCGACCATCTCGGCAATCGCCGCGTGCGCTCTGTCGGCGAGCTGATGGAAAATCAGTATCGCTTGGGGCTTTTGCGCATGGAGCGCGCCATCAAGGAGCGCATGTCCTCGGTCGACATCGATACGGTGATGCCGCAGGATCTCATCAACGCCAAGCCTGCGGCCGCGGCGGTGCGCGAGTTCTTCGGCTCGTCGCAGCTCTCACAGTTCATGGACCAGACCAATCCGCTCTCCGAGATCACCCACAAGCGCCGTCTCTCGGCGCTTGGTCCGGGCGGTCTCACGCGCGAGCGCGCCGGCTTCGAGGTGCGCGACGTGCACCCGACGCATTACGGCCGCATCTGCCCGATCGAGACGCCGGAAGGTCCCAACATCGGCCTCATCAACTCGCTCGCGACCTTCGCGCGCGTCAACAAATACGGATTCATCGAGGCGCCCTATCGCCGCGTGCGCGACGGCAAGGTCACGGGTGAGGTCGTCTATCTTTCGGCGATGGAGGAGCAGAAGTTCCACGTCGCACAGGCCAACGCGGCGGTCGACAACGACGGCGTGCTGACCGAGGACCTCGTGCTCTGCCGTCACGCCGGCGACGTCGTGCTGACGACGCGCGATCGCGTCGACGCCATGGACGTGTCGCCCAAGCAGCTCGTCTCGGTCGCGGCCGCGCTGATTCCGTTTCTGGAGAACGACGACGCCAACCGCGCGCTGATGGGCTCCAACATGCAGCGCCAGGCCGTGCCGCTCGTCAAGGCGGACGCGCCGCTCGTCGGCACCGGCATGGAAGGAGTCGTCGCGGCCGACTCGGGCGCAGCGATCGCGGCGCGCCGCACCGGCGTTGTCGATCAGATCGACGCGACCCGCATCGTTATCCGCGCGACCGAGGACTTCGATCCGGGGCGCCCCGGCGTTGATATCTACCGCCTCATGAAGTTCCAGCGCTCGAACCAGTCGACCTGCATCAACCAGAAACCGCTGGTGCGCGTCGGCGACCTCGTGCGCAAGGGCGACATCATCGCCGATGGCCCCTCCACTGATCTCGGCGACCTCGCGCTCGGCCGCAATGTGCTCGTCGCCTTCATGCCTTGGAACGGGTACAACTTCGAAGACTCGATCCTCTTGAACGAGCGCATCGTCAAGGACGACGTGTTCACCTCGATTCACATCGATGAATTCGAGGTGATGGCGCGCGACACCAAGCTTGGTCCCGAGGAGATCACGCGCGATATTCCGAACGTCTCCGAAGAGACGCTGAAGAATCTCGACGAGGCGGGGATCGTCTACATCGGCGCCGAGGTTCAGGCGGGCGACATTCTCGTCGGCAAGATCACGCCCAAGGGCGAAAGCCCGATGACGCCGGAAGAAAAGCTGTTGCGTGCGATTTTCGGCGAGAAAGCCTCGGACGTGCGCGACACGAGCCTGCGCGTGCCGCCGGGCGTTCAAGGCACGATCGTCGAAGTGCGCGTGTTCAACCGCCACGGCGTGGAGAAGGACGAACGCGCGCAGGCGATCGAACGCGAAGAGATCGAGCGTCTGGCCAAGGACCGCGACGACGAGCTCGCGATCCTCGACCGCAACGTCTACGCGCGTCTCGCCGAGATGCTGACCGGCAGGAAGGCTGTCGCCGGGCCGAAGTCCTTCAAGAAGGATCAAGTGCTCACGCAGGCGCTGCTTGAGGAGCATCCGCGTTCGCAGTGGTGGACCTTTGCCGTCGAGGACGACGCGCTGATGGCGGCGATCGAGGCCGTGCGCAAGCAATATGACGAGGCGAAGAAGGGCCTCGAGACGCGCTTCCTCGATAAGGTCGAGAAGTTGCAGCGCGGCGACGAGCTGCCGCCCGGCGTGATGAAGATGGTGAAGGTCTTCGTCGCGGTGAAGCGCAAGATCCAGCCGGGCGACAAGATGGCCGGACGCCATGGCAACAAGGGCGTGGTTTCGCGCATCGTGCCGCAGGAAGACATGCCCTTCCTCGAGGACGGCACGCCCGTCGACATCGTGCTCAATCCGCTCGGCGTGCCGAGCCGCATGAACGTCGGCCAGATTCTCGAGACGCATCTCGGCTGGGCCTGCGCTGGACTTGGCAAGCAGGTCGGCGCGGCGGTCGACGCCTATCTGCGCACGAAGGACGCCGGGCCGCTCCGCGAGAAGCTCTTGGAGGTCTATGACGGCGACAAGGGGATCGCGGAGCTCGACGAGCGGCTCCTGCGCGAGGTCGGCGAGAACCTGCGCCGCGGCGTGCCGATCGCAACGCCCGTCTTCGACGGCGCGCGCGAGAAGGACATCGTCGACATGCTCGACCGCGCGGGTCTCGCCTCCTCGGGTCAGGTGACGCTCTTCGATGGCCGCACGGGCCAAGCTTTCGATCGCAAGGTGACCGTCGGCTACATCTACATGCTGAAGCTGCACCATCTCGTCGACGACAAGATCCATGCGCGATCGATCGGTCCTTACTCGCTCGTCACGCAGCAGCCGCTCGGCGGAAAGGCCCAGTTCGGCGGGCAGCGCTTCGGCGAGATGGAGGTGTGGGCGCTCGAGGCCTATGGAGCGGCCTATACGCTGCAGGAAATGCTGACGGTGAAATCCGACGACGTCGCCGGCCGCACCAAGGTCTATGAATCGATCGTGCGCGGCGACGACAATATCGAGTCGGGCATTCCGGAGAGCTTCAACGTGCTCATCAAGGAAATGCGCTCGCTTGCTCTCAACGTCGAGCTGACCTCGACGGCGCCGGAAGGCGAGGATCAGGCGATGCCGTCGGAAGCCGCCGAGTAAGACGTTGAGCGCGATTTCTCCCTCGAACGGCATCGTTCGAGGGAGAAAAATCGCGCGAGGATCAAGAGCTGGAACGAGTTCCAATGCAAATGTCTAACGACTTTTGCGGAGCTCGCTCTAAGCGGAACCGAAATCGGGAGCGGCGCGCCGCGCGCTCGTAAAGGAGAAACCCCGTGAATCAGCAAGAGGTCATGAATCTCTTCAGTCCGGTCGCGGCCACGCAGGCCTTCGATCAGATTCAGATTTCGATCGCGAGCCCCGAAAAGATCCTGTCCTGGTCATACGGCGAGATCAAGAAGCCCGAGACCATCAACTATCGCACCTTCAAGCCGGAGCGCGACGGGCTGTTCTGCGCCCGCATCTTCGGCCCGATCAAGGACTATGAGTGCTTGTGCGGCAAGTACAAGCGCATGAAATACAAGGGCGTCATCTGCGAGAAGTGCGGCGTCGAGGTCACGCTCGCGCGCGTTCGCCGCGATCGCATGGGCCACATCTCGCTCGCCGCGCCCGTCGCGCACATCTGGTTTCTGAAGTCGCTGCCGTCGCGCATCGGCCTTCTGCTCGACATGACGCTGAAGGATCTCGAGCGCATTCTCTATTTCGAGTCCTACATCGTCATCGACAAGGGACTGACCGACCTCAAGGACCGTCAGCTCCTCACCGAGGATGAATATCTGCAGGCCCAGGACAAATATGGCCAGGACTGCTTCACCGCGATGATCGGCGCCGAGGCGATCCGCAAGCTGCTCGAGTCCATGGACCTCGAGAGCATCGCGGCGAGCCTGCGCCAGGAGATCGCCGAGGCGACGACGGACCTGAAGCCCAAGAAGCTCGCCAAGCGTCTCAAGATCATCGAGGCCTTCATCCAATCCGGCAATAAGCCGGAGTGGATGGTGCTGAAGGAAATTCCGGTCATTCCGCCGGATCTGCGGCCGCTCGTGCCGCTCGACGGCGGGCGCTTCGCGACCTCGGATCTCAACGATCTCTACCGCCGCGTCATCAACCGCAACAACCGCCTGAAGCGGCTCATTGAGCTGCGCGCGCCGGACATCATCATCCGCAACGAGAAGCGCATGCTGCAGGAGGCGGTCGACGCGCTGTTCGACAACGGCCGCCGCGGCCGCGTCATCACGGGCGCGAATAAGCGCCCGCTGAAGTCGCTCGCCGATATGCTCAAGGGCAAGCAGGGCCGGTTCCGCCAGAATCTTCTCGGCAAGCGCGTCGACTATTCGGGCCGCTCCGTCATCGTCGTGGGCCCGGAGCTCAAGCTGCATCAATGCGGCCTGCCCAAGAAGATGGCGCTCGAGCTCTTCAAGCCCTTCATCTATTCGCGTCTCGACGCCAAGGGCTTTTCGGCCACCGTCAAGCAAGCGAAGAAGCTCGTCGAAAAGGAGAAGCCCGAGGTCTGGGACATTCTCGACGAGGTCATCCGCGAGCACCCGGTCCTGCTCAATCGCGCCCCGACCTTGCATCGTCTCGGCATCCAGGCCTTCGAGCCCGTGCTGATCGAAGGCAAGGCCATCCAGCTGCATCCGCTCGTCTGCGCGGCTTTCAACGCCGATTTCGACGGCGACCAGATGGCCGTGCACGTGCCGCTGTCGCTCGAGGCGCAGCTCGAGGCGCGCGTGCTGATGATGTCGACCAACAACATCCTGCATCCGGCCAATGGTCAGCCGATCATCGTGCCGAGTCAGGACATCGTGCTCGGCCTTTACTATCTCACGCTCGAACGTGACGGCGAGCCGGGGCAATATCGCGAGGATCCCAAGACCAAGGCCCCGCTCTCCGGCATCTTCGCCAATATGGGCGAGATCGAGCACGCTTTGGCCTCGGGCGCCGTGACGTTGCACGCCAAGGTCAAGGGTCGCGCCTGGACCTTTGACGCGAACGGCAAGCGCGTCTCCAAGATCTTCAACACGACGCCCGGTCGCATGATCTTGGGCCAGCTGCTGCCCGACCATGTCAAAATTCCCTTCGACGTCGCCAACAAGCTGATGACGAAGAAGGAAATCTCCAACATGATCGACACCGTCTACCGCAATTGCGGGCAGAAGGAGACGGTGATCTTCTGCGACCGCATCATGTCGCTCGGCTTCCGCGAGGCGTTCAAGGCGGGCATCTCGTTCGGCAAGGACGACATGATCGTGCCGGAGACGAAGGAGCGCATCGTCGGTGAGACGCGCGCGGCCGCCAAGGAATATGAGCAGCAGTACAACGACGGTCTGATCACCCAGGGCGAGAAATACAACAAGGTCGTCGACGCCTGGGGCAAATGCTCGGAGAAGCTCGCCGAGGAGATGATGAGCCGCATCTCGTCGGTGCGTAAGGACGAGCACGGCCGCGATCTGCCAATCAACTCGATCTACATGATGTCGCATTCCGGCGCGCGCGGCTCGCCCGCGCAGATGCGCCAGCTCGCGGCGATGCGCGGCCTGATGACCAAGCCCTCGGGCGAGATCATCGAGAGCCCGATCATCTCGAACTTCAAGGAAGGCCTCACGGTTCTCGAATACTTCAACTCCACGCACGGCGCCCGCAAGGGTCTCGCCGACACGGCGTTGAAGACCGCGAACTCGGGCTATCTGACCCGCCGCCTCGTCGACGTGGCGCAGGACTCGATCATCTCGTCGAAGGATTGCGGCTCCAAGAACGGCATCCGCATGCGCGCGATCATCGACGCGGGCCAAGTGGTCGCTTCGCTCGCCATGCGCATTCTCGGACGCACCGCGGCCGAGGACTTGCGCGCGCCGGACGGCAGGGTGATCGTCCCCGCCGGCGAGATGATCCAGGAATGGCACCTCGAGCCGATCACCGCGGCGGGCATTCAGGAGGTGAAGATCCGCTCGGTGCTGACCTGCGAGGCCAAGGAAGGCGTGTGCGCGGCCTGCTACGGTCGCGACTTGGCGCGCGGCGTGCCGGTCAACATGGGTGAGGCCGTCGGCGTCATCGCCGCGCAGTCGATCGGCGAGCCGGGCACGCAGCTCACCATGCGCACCTTCCACATCGGCGGCGCGGCGCAGCTCGCCGACCAGTCGTTCTTCGAATCGAATTTCGATGGCAAGGTGCATGTGCGCAACCGCCACGTCGCGCGCAACTCCGACGGCGATCTGATGGTCATGGCGAGAAACGTCGCCGTGGTGATCCTCGGACCCGACGGAACGGAGCGCTCGGTCACCCGCGTCCAATATGGCGCGCGGCTCAAGGTCGACGAGGGCGATACGGTCAAGCGCGGCCAGCGCGTCGCCGAATGGGACCCCTACACCCGGCCGATCCTGACCGAGGTCGACGGCGTCGTGGGCTTTGAGGATCTGGTCGAAGGCCAATCGATGGCGGAGTCGGCCGACGAATCGACCGGCATCACCAAGCGCATGGTCATGGACTGGCGCCTCAATCTGCGCTCGGCGAGCCTCAAGCCCTCGATCTCGGTCAAGGGCGCGGACGGGAAGATCATCAAGCTGCAGCGCGGCGGCGACGCCCGCTATGCCCTACCCGTCGACTCGATCATCGCCGTCGAGCCGGGGCAGAAGGTGACGGCGGGCGACATTCTCGCGCGTATCTCGCTCGAGAGCGCCAAGACACGCGACATCACCGGCGGTCTGCCGCGCGTCGCCGAACTCTTCGAGGCGCGCCGGCCGAAGGATCACGCGATCATCGCGGAAATCTCCGGCACCGTGCAGTTCGGCAAGGACTACAAGAACAAGCAGCGCGTCTCGATCATCCCGCATGAGGACGGCGCCGATCCCGTCGAATATCTCATCCCGAAGGGCAAGCACATCCATCTGCAGGATGGCGACGTCGTCGAGAAGGGAGACTACATCGTCGACGGCAATCCGGCGCCGCACGACATTCTGGCGATCAAGGGCGTCGAGGAGCTTGCGGCCTATCTCGTCAATGAGATCCAGGAGGTCTATCGCCTGCAAGGCGTCAACATCAACGACAAGCACATCGAGGTGATCGTGCGTCAGATGTTGCAGAAGGTCGATATCGTCGATCCCGGCGACACCGGCTTCCTCGAAGGCGAGCAGGTCGACGAGATGGAGCTCGAGGAGGCGAACGCCAAGGCGCAGGAAGAGGGCACGAAGCCCGCGACCGGCACGCCGGTGCTGCTCGGCATCACCAAGGCCTCGCTGCAGACGCGCTCCTTCTTCTCGGCGGCGTCCTTCCAGGAGACCACGCGCGTCCTGACCGAAGCCGCCGTCAACGGCAAGGTCGACCCGCTCGTGGGCCTCAAGGAGAATGTCATTGTCGGCCGGCTGATCCCGGCGGGCACCGGCGCGGCGATGGCGAAGTTCCGCCATCTCGCGACGAGCCGCGACGACCTGATCATCGCCCAGCGCGCCGAAACCAGCGAAGCCAAGGCGGCGCAGCAGGCGCCGGCGCTTCCCCCCGTGCCGGTGGAATAAAGGCGGTCGCGAGACCTCTTCCGACGCCCGGCTCTCCGTTTCCCGGAGAGCCGGCGCCGGGGACGCTGGCGTGCGCCGCGACATTTTCTGTATTTGATTTGGCGCTTAGTCCTTTTTTGTCGCGCAATTCCACGAGATCCGAACGCGCTCTAAGGCTTCCTTTAGGATCGACGCCCAATTTCATTGAGTTCTTCTTTCCGGCCGTCCACGCGCCGGGCCTCCGTCCCGTCACAAAATCGCCCGAGACATCGGGCTTCTTAACCCCAACGTCACCCGTTTCGGCGAAAACACTCTCGCCTGTCCCGCCGCGCGCCTTGGCGGATTTCTCCCGACTGGAGCTTTGCCTTGTTCAGGACCACGACGATTCGCTTTGCCGCCGGCGGTTTGCTGGCTCTGAGCCTTTCGGGCGGCGCCCTCGCCGATTCCTACGACGGCCAAGCCGAATGGGCGCAGCGCTATGACGCGGCGGAAAAACTTACCGTCTCGCGCTCCACGACGCCCCTTCTCTCCGAGCAGACGGTCGCGGCGACCGAGCAGGCGATCGAGCAATATCGCCAGATCCTCGCCAATGGCGGCTGGCAACCCGTGCCTGGCGGGCTCCAGCTCGCGGTCGGCTCCAACGGACCCGCGGTTTCCGCGCTGCGCCGGCGATTGATCGCGTCGGGCGACATCGGCTCGGAGACCGGAACGAACCCTGTCTTCGATTCCTACGTCGAGGCGGCGGTTCGTCGCTTCCAGGCGCGCCACGGCTTCAACGAGACGGGCGTCGTCACGCCGCAGACGCTGGCCGCGCTCAATGTGCCTGCCGAGGAGCGGCTGCGCCAGCTCGAGATCAATCTCATCCGCCTGAAGAGCGTCGTGCACGACCTTAGCAACCGCATGGTGGTCGCCAATATTCCGGCGGCGCAGGTCGAGACGATCGAGAACGGCCAGGTGATCACGCATCACATCGCCGGCGTCGGCAAGATCGACCGCCAGTCGCCGATCATGCAGACCAAGGCGATCGAGATTAATTTCAACCCCTTCTGGACCGTGCCGGCCTCGGTGATCCGTAAGGATCTGATCCCGAAGATGCAGGCCGACCAAAACTATCTGCGCGACAACCATATTCGCGTCTATGACAAGGAAAACCAGGAGCTTCAGCCCGAGCAGATCAACTGGAACTCGCTCGACGCGCTGAATTATCGCTTTCGCCAGGACACGGGCGGCGACTTCAACTCGCTCGGCGTCGTGCGCATCAACATCAACAACGCCTATGGCGTCTATATGCACGACACCCCGGCCAAGGGCGTGTTCGGCGACGATTTCCGCTTCGTTTCCTCGGGCTGCATACGTTTGCAGAACGTGCGCGACTATGTCGCCTGGCTGCTCAAGGAAACGCCCGGCTGGGATCGCGACCACATCGACGAGGTCATCCGCTCCGGCGAGCGTCTCGACGTGAAGATCGTTCCGCCCGTGCCGGTCCACTGGGTCTATGTGACGGCCTGGGGGTCGCCGGACGGCGCGACGCAGTTCCGCGACGACATCTATCACAAGGACACGGGGGACGTCGTCGGCATGGAGACGACGCCGCCGCCCGTGCAGCCTCACGCCAAGCACGAGGCCAAGGGCAAGGCGGGCGCTATGGCCGGCAAGGCCAAGACGGCCGCGAAGGACGCCAAATCGAAGACGTCGGCGCAGCCCGCGAAGGCCAAGACCGCCGCCCAAAAGCCGCAGGCGGATCAGGCCGCGGCCCCGAAGCCTTCCAAGGCCGCCCATGTGTCGCGCCGCGACGACGAGCCCACCTGGCGGTGAGAGGCGGGCGAGGCTGAGTCCGCCCACGTGATTTTCTAACAGGAAAGCCTCCCCCTCCCCGACCCTCCCCCGCTTTCGCGGGAGAGGGGGTAGACTCGGGCGGTCAATTCAAACTTCGCAAAACGCAGATCGTTAGGGTCCCCTCTCCCGCTTGCGGGCGAGGGACAGGGAGGGGGCCTTGGTTACGCGCCTTCCGCCAGCGCCTTGCGCAACGCCTCTAAATCCGCTGGCAGCTCGCTTTCGAACAACAGCTCCTCGCCCGTCACCGGATGGGTGAAGCCGAGCGTCGCCGCATGCAGCGCCTGTCGTCCCAAGGCCTCGACAGCCTCCCGCGCCGGCGCCGAAAGCCGTGCGACCTTGGTCTTGAAGCCCGCGCCATAGGTCAGATCGCCGATCAGCGGATGTCCGATATGCGCCATGTGCACGCGAATCTGATGCGTGCGGCCGGTCTCCAGGCTGCACCGCAGCAACGAGGCTGCGCCGAAATCCTCGAGCTTTTCCCAATGGGTGATCGCCTCGCGGCCGCGCGCGAGGGCGACCACCGCCATCCGCTCGCGCTGCGTGGCGTGGCGCCCGATCGGCGCCTCGATCGTCCCCTGCCCGCGCCCCGGCGCGCCCCAGACGAAGGCGAGATAGTCGCGCGTGAGGTTGAGTCTGCGGCCGTGATCCTCGAATAGCCGGGAAAGGCCCGCATGCGCCGCGTCGGTCTTGGCGATGACGATGAGCCCGCTCGTGTCCTTGTCGATGCGATGCACGATGCCGGGCTTCTTGACGCCGCCGATGCCGGAGAGGCTGTCACCGCAATGGGAAATCAGCGCATTGACGAGCGTGCCGCTCTCGTGCCCCGGCGCGGGATGCACGACGAGGCCCGCCGGCTTGTCGACGACGAGCAGATGCGCGTCCTCGAAGACGACCTCGAGCGGGATGTCCTCGCCTTGCGGCGCCGCAGGCTCCGGCTGCGGCAACAGGAGCTCCACCCGATCGCCTTCTCCGAGCCGCGCGCTCGCATCGCGCGCAGGCGCGCCGTTGAGCGTCGCTGCGCCCGACTCGACGAGCGCCTTGACCCGCGTGCGCGAGACATGCGCCGCGGCGATTTCGGCGCGCTCCGCGAGATAGCGGTCCAGGCGCTTTCCCGCCTCCTCCGGCGCGACGAGGAAGGAGAAGGCGGTCTCTGAGGGGATGTCTGGCTTAAAGGTCATTCTGGTTCGGGTTGCGCCTGATGTGTCGTGTCGACCGCGCCGCTGCGCAGAGGAGTTACGATTAGCCTTCGGCAGGCGCAAGACGACGCCGACTTCGAAACGCCGATCGCTACGCATAGACCACAATTCTAAAATTGCGACCGGCCGGCTATCAAACTCGAGAGCGCGTCCCGATCGCATGGAAGCATGCGATCGAAAAGGACGAAGCTTCAAATCAAAAACTTAGAGCATGTCCTGACCGGAAATCCGCTTCGCACCTTTCCGGGACAGACTCTAAAGCGCGATGCGAGCGATTTCGCTCAAGCGCAACGTGATCTGGGAACACGGCCATTGAGCGGCATAAGCGGCAGTGAGGATCTGAACATGATAAGCGCCAAAGACTATGCAATTCTTGAGGGCCCAACATCAGACCACTGCTTTAATCTGTCTGAATTGCGCGAGCTCGGAGAAAAAGAGAGAGCATTTTTGGAGGACACGGCCAGAAACATAGAGAGTGTTATCCTCAACGCGAAAATTTCCGCTCTCGAGTCTGGCCTTGAAATGGGCTTGGCGCAGAAAGGCCTTATCACCTCTCTTATTGTTTCGACAGCAAGTTTTGCAGCGCTATATAGCAAATCACAAGAAAACGAAGCACAGGCCTTCTACTCGATCATGCGTTGCATGGCCGAAGCGCTCATCGATGTTTCAAAATCTGCGCCTCGAGCCAGAACGCCCCAGGTGAGAAATTATCGAACGGCCTGAAGACGACGAGTCGGGTCTCAACCTCCAAGCTCCCGCGAGAGCTTTTCGCGATCGAGCGCGTTTTCCCACGCCGCGACGACAATTGTCGCGACGCCATTGCCGCAAAGATTGGTGAGCGCGCGGCATTCGCTCATGAATTTGTCGACGCCGAGCATCAGCGCCATGCCCGGCGCCAAGCGCGGATCGACCGCGGCGAGCGTCGCGGCCAGTGTGACGAAGCCCGCGCCGGCCACGCCCGAGGCGCCTTTCGAGGTCAGCATCGCGACGCCGATGATCGTGAGCTTTTGCCAAAGGGTGAGATCGACGCCCAGCGCCTGCGCGATGAAGACCGTCGCGAGCGTCATGTAGATATTGGTGCCGTCGAGATTGAAGGAATAGCCGGTCGGAACGACGAGGCCCACCACGCTTTCCTCGCAGCCGAGCCGTTCGAGCTTTTGCATCAGCCGCGGCAGCGCGCTCTCGGAGGATGAGGTGCCGAGCACAATCAGCAACTCGTCCTTGATATAGGCGAGGAAGCGAAGAATGGAGAAGCCGACGAGCCGCGCGATCGAGCCGAGCGCCAGAACGATGAAGAGAATCGACGCGAGATAGAAGGAGCCGACGAGCCAGGCAAGCGAGGCGAGCGAAGCGAGCCCGTAATGGCCGACCGTGTAGGCCATCGCGCCGAAGGCCCCGATGGGCGCCGCCTTCATGATGAGTCCGACGACGCCGAAGGTCGCGTGCCCCGCGTCGTCGAGAAAGACGCGCAACCGCTCCGTTTTCTCGCCAGCCGGCATGAGCGAGAAGCCGAAAAGGATCGCAACGAGAAGGACCTGCAGGATCTGCCCTTGCGAGAAAGCGCCGAAGATCGTCTCCGGAATCACGCCGAGCAGAAAGTCGACCGCGCCCTGCGACTCGCTCGCCCGCTTGGCGTATTGCTCCACGGCCTCGGCGTCGGGACGGCCGGGAAAGCCTGCGCCCGGACGGACGATCTCGCCGACGAGAAGGCCTACCAGCAAGGCGAAGGTCGAGACGGTCTCGAAATAGATAAGCGCCTTGGCGCCGACGCGGCCGACCTGGCGGGCGTCGGAAAGATGCGCGATGCCGCCCGCCACGGTGCAGAAGATCACCGGGGCGATCGTCATCTTGACGAGCTTCACAAAACCATCCCCGAGCGCCTTGACCCAATGGGCGTCTGCCTGCGCCGGCAGTAGCGCGCCAAAAAGAACGCCGAGCGCGATCGCCGCGAGCGTCTGCGCATAGAGCTCGCGATGCAGGGGTTTACTGGGTTTGGCCAAGACCAGTACTCAGGGGCTCGAGGGGCTGGATCGGGGAAAAGCGCGTGAACGCGGCCCGGGAGAGACAATGACAGTTGTTTCGTCTTCTGCCTGAATATCACCATCGTGAAAAGCAGCCTTCACGAGCCTCTCCGTCCCCGGAATAGGGGGAGGATGGCTCTCAGCTCGTGGACCTTGCTGGGAGACCTCCCCGCGTTGCGCGCCTGTGGGTCGCCTCACATTACGTATATGCACGCATTGAATTCGTATAAGTATAGTATATAATTGCACATACTCAGCTTTATCTTTATGACGATCGCCGACCACGATATGATTTCCGTGGGCGACTTGTTGATAGACCCCGGCTATACATAACCTGCCTAAGCGGTCTCGCGGTCTCGCGGTCTCTCACCCGCTAAAGCAGCAGAGAAATGGGCCGATATCGAGCATTTTTCTTGGGCATTGCTTTTTGTTCGATACTGATCTCAACCAACGCCGGCGCGGAATGGTGGAAGAGAAACCTTGATCAATATAGTTATAATACAGTAAGTTATATAAGCTCAGGCCATCTCATTGACGTTCGATGCGATTTGGAAAAAGGCTATCGCCATCGTGTTATTTTAGACGATAGCTTAGATAGCAAGGTGCGGTCCTTCGGATATGACGACAAAGCCATGCACGATGTATTGTATCGAGTGTTGTCTTTCCAAGAGCAAAGCGAAGAAAGAGATTTTGCATCAGGCGTTTGCCGCGTTGAGGTCCTGTTTGACGGCAAATATGACTCATTCTCTTATCATGCCGGAAATGAGCTGTTTCCTCAGGAGCCGGGGAATGATCTGCTGACTCCTAAGACAGGCAGTGAAACTCTGCTTCCCCTGGCTACAGGCCGGTAGACTCTATTTGATGTTTCGCGCGTCGAATGGATACATGCTACGGCCTTCCGGCGCTGGATCGGCCAGCGGCGCCGACACAGCGAGCTTGGCGAGGTCGAAATCGCGGTAATTGGCCGTGTCGTTCAGCCAGTCCGTCTCGTAGATCATCGTCACTGCGCCGCTTCTGCTGGTGATTTTCCAGGCGCCCTCGCGGGAATTCGGCTGGGTCGCGCCCGCGAGCAGGCGGCAGCGAGAGGCGGCTTTCTGCCTGAAACCTAGTAAGCGGTCGACAAGCGAAAGCCGCGCCTCGTCGAAAACATAATATTGATGGTCGATCTTGATGAAGACCCGCGCAACGGCCGCGTCCCGTTCGTCGCCTGAAAATTCCAAAGTGCTGGAGACGAGAATTGAGGGGGCGTCGCAGGGCGGAGCCGCGAGCCTGTCACGCGATTGCAGCGATACGCGACGACAGAAGGTCACGTCGCGCCGATCGAGATCCAGTGTTGCGACGACCCGCCGCCCCTGTTCGTCGATCACATGGAGGCGGCAGGCGTTGTCGCGGCAAGGCTCCTTGCCCTCGAGCCGAAAGCTCAGGGCTGGGTGCGACCGCGAATCCGGCGCGCCCAAGGCGGCGGACATCGCCTGCTCGCTCGTGTCCGGCTTGTAATAGACCGGCGTCAGGACCTGAGATGTTCTGTCGCAGCTCTCATAAGCCGTCTCGGCGACGGCGCAGGAGCACAATGCGAGCAGCCCGGCCACAAAACACCAGACCATGACAGCTTGTTTCATCGCCGACCTTTCCCGCCGCTCGAAGACAAAAGTAGGCGCGCTGGCGGGAGAAGACAGATCGGTGAAGCCGCGACGCCGGCTGGTTAGGCTTTCACCGCTGTCGCCCCCTCTCGCGAGGTCGATTCCTTCCTCTTCCGACTAATCGGCGCCGCAAAGCGCGCTCAAATCGAACGCTACCGCATGCGGCTTCTTGTGAGCGGGCCGTCCCCATGCTAGCGATGCCCTGCCGCGGGCGAGCGTCGGGGCATAGCGCAGCCCGGTAGCGCGGAAGTTTTGGGTACTTCAGGTCGCAGGTTCGAATCCTGCTGCCCCGACCATGCCCCGGGGGTCGCGGCGGAGAGCAAAAAGAGATTTACGGCGAGGCCCCATGACCGCTTGCATCTATCGCCCCGAAAATTTTCGCCCGGAAGGCCAGTCGGGCGATAACGAGAAAAAGCCCTGGCGCCTGCGCTTCGACGCGGAATCGCCGCGCGGCGTCGATCCGCTAATGGGCTGGACGTCCTCCTCCGACATGCGCTCGCAGGTCAAGCTGCGCTTCGGGACGAAGGAGGAAGCGATCGCCTACGCCGAGCGCGAAGGTCTGGCCTACCGGGTCGAGGAGCCGAAGCCCAACACGGCCGCGCGGCGCATCGTCTCCTACGCCGACAATTTCAAGCCGACCCGCAAAGGCCTCTGGACGCACTGAGGGGCTCTGGCTTCAACGCCTTTCCGTCGCCGAACCGACGCTCACATCGACGGAAAACGCGCCGAACGTCGAACGCGCACGCTCGCAAGTAGCTGAAAATAAATCGACTCCGTAGCTCAGTTGGATAGAGCAACTGCCTTCTAAGCAGTAGGTCGCAGGTTCGAATCCTGCCGGGGTCGCCACTCCAGAAGCTTTTCTCGCCGCCAGCGGACCGCAGCGCAATAAGAGTCATGGGCGGCGTAGTTCCCTTTGATGCCCTTATCTCGCGGAAAACGTGGAAGCCTGCGGCCGCCCAAGCCAAGACGGCGGCTCGACAGGATTACCGCTTACTGAAACACCTGAAGGAACATTGAAACGGGTCTGGCGACAACGCCTCAAACCGGCAACCGCCTTGTGCGGTTTTCTTCAGATGCGGGCTTCATAGGAGGGCGCGCGCCAATGTCCAATCACGAGCCAGTCCGGTCCTATCGCGCAATCGCCGCGAGCTCGAACCGCACCTTCGGTTTCGCCTTCGCCTGCTTCTTTCTGATCGTCACCGTCTGGCCCTGGCTACGCCATGGGCAGCCGCTGCGCTTATGGGCGATGGCGCCGTCAGCCGCTTTTCTAGGTCTTTCGCTCTTTGCAGAGCAGTATTTGGCCCCGCTCAATCGCCTCTGGTTCCAGCTCGGCCTGAAGCTGCACGCGGTCGTTTCGCCGGTCATCATGGGCTTGCTGTTCTTTTGCGCCGTCACGCCCACGGGCCTGCTCATGCGGGCGTTCGGCAATGATATCTTGATGCTCCGCCGCAACGAGGACAGGACTTACTGGATCGAACGCAGTCCTGCTGGCCCTGCGGAAGGCTCAATGAAGAACCAATTCTGACGACCGTCCCACAGCGAAGGCTGCCGCCCTGCGCGAGAGCCGATTCCCCACCAATCTTCAAAACGGGAGAAAACGACATGTCGTTCATCCAGGAACTCTTCGCCTATCTGGTCTCGCACAAAAAATTCTGGCTCATTCCGCTGACCATGCTGTTTGCGCTGATCGGCGTCTTGTTCGTAGTCAGCCAGGGTTCGGTTGTCGCGCCTTTCATCTACACGCTCTTCTAAGGCCGACAGATGATCGTTCTCGGGATTTCCGCATTTTATCACGACAGCGCCGCGGCTCTGATTCGTGACGGCGAAATCGTGGCTGCAGCGCAGGAGGAGCGTTTCACGCGCAAGAAGCATGACGCGAGCTTTCCCGAGAACGCCATCCGCTATTGCCTGCGGCAAGCCGGCGTCGATGGCGCTAAAGTCGATCGAGTCGCCTATTACGAAAAGCCTTTCGTGAAATTCGATCGCTTGCTCGAAACCTATCTGGCCTTCGCGCCCCGGGGTTTCCGGTCTTTTAGCAAAGCGATGCCTGTGTGGTTGAACGAGAAGCTCTTCCAGCGGGATCTGCTTCAAAAGGAGCTTAAGAGGCTCGACGCCGCCCTTGCCGCGCCAGAGAAGCTGCTGTTCTCGGAACACCATTTCTCACACGCCGCATCGGCGTTTTATCCCTCGCCCTTCGAGCGCGCCGCCGTGCTGACGATGGACGGCGTCGGCGAATGGACGACGACATCGCTGTCACTCGGGGCCGGCTCCCGTCTCGGGATCATCAAGGAAATTCGGTTTCCGCATTCGCTCGGGCTCCTCTATTCGGCGTTCACATATTACACCGGCTTCAAGGTTAATTCCGGTGAATATAAGGTTATGGGGCTCGCGCCCTATGGCGAACCGAAATATGCGCCGCTGATTTTGGAGCATCTGATCGACGTTAAGGCCAACGGATCGTACCGTCTTAACATGGATTACTTTGAATATTGTACCGGCCTTACGATGACAGGCAGGAACTTCGAGACACTATTCGGAGGCCCGGCGAGAAAGCCGGATGAGCCGCTGGAACAACGGCACATGGACCTCGCGGCGTCGATTCAAGCGGTAACCGAGGAAATTGTGTTGCGACTCGCCCGCTCCGTCGCACGGGAGACCGGGGAGAAGAACCTTTGCCTTGCAGGAGGCGTCGCTCTGAACTGCGTCGCCAACGGCAAGCTCCTGCGCAACGACTTGTTCGAAGGATTGTTCATTCAGCCCGCGGCCGGCGACGCCGGCGGCGCGCTTGGGGCGGCGCTTGCCGCCTATCACCTTCAGGAAGGCGGCGCGCGCCAGCTGACCGGGCGGCGCGACGCGATGAAAGGTTCCTATCTGGGCCCCGAATACGAGCAGAGTGAGATCGAACGGCGACTGACGGCCGTCAACGCCCGGTTCGACGTGGTTGATGACGATGCGCTCATCGAGGAGACTGCGCAGGCGCTTGCATCGCAACAAGCCGTTGGCTGGCGCCAAGGGCGACTCGAGTTTGGGCCGCGCGCGCTTGGCGCCGCCTCGATCCTCGCCGATCCTCGTTCGCCGACGATGCAGAAGAACCTCAATCTCAAGGTCAAATTCCGCGAGAGCTTTCGTCCCTTTGCGCCCTCCGTTCTCCGTGAACGCGTTGAGGAGTGGTTCGAGCTGGACTGCGACTCGCCTTACATGCTGCTCGTGGCGGACGTGCGAAAAAACCGCCGCCGCGAGATGACGCCGGCAGAGGAGGCCTTGTTCGGCATCGAGAAGCTGAACGTCTCCCGATCAGACGTTCCCGCCGTCACGCACGTGGATTATTCGGCTCGGATTCAGACGGTTCACGCAGACACGAACCCAAAATATCATCGCCTGCTAAAGACGTTCGAGGCCAAGACGGGTTGCCCCGTCTTGGTGAATACGAGCTTCAACGTCCGGGGAGAGCCCATCGTGGCGACGCCCGAGGACGCGTTCAAATGCTTCATGGGCACTAATCTCGACTTCCTAGCCGTGGGCAACTGCATCATGCGGAAAGAGGCGCAAGATCAGGCTCTGCTATTGAATTATGAAGAAGCTTTCGAGCTCGACTAGAGAGCCGCCGCTTGCTGTCATAGGCGACGGTTCAAACCGGCAAGGATCAGGCTGAAGCGGCTCAGATCCGCGGGATCGATCGGCAGATGCTGCGCGACCGGGTGCATCGCTTCAACGCGAGCGGCCCGGAAGGCTATTGGACAATTCGACGGAGGGCCCCAGGCCGGCGACGCCTGGCGAAGGCTCACAGCCCAACCAGAGACAATCACCTCAATCGGGATGCGCGAATGGGCTCATGTCGGTCATGACTCATAGCCTTTGGCATGACACCAAATGTTCTCTTTTTGTTCTTTACACTCGCTCTACCCTCAGCTAGGCTGTGAAAAGGATGACCCCTTAGGAGATGCGGATGCTTCGCAGGGATGCGCTCGAAGAGCGATTTGAAAAGCGCTTGCGGTCTCGACCGGTCGCATATGCTCCAGAAATCTGCGAGGAGGGGCTCGTCCTCGGCGCCGGAACGATACTCGCCCGCATGAAGCGCGACGCCTCTGGCGCGCCTTGCCTTGCCGTTGAGGAGGACGAAGACCGACTTCTCGCGCTGCTTGCGGCCGCGCAGGGGCGCCCTGCCTCGCCGGCGCTGCGCCGCCATTTGGAGGGCGCTTCAGGCTATTGGCGGCGGGGCGAGAAGGCGCTGGCCAACATCCGCTTGGCCTTTTGCCGCCATCCCCCGGTTGGACGATCGCAAGGACGCCTATCGGCTGTTTCTTGCCGAAGAACTGCTCGACGGCGGCATGTCGCCGAGCGCTTTGATGAAGGGGCTCGGCTTCGGGCCGCCGCGTCGGGATTTCGTCAAATATGATCCCAACCAGCCCCGCATTCCTGCGGGCAACGGTAGAAGCAGCGGAAGATGGGGGACCGGCGGCGGCACGCCGACAGAGCCGGTTTCGGCGCGAGGACTCCCGCCGGCGGCGACGCAAGCCTCGCGAGACGCCCAGGCTTTGAGGGCCACGCGCGGCGTCGGAACTTTCGCGGAAGGGCTGTTCGACACCGTAGCGAGCAGCGAATTCCTTACTGGTCTCGGAACACTGGCGGAGTCGGCGGCCGGCCCCGCCGTCACGCTCGGCGCGATTTTCATTCCCACCCCCGCTGGACGCGTGTCGGAGGGCGTGATTCCCGGCCAGCCGGACCTGCATTACTCATTCGACGAGCCGGCGGGCGTATTGCGCTTGTATGGCGAGGACGAGAGCGGCCGGCAAACCGTCGCTTACGCGTCTCGGGGCGCCCATGGAATCTTCGCTGACAGCGACACCGGCGTCCCCATCGCCCGCCTCCTCAACGGCAGCCTCGTCTTCGACGCGGATTCGCTCGCCGACGACTGGCCCGATCAAGCCTCGCAAAGCACGCCCGACGAGCCGAGGCTTTGTCCCGATCCCGGGCCCGACGTTCCGCATGGCGCCTCTGAGCGCGCCAAAGCCTATCAGCTTCAGATCAGCGCGTTGAATAACCCGCAAAGACCCCTGCCGCCGGGCATGGCGGTGAGTCTGATCAATCCGAGGACGGGGAAACGCGTCACTTTCGACGATTGCCGCGAGAGCGACGGGACGATGATCGAAGCCAAGGGGCCCAGCTTTTCGAGAATGTTGAAATACGAATTTCTAGCCGAGAGAATCAAGAACAGATGGTTATCACAAGCCGACCGGCAGCTTGCGGCCGCCGGATCGCGCGACGTCGAGTGGTTCTTTGCCGAGCCCGAGGCTCGCGAAAAAGCCCGTGAGTGGTTCAAAGCGAAGTATCAAAAAATCGAATTATCCCTCGTTCCTGCGGAGGCGCCCTGATGAGCAAGCCAAACGTCATTGAGGACAAAAACGAAAGCAAGAACTTCTTTATCAGCGCCGACTGGGAGGCGCGCGCCGAGACGCCGGACGAGCTCGCCGCGCGTTTTCTGCGCATGAGCGATTCCTTGAAAGCGATTGATCCGGCATTCGGTCTCTGGACCTGCGGCGTAAAGCGTCCCGAGAGATTCGAGGAAGTCCGCGACCGAAATGCCAAGGAAATCGCAGCAGGAGTGACGCGGGACGATTGGAGGGAGCCCGAGCCTGAATTCGGCTATCGGTTCGGCGCGTTCACGCGCAATACGCCGAAGGATTGCAGATTCACCTTGCACTGCCATGCCGGCTCGATTCTTGGACTTCCCTTCGCCAATGACGTCACACTCGCGACTGACGCCTTATATCGATCTCCTCCAAATGCAGCTGTCGTGACCTATAGGATATTTCGTGCCGCTCTCCTGGCGATCGTGGACGCCTGGGATCCCGTCATGGCGGACGCCAAATCTCACCCGCTCTTGGAGTCCTATGAATCCAGCTCATATTTCGCTCCGGCGTGGATACAATATCTCTCTCCCTGGCTCGCCCAGAAGATCACGCCCCCTCCCACGGTCTTGGCCGAACATCTGCCGCATGGCGGGCTGCTGATGAGCGCGACGACGGAAACCTTTGACGTGGACAACCCCAGGCACATGGCGGCGGCCCGGGACATGGCGAGCGCCATGGAGCCGCTCGACCGCCTGACCTGGCCCTCGAAAGGCTGAGCCTCGCTGGTTTGCATCCATCGGCTCAGGACAGCGCGCGGATGCTTGTCGACGGGGCCAGTCGGCGCTTCTCCTTTCGCGACGCGCCGCGCTCAGCCCTCTTGCGCC
The DNA here is from genome assembly GCF_027925445.1 of Methylocystis bryophila. Taxonomy (NCBI): domain Bacteria; kingdom Pseudomonadati; phylum Pseudomonadota; class Alphaproteobacteria; order Hyphomicrobiales; family Methylocystaceae; genus Methylocystis; species Methylocystis bryophila. The sequence continues at coordinate 4,336,301 of NZ_AP027149.1, forward strand.
GGGCGCGGCTTGGCGTGATGACGATGGTGGCTGTGGCCGTGGCCGCTCAGGCCCCAGCTCTGGGAGATGCCCGGCCCCGCCGTCGCGCCGATGAGCGCGCCGCCGACGAGCCCCACCGGGCCGAGCACCAGGCCGCCCGCGGCGCCGCCGAGAATGCTGTCCACCACCGCCTCGCCAGCGCTGGCCGGCGCGGCACAAAGAAAGATCATCGGCAAAGCGAGAAGAAATCGTCGCATCGATTCGAGCCTCCGGATTTTGAATTGCGTTTCCGCATTTATGGAAGGCATATGCAAGCAAATAGGTTAAAATTCGGCGCACGGCTCATTCATCCGGCGGCGCGAACAGGGGAAGCGGGGTTTCTCTTGAGAATGCCCTCTAGTTGCTTGGAATTGATCACGTTTGCGCGCTCGGCGCATCCCGTCTGAACGCGGCGTGATCTTGAGGATGCCGCCCCGAGCCTTCGGCCTCTTCTTCTCCGCTTGGCTTCAAGGGCCGCAGGCCCTAAACCCGGCCATCGGCCCCGTTGGAGCGATTCTCTTTGGCCACGCCGCCCCGTCGCCTGCTGACGCCCGAAAAGCGAGAAGACGACCGCGAGGACGCGTCAATCCGCCCGCTCGCGCTCGAGGATTTCACCGGACAGCAGGCGGCGCGCAACAATCTGAAAGTTTTCATCGAGGCGGCCAAGGCGCGCGGCGACGCGCTCGATCACGTCCTCTTCGTCGGCCCTCCCGGCCTGGGCAAGACCACGCTGGCGCAGATCATCGCGCGCGAGCTCGGCGTCAACTTTCGCTCGACCTCCGGTCCCGTCATCGCCAAAGCAGGCGATCTCGCCGCGCAGCTCACCAATCTCGAACCGCGCGACGTGCTCTTCATCGACGAGATCCATCGCCTCAACCCGGCGGTGGAGGAAATCCTCTACCCGGCGATGGAGGATTTTCAGCTCGATCTTATCATTGGCGAAGGACCGGCGGCGCGCTCCGTCAAGATCGACCTCGCGCGCTTCACGCTCGTCGGCGCGACGACCCGCGCCGGCCTGCTAACCACGCCCTTGCGCGACCGTTTCGGCATTCCTGTGCGGCTCAATTTCTACACGGTGGAGGAGCTCGAGACGATCGTCACACGCGGCGCGCGCGTGCTCAAAATCGCCATGAACGAGAGCGGCGCGCGCGAGATCGCGCGGCGCTCGCGCGGCACGCCGCGCATCGCCGGCCGCCTATTGCGCCGCGTGCGCGACTTCGCGATCGTCGAAGGCGCCGCCGAGATCACGCGCGAGCTCGCCGCGCGGACGCTGACGCTGCTCGAGGTCGACGACATCGGCCTCGATGTGATGGACCGGCGCTATCTCGACATGGTCGCGGTGAATTTCTCGGGCGGGCCGGTCGGGATCGAGACCATCGCCGCGGCGCTCGCGGAGCCGCGCGACGCGATCGAGGACATCATCGAGCCCTATCTTCTGCAGCAGGGCTTTTTGCAGCGAACGCCGCGCGGCCGCGTGCTCACCGCCGCAGCCTTCCGACATTTGGGGCTCGCGCCGCCGACCGCCGCCCCATCCCAGCCAGGGCTCTTTGGAGAAAGCGAGCCGTAACGCGACCCCGCGACGCGCTCGAGATGAAAGTGGATTGGCGCTGGCTCATGGGCCGCTTCACGGGCTATGTTGGACTCATGAGCCTTCTCGATTCCCGCTTGACCGCGAATGAACGGGCGGTCGCCCGCGCGCCCATCTTCTCGATCATCGAGAAAATCACGAGCGCGAAGACAGCCGGAGAGGCCCCGCTATGAGCGGACGCTACAGACCCTGCGTCGGCGTGATGCTGCTCAATGCGTCGGGGCAGGCCCTCATTGGCCGGCGCCGTCCGAAGGCGCCGCACGACCGGCTCGATGCGCAGCATGAGTGGCAGATGCCGCAAGGCGGCGTCGACCATGGCGAAGAACCCTATGCGGCGGCGCTGCGCGAACTCTGGGAAGAGACGAATGTCCGCAGCGTCGAGCGGCTCGCCGAGATCGAGCCTTGGCTGAGCTACGACTTGCCGCCGGGCGTCGGCGGGCGCTGGGAAGGAAAATATATGGGGCAGACGCAGAAATGGTTCGCCCTAGGCTTCACCGGGCGCGAGGCCGAGATCGACATCCACCATCCCGCCAATGGCGCCCATAGGCCGGAATTCGACGATTGGCGCTGGGAGGACCCCGCCCGGCTGCCCGAGCTCATCGTGCCCTTCAAACGGCAGGTCTATGAACGGGTCGTAGCGGAGTTTGCGCCGGTCATCGCCTCGCGACGAGATCACGCTGCGCTCGAGCGCAAGCCCACACCAAAGCTTTAGAGCGCGATTGGCAGCGTTCTCGGTTTAGGGACCCCGTCTTCTGCATTCACGAGGAGAGCTCGCGCGCAGATTGGTCTTGCGCCGGCTGCGTCGCTTGGATGAATCCCCCGCCGAGCACGCGTGCGTCTGGCCCCCCATTCTCATAGAAGACGCAGGCCTGACCGGGAGAGACCCCATACTCGCCCACTTCGAAGGCGACGATCGCCTCCCCTGCTCCGCGCGGTAGGAGCCGGGCGGCGACCGGCGGGCGCGTCGAGCGCGCGCGCGCGAAAACTTCGAGCCCTTCGGGGGGGAGATCGGCGAAGGCTCCCGGCCCGATCCAGTTGACGTCGCGCAGGCTCGCCGCGCTGGTCTCCAAGGCCTCGTGCGGGCCGACGATCACCCTCGCGCGGGCGGCGTCGATCCGCACCACGAAGAGCGGCTCGCTCGCATTGGCGGACCTGGAAGAGCCCAGGCCCAGCCCGCGTCTTTGTCCGACCGTGTAGTTCACGACTCCGGCGTGGCGACCGAGCACGCGCCCGTCGATGTGGACGATCTCGCCGGGAATAATCGCCTGCGGCGCCAAGCGCTCGACCACTTGCGCGTAACGGCCGGAAGGCACGAAGCAGATATCCTGGCTGTCGGGCTTCTCGGCGACGCTCAGACCGTAACGGCGAGCGAGCGCGCGAACCTCGCTCTTGGCGAACTCGCCGAGCGGAAAGCGCAAGAGGCGTAGCTGTTCCTTGGTCGTCGCGAACAGGAAATAACTTTGGTCGCGCGAGGCTTCCTTGGCGCGATAAAGCGCGCGCTCGCCCCACGCGTCCATGCGCGCCGAGACGTAATGGCCTGTCGCGAGAGCGTCGGCGCCAAGGTCGCGCGCCGTCTCGAACAGATCCGCGAATTTGATGAATTGATTGCAGGCGACGCAGGGCACGGGCGTTTCGCCGCTGGCGTAGCTCGCCGCGAAGCCGTCGATGACCTTCTCCCGGAAACGGCGCTCGTAATCGAGGACATAATGCGGGACGCCGATACGCCCCGCGACATCGCGGGCGTCCCTGATGTCCTGACCGGCGCAGCAGGCGCCTTTGCGTTGGATCGCCGCGCCGTGATCGTAGAGCTGCAGCGTGACGCCGACGACGTCATAGCCCGCTTCCTTCAGCATCGCCGCGACGACGCTCGAATCCACGCCGCCGGACATGGCGACGACGACGCGCGTGTCGGCAGGACTCTTGCCGGCAACGAGCGGGAGCGGATCGCGCGCCGCGATGGCGTCATCCAGTGAGGCGATAGCTTCGTCCATTGAGGGTGCAGGGCGTTCAGAGGGATGAGGCGGACGCGCCGTCTCTTGCACAAATTAATGCACCATTGGGGGGCGCCTTGCAATTTGGGCGCGATCTGCGGTTCGGCCCAAGTTAGCTCGGCCGGTCTCGCGCCCGCCGCGCGCGAACTATGCGCTTTCGGTGACAATCCTCAGGAAAGACTGTGGGGAACGCGCCTTTCCCTTGCCTGTGACTCTTGCGCGTGATTCACTGCAAAGAGTAACGTCGTATCTGTCGTCGATGGCCTTCGGTCACTCGACGTCTTCTCTCGAGTTCGCGTGAATTGCCGCCGTCAGCCTGCCTGACTCGGCGAACTCTATTGGATTCTCAGATCGGCGTCGCAGCCGATAACGGCGCGACCGTCGAACGGAGGCCCATATGTCCTGGACGCAAGAACGGGTTGAACTGCTACGTAAGCTTTGGCTCGAAGGATTGAGCGCGGCTCAGGTGGCCGCGGAGCTTGGCGCCGGCGTGACGCGCAACGCCGTGATCGGAAAGATTCACCGACTCGGATTGGCGGAGCGGGGCAAGGCGGCGAGTGCGCCGCGCCCGCGCGCGCAGCGACCGGCGCGCGCCGCGCCCTGTGAGGCGCCGATCCGAAACGGCGGCGGCGCCACGATGGTGATCGGCAATCTCGCTCTCGCCGTGGCGCCCCGCCCCGTCGTCGCGACGGCGCTGCGACCGGATCAGGAGGTGGTGGTTCCCATCTCGATGCGCGTCACGCTGATGGAGCTGCGCGAGACGATGTGCCACTGGCCCCTCGGCGACCCGACGACGCCGGAGTTCCGCTTCTGCGGCTCGCGTTACGAGGATGGCGAAGGCCCTTATTGCCGCCAGCATGCGAGGATCGCTTATCAGCCTCACGCAGCGGATCGCCGTCGCCAGGCGGGGCGCTCTGGACGCTGAGCGCTTCTGGCTCTGAGGCCGCTGAAGCGAATTCCGCAAAAGCTGCCGGACTTTTGCGGTCGGAGTTCGCTTCAACTTTTCATTTCGGGCGATTGCTTGTCGCTCGAACGATTCCTTTCGAGCGAGAAAGGCGCGAGAGCGCACCCCAATCGCGCGCGATCACGCGATCGAAGAGGACGCGCTCCAGATTAAAAACTTGAAGCACGCCCTGACCGGAAAAACGCTTCGGGCATTTTCGTGAACGGCTCCGGAGCGCGATGCGAAAAACTGGAAAGCGGCTTTTCGCACAGATCGCGCTCTCAGCCTTTAGAATCGATCACCTTCTCTGCGTTCTGGCGATTGCTCTCGAACGCAGCGTGGTCTAACCGCGACCGAAAGTCTCATCGAAGGAATAGCCGGCGCCGCGCACCGTGCGGATCGGGTCCTTCTCGCGCGAGCGGATGAGCGCCTTGCGCAAACGTCCGACATGCACGTCGACGGTGCGCTCGTCGATCTCCGCCGACATGCCCCAGACGCTGTCGAGAAGCTGCGCGCGGGTGAACACCCGTCCTGGCTTCTCCATGAAATATTCGAGCAATCGGAACTCGGTTGGGCCGAGGTGGATCTCGCGCCCCCCCCTTTTGACGCGCCGCGTCTCGCGGTCGAGATCGATGTCGCCGGCGCTGAGTTTATTCGCGACGCGTTCGGGGCGGGCGCGGCGCAGCAGCGCGTGCACGCGCGCTTTCAGCTCCTCCATTGAGAAAGGCTTGACGACGTAATCATCGGCGCCGAGCGACAGACCGCGCACCCGCTCGCTTTCCTCGCCACGCGCCGTGAGCATGATCACCGGCATGTCGCGCGTTTCATCGCGCGCCCGCAGCCGCCGGCAAATCTCGAGACCCGAAACCCCCGGCAGCATCCAGTCGAGAATGACGAGATCCGGCGGTGACTCGGCAATGCGAAGCTCCGCTTCGTCCCCTCGATCCACATGCTCGACCAGGAAGCCTTCTGCTTCCATGTTGTAGACGAGGAGCAGAGCGAGCGACGATTCGTCCTCCACGATGAGAATGCGCGGCGCCCGGTCGCTAGCGTTCGTCTCGCGCTGAACGGGAGTGCGGGTTTCGTTCATGTCCTTGCCTTAGTTACTGAAAGCCCAGGCCTACGGTTTTTCCTCCGCTTGGCCAAAAGACCGGGTTTTTGGACGGTCGGTCGGCATGGGCGCGCCGGAGGCGAGATACACGACCGTCTCGGCGATGTTCGTGGTGTGGTCGCCAATCCGCTCCAGATTCTTGGAGCAGAACAGAAGATGAGTGCAGAAGGAGATGTTACGAGGGTCTTCCATCATGAAGGTGAGAAGGTCGCGAAACACCGAATCTTCCAAAGCGTCGAGATCGGCGTCATTCAACCACACGGCGCGAGCGCGCTCCGCGTCCCGCTGCGCATAAGCGTCCAGAACCTCTTTGAGCTGCAGGGCGGCGAGATCGTGCATCGACTTCAAGCCGATGATCGCGCGCAGCGTGCGCGCCTCGTCGACGAGCTCGGTCGCGCGTCGGGCGATGTTTTTGGCGAGATCGCCGACGCGCTCGAGATCCCCCGAGATGCGGATCGCGGCGATGCATTCGCGCAGATCGACCGCGAGTGGCTGGCGACGCGCGATCGTCAGGATCGCCGCCTCCTCGATCTCGCGCTGCAGGACGTCCAGCCGCTGGTCAGTGGCGACCACCTGCTGCGCCAATGCGACATCGAAGGTCGACAGCGCGTCCATTGCGTCGGAAAGCATCTTCTCGGCGATGCCGCCCATTTCTGAGATCTTGCGATCGAGCGCTTCGAGGTCTCGATCGTAGGCTCTGACGGTGTGTTCGCTCATTGCTCTTGTCCCTGAAGCGGCTGAGAACGCCGCAGATCAATTGCGTTTGGACTTGGACAATATTAACCGAACCGACCCGTGATGTAATCCTGCGTTCTCTTTTCCTTCGGACTCGTGAACACGGCGTCCGTTTCCGCGAACTCGACGAGCTCGCCCAGATACATGAAAGCCGTGAAGTCGGAGACGCGCACCGCCTGCTGCATGTTGTGCGTCACGATCGCAATCGTGTACTGCGACGCGAGATCGTCCATGAGCTCCTCGACCTTGGCGGTCGAGATCGGATCCAGCGCCGAGCAGGGCTCGTCGAACAGGATCACGTCGGGCTGAACGGCGACGCTGCGCGCGATGCACAGTCGCTGTTGCTGGCCGCCCGAGAGGCCGAGCCCGCTCGAGTGCAGCTTGTCTTTGACTTCATTCCAGAGCGCCGCGCCGCGCAGCGCTTGCTCGACGCGCCCGTCGAGGTCCGTTTTCGAGAGCTTCTCGTAGAGCCGGACGCCGAAAGCGACGTTCTCGTAGATCGTCATCGGAAACGGCGTCGGCTTTTGGAACACCATGCCGACGCGCGACCTCAGCAGATTCACATCGACTCGAGGATCGAGAATGTTCTCCCCGTCGAGCAGCACCTCGCCCTCGGCGCGCTGATGGGGATAAAGATCATACATTCGGTTCAGCACACGCAGCAGGGTGGACTTGCCGCAACCGGAGGGTCCGATGAAGGCGGTCACCTTGTTCGTGTGCAGCGGAATCGACACATTCTTCAAAGCGTGGTGCCCGCCGTAGAAGAAGTCGAGGTCCTGAACAGATATCTTGGTCGGAAGTTCGGCTTTCACGATCGAGGCCACGTTCATCCCTTTGCCCTCTGTGCGCCGAGCGCGCGTGCGGTAATCGACAGGAACAGCACTGCGGCGGTGATGAGCAAAGCGCCCGTCCACGCCAGTTGCTGCCAATCCTTGTATGGCGAGAGCGCGAATTGGAAGATCACGACCGGCAGGCTCGCCATCGGCGCATTGATGTCGCCGCTGAAGAATTGATTGTTGAGCGCGGTGAAGAGCAACGGGGCCGTCTCGCCGGATACGCGCGCCACGGCGAGCAGCACGCCGGTGACAAGCCCTGCTTTCGCCGCGCGATAGGCGACTTGGCGAATGACGTAGGAGCGCGGCAGACCGAGCGCCGTCGCCGCTTCGCGCAGCGAGCCGGGCACGAGGCGCAGCATGTCCTCCGTGGTGCGCAGGACCACGGGGATCACCAGAATCGCCAGCGCCGCGGCTCCGGACCAGGCCGAAAAGTGCTTCTGCCGCGCGACAATCACCTCGTAGACGAAGAGGCCGATGACGATCGACGGCGCGCTCAGAAGGATGTCGTTGATGAAGCGAATGACCATGGCGAGCTTCGAATTATTCCCATATTCGGCGAGCCAGGTGCCGGCGAAGAGTCCGAGCGGCGCGCCGACCACGACGCCGAGCACCGTCATGATCAGCGATCCGACGATGGCGTTGAGCAGGCCGCCCGCGCTGCCCGGCGCCGGCGTCATTTGCATGAAGACGGCGGGCGAGAGGCCCTTCACTCCTTCGTAGATGAGCACGACGAGTATGGCGACGAGCCATGCGAGACCGAAGACTGCAGCGGCGAGGCACAGCTTCCGCGCGATAGAATCCGCGACGCGACGGCGGGCGTATATGGACACGCTCAACCTCCCCCTTTGCGTTCGACGCTCATATGCAGAAACCTTGCGATCGAAAGCTCGACGAAGGTGATGACGAAGAGGATGAGGCCGAGCAGGACCAGCGACGACGTGTAGAGATCGCCCACCGCTTCCGTGAATTCATTGGCGATCGTCGCAGAGATCGTCGTGCCCGGCGCGAGAATGGAGGTCGCGATCTTGTGCGCGTTGCCGATGACGAAGGTCACGGCCATGGTCTCGCCGAGCGCGCGACCGAGCCCGAGCATGATCGCGCCAATGACGCCGACCGCGGTGTAGGGAATGACCACATGCCGGACGACCTCGGTCGTCGTGCAGCCGATGCCGAACGCCGCCTCCTTCAACACGACTGGAACCGTCTCGAAGACGTCGCGGCAAACCGACGCGACATAGGGCAAAACCATGACGCCGAGGATCACGCCTGCGGTGAGCATGCCAATGCCGTAGGGCGGGCCGGTGAAGAGCAAGTTCAGGCCTGGAACTTCCTTGAAAGTATTGATGAGCCAGGGCTGAACATAGGTCTGGAGGAACGGGGCGAGGATGAAGAGGCCCCAAATCCCGTAAATGATCGACGGGATGCCAGCGAGCAGCTCGATCGCGATGCCGATCGGGCGCCGCAGCGCTATTGGGCACAGCTCCGTGAGGAACACGGCGATGCCGACGCCGACCGGGGCGGCGATCACCAGCGCGATCGCCGAGGTGACGAGCGTGCCATAGATCGCCGGCCCCCCGCCGAATTTCTCGGTGACAGGGTTCCAGGACTGCGACGTGACGAACCCGAGGCCGAATGCGCCAAGAGCCGGCAATGACCCCTGGATCAACGAAAGAATGACGCCCCCGAGGAGGATCAGCACAAGGAGCGCGCAGCTGAAGGTTGCGCGACGAAACACGACATCCACGAGGGCGAGCCGCTGCAGCACGCGCCCCCGCTCCGCCGTTGTGGAGACCTGCGCTCCGAGCGCGCCGAGGTTTGGCCCGGCCGCGCTATCCATGACTCGTTCGCTCACTTGTGCTTCCTCTCCTCGCGGACGCATCTTCCGTTTGCCGTCTAGGCCTTAAGACGCATCTCGTCGCTTGAGGCTCGTCTCAATACAAAGCCTTGCCGTCCGCGCCCTTGACCTCGCTCGCCCACGTCTTCTTGATGAGGGTGACGACGTTCGCCGGCAACGGAATATAGTCGAGCTCCTCGGCGGCCTTGCCCCCGTTGGCGAAGGCCCAAGCAAAGAACTTCAGGGCTTCCGCCGTGGCTGCGGAGTCTTGCGGCTGCTTCGGCAGCAGGATGAAGCTCGCGGCGGTGATCGGCCAGGACTTGGCTCCGGCCTCATTGGTCAGGATTTCATAAAAGCCCGGCGCCTTCGCCCAATCCGCGTTGGAGGCGGCGGCCTGGAAAGCCTCGGAAGTCGGCGCGACGATTTTCCCGTCCTTGTTCGCCATCTTCGCGAAGGTCATCTTATTTTGCTTCGCATAGGCGTATTCGACATAACCGATGGCGCCCTTCGTGTTGGCGACGGTGTTCGCGACGCCTTCATTCCCCTTGGCGCCGACGCCGACCGGCCATTCCACCGCCGAGCTCTCGCCAACCTTCTCCTTCCAGGCCGGCGAGACCTTGGAGAGATAATTGGTGAAGTTGAAGGTGGTGCCCGAGCCGTCGGAGCGATGCGCCACCACGATCGGCAGCTGCGGGAGTTTCACCTTGGGATTGAGCTTCTTGATCGCCGCATCGTCCCAGCTCGTGATCTCGCCGAGGAAGATCTTTGCGATGAGCTCGCCGTTCAGCGTGAGGGCGCCCGGCGCGATGCCTTCGAGATTGACGACGGGAACGATGCCGCCAATGATCTGCGGCCATTGAATGAGGCCGGCGGCCTGCAGCTCCTCGGGCTTGAGCGGCTGATCGGAAGCGCCGAAAGTCACGGTGCGGGCCTTGATCTGCTTGATGCCGCCGCCGGAGCCGATCGACTGATAGTTCAGGCTCGCGCCGGTCGCGGCCTTATAGGCCTCCGCCCATTTCGCATAGATCGGATAAGGGAAGGTCGCGCCCGCGCCGGAGATGTCGACGGCGAGCGCGACGCCCGCGGTCGCGACGAGAGCGAACGCGCCCAGCGCGGCGCGCTTGAGAAATTGCAAAGTCATGACGAAGATCTTCCTGGCTCGAGAACGAGGGCGCCGGCCGCAAGCCCTGACGCGAAGGCAATGCTAGCCGGTGTCGACCAGCGTTTTGCGACATCAAAGTGACAACGACGCGACAGCTGATATTTTTATAAATCAATCAGATGCTCGCGTCTTGCCCGCGCTCGGGCCGCGGCGAAGGCTTAGTTGCGCGAAAAGCGGCGGCCGAGTTCGAGCCTCCTCCTCGCGGCTCAGGCCGGCTCGGTCTCCTTCGAAGCCTCGGCGCTCATGCGTCGATAGATGAAGGCGGGGGCCGGGGTTTGCGCCTCGGTCTCGCCAAGCCTGGCGAAAGCCTCATGGGCCAGCGAGAGATGACAGGCGGGATCGGTCGCGTTGGCGTCGCCGATCGCCGCCATCGCCTGGCAGCGGCAGCCGCCGAAGTCGATTTCGCGGCGCTCGCAGGAGCGACAGGGCTCTTGCATCCAGTCGGTCCCGCGGAAGGCGTTGAAGGCTGAGCCATTGCGCCAGACGTCGGCGAGATCGCGCGCGCGCACGTCGTCGAAGACGAGGTCGGGGAGCGTCTGCGCCGCGTGGCAGGGCAAAGCCTTGCCCGAGGGCGTCACGACGACGATTGAGCGGCCCCAGCCGCCGGTGCAGGCTTTCGGCCGCGAGGCGTAATGGTCGTGGATGACGAAATCGAAATTGAGCACGCCCTTGAGCCGCTTCTTGGCCTCCTCGACGATCTCGACCGTGCCGAGGAACGTCTCGCGCGTCGGGATGAGCGCCGCGCGGTTCTTCAAGGCCCAGGCGTAATATTGAATATGCGCGATCTCGATGCGCTGCGCCTTCGCTTCGACGGCGAACTCGATGATCTGCGGCAGATGCGCGATGTTCTGCCGGTGCATGGGCGCGTTGATCGTGAGGGCCATGCCGAGCTCGCCGGTCCATTCGGCGACCTGGCGCTTTTTTTCAAAGCCGCCCGCATAATGAGAAATGCGATCTGCGTTCTCGGGCTCGACATCCTGAATCGAGAGCTGCACGTGATCGAGCCCGAGCTCGGCCAAGCCTTCGAGACGGGCGCGCGTCAGCGTGACGCCCGAGGTGATGAGATTGGTGTAGAGTCCGGCGTCGACCGCGAAAGCTAGAATCTCCTCGAGATCCTTGCGCACGGTCGGCTCACCTCCCGAGAGATGAAGCTGCAGCGCGCCGATCGCCGCCGCTCGCTGGAAGACGGCGCCCCATTCCTTGGCCGTAAGCTCCGCATTGGCTCGCTCGAGATCAATCGGATTGGAACAATAAGGACATTGCAGCGGGCAGCGATGCGTCAGCTCCGCCAAGAGCCCGGTCGGACCGCCAGCGAAGGGCTCGTAGCTCTGCGCCCGCAGCGAGGGAGGCGGCGCCGAGAAGGGCGAGGGTCCGTCGCGCAGCAGCCGCTTGTCCGAGAGGCCTTGCAGCAGATTGACGACGTCGCGCGAAACGATCTCCAGCGGCGCGCCGTAATGCGATGAGAGCGCGCCAGCGATCTCGCCCACGGTCTTCGCGCCGTCGATCTCGTTCAAGACCGCAAGCGAGATCGCGTCGATCTCATAGGCGCGCTCTGGGGCAAGCACGACGCTGCGCGATCTCGCCCGATCATGATGCAGCCGCGCGTAACGCTCGAAGGCGGGACGGCTGCTCGATTCGATGACGTAGCGCGCCGGCGACGGGCTCACTGGAAAGTCTGTCCGAGTTGGAAGGCGCCCGGCGGAACGACGGCGGGCAAAACATAGGCGTGATGTAAGGCGTCGAGCTGAGCCCACAAGACGTCGCATTTGAACCGCACGGCGTCGATGCAGGCCTCCTGCTCGGCGCGGCTCAGCGCGTTCTTCTTGATATAGTTCAGCGCGAAGTCCGCGTCCCGCGGCGCCTGAGACAGCCGACGTTTGAAGTAGGCCATCACGTGATCGTCCACGAAGTCGTAATTCTCGAGCATGCCGGCGATGCGCTCCCTATGGATCGCGGGAGCGAAAAGCTCGGTGAGCGAGGAGGCCACGGCGACGACGAGCGGCTGCTCGACGACGAAGCGAACATAGGCCTCCACGGCGAACTTCGTCGCCGGCAGGGCGCCGCGGCGCGAGATCACATATTTGCGGGGCAGGCCGAGCCCATCGGTCAGCACGAGCCAACGCTCGATGCCGCCCGCCTCCTCGCCGAGGCCGTCATGATCATGAATGCGATGCAGCCATTCCCGGCGCAGCTCGCGGTCATGCGCGCGGCTCATGAAGGCGGCGTCCTTGCGCGGCACGGCCTCCTGATAGCAATAGCGGTTGAGCGCCCAGGCGCGCACCTGCTCGCGGTTGAGCTTGCCGCCGTGCAAGAGCTTATGGAACGGATGCTTGTCATGGTAACGCTCGACGCCGACGGCGCGGATCGCCGCTTCGAAAGCCTCGGGCGAAAGCGTCGGCGAATTGAGAAAGGCGTGCGAGTCGAGAACGTCGTTGTTCACAGAAGGACCTCCATTCCGTCTTCGCCGATTTCCCAGCCCGAGGCTTCCGCCTCGCGCCGCTCCCTCGAGAAAGCGTTCAGCACCGGGTTCGAATTGTTAATGTGCACATAAATTTTTCGCGCGACGCCGAGCGGCGCGAAGGCGGCGATCGAGCCGTCCGACCCGCTCATGTTGATGTGCCCCATGCGCGTTCCGGTCTTGCCGAGCAAACCCTGCTCGATCATCTCATTCTCATGCCAGAGCGTGCCGTCGAAGAAGACGAGCGCGGCGCCGCTGAGGCGTTGGGCCAGGGCCTCATCCACGCCGGCGCAGCCGGGGATGTAGTAAAACGCCTTGCCGCTGGCGGTCTCGGTGATTTTCAATCCGAGCGTATCGCCTTCGGCGCTTCCGAAATTGGCCTTTAGCGCGTCCTCGAGCCAGAGCGCGATTTTACCGAGAACCGGAAAGGCCTCTACGGAAAGGCCGAGATCCGCGCCCGCGCCCTTAAGCGCGACGGGCGTGTCGATGGGCAGCACTTCACGCGCGACGCAAGCCGGCGCAAGCACGTTGAAGATGCGGTTTTGCGAAAGCACCTCGAGCACCCGCGACGAGCCATAGACCGTGAACGGCTGCGCCTCGCGCAGCGTGAGAAGGCCGGTCACGTGGTCGACGTCGCCATTCGTCACCACGACGGCCTTGATCGGGCTGGCGCGGACGGGATCGTCGCCGCTCGGCGCAAGCACGGGATTTTGCGCGATCTGCTCTCGCAGGTCCGGCGACGCGTTGAGAAGAACCCAGTCGCGCCCATTGGCGGTCGCAGCCAGCGAGGACTGCGTGCGCGGGGAGAAGCCAGGCTCGCCGGCGCGGACGGCGCGGCAATTGGCGCAGTTGCAGTTCCACTGCGGAAAGCCGCCCCCGGCTCCGGACCCGAGAATCCTGATGCGCATGTCGTCTGGCTGACCATGGCGCGGCTCTTTTGGCCCGCCAGGCTCCCTTATCGCTATTGTTTTGAGGCACTATGCGCATCGAGGCGCAGCGGGCGCAAGTGCGGCATAAGGGCGCGAGAAACTCGGGCCCTCACGCGACGGCCGGCGCGGGGCGCAACCCTTGTTCCTCTTCCGTAAACTGGGGGTGTAGGCCTCTCCTAATCGGTCTTCTTATTTTTCTCGGCCTTCCGATGGAGGAAGAACCCTATGAGCCCAGCCATTCCCGTTCCAGCGGCGGCTAAGGCGGCATATATGGGCTGTATTTCCGAAACATAGTATTTGATCAGCTCAAAACCGCGCGCCTGCGCCGTCCATGTCTCATGCATGACCAGAGCTTCGCTGACCGGGCTGCCCGCCGCGGGATTATCTTGGCTGAAAATATCAAAAGAAATTCTAATATTGCCAACACGCAAGGGAACTATATACCAGGACCAATATAATTTTTCGTTTTCGTCCGTCCTCCGCAATTTATCATCTTTTGGGGTTATGGAGAGCATCTGAGGATCAGCCTTCAAATAGGCCGACAGGTATTTATGGACTCTCACGGTTCTTTCAGCGCGCTCCCCCGGCAGGCCTCGAAAGAGATCATTTTTTTCCAGATCGCTCAATGCTTTTGTATCGAGGATGGCCTGAATCTCCGTACTCTCGCCTACGTACAAGATGTTTGGCTTGTTAAACGTAACGGTTTTTATTTCGAATGAGGCGCGCTCGACGACCGGTTTTTCTTCTCCGCAGCCCGCAAGAAAGAGCGATGCGAGCGCGAGGCAGGGGAAGGCGAGTGACGGAGCCGAAAAAGAGGAGCGAGACACTTTGAGTCCCTCCGAGCAAATTGCGCGCATCGCAAAATCGCGCAAGGGCAATGTAATTTTAGGGAAGCCGAGGACGGCCCTCAAGTGATTGCGTGCAGCCCGATCTTGCGCCTGGTTGCGTTCTCAAACGAACTTGGAAAAGACCCTCGCCCGTGCGCTCTCAGGGCGCCGCCTCCGCGGCGCGCTCTTTCTCCGCCTGCGCCAGCGATCTGTATCGGCGGACCGCCAGCGGGATGGAGGCGAGATAGCAGAGGCTGAGCAGTGTCAATATTTCCATCGGATAGGTCCACAACAGCAGTAGCAGCACGACGACGCAAAAGAGCAGAGGAATGATCATATCGCGTGGCACGCGGCCCATTTTCTTTCCCGAAAAATGTGGGATGGGGCTCGCCATCAGAAAGGCGATCACGAGGACATAGACGACGAAGATCGGCGCGAAAGCCTTGGATGCCGGAAGCTCCAGCGTCGAAAGGTGCAGATAGAGCGGCAGCAGCACGGTCACCGCGCCGGCCGGCGAGGGCATGCCAACGAAGAATTGCGCGTGCCAGGCGGGCCGCGTCGGGTCCTCGGCCATCACGTTGAAGCGCGCGAGGCGCAGCGCCGCGGCGATGGCGAAGGCGAGCGTCGCGAACCAGCCGAAATTCTTGACCTCGTGCAGGAGCCAGAAATAGAGCACGAGTCCCGGCGCGACGCCAAAATCCACGAAATCGGCGAGCGAGTCGAGCTCGGCGCCAAAGCGTGTCGTCCCTTTGAGCGCGCGCGCCAGACGTCCGTCGAAGCCGTCGAACACGGCAGCGGCGATGATGGCGAGCACAGCGGTCTCGAATTTTCCGTCGACCGCGTAGCGGATCGCCGTCAGCCCCATCGACAACGCCAGCAGCGTGACGAGATTGGGCAGCACCGCGCGGAGCGGAATGTTGCGAAAGCGCAGACGGCGCCGCTCGATTGGCGTGAGCTCGCTCTCGGGATGGTCGAAGGACTGGCTTTCGGTCACGTGGCTCGAGCCTGCTCAGGGGGGGTCAGCTAAGCGCCGGCTTGGCGTCAACCCGATTTAAAGGACAGGGCTGGCGTGTGCGCGGAAAAATCCGCAAGCACGGTCTCCCCGGCGATGGCGCGCGAGCCGATGGCGACCATCGGCCGCGCATGGTTCGGCATATAGACGTCGACGCGCGAACCGAAGCGGATGAGGCCAAAGCGCTGGCCGACGGCGAGCTGCTCGCCCTCGCGCACGACGCAGACAATGCGGCGCGCGACAAGACCGGCGATCTGCACGACGCCGAAGCGGCCCTGCGGCGCGTCGATGACGAGGCCGTTGCGTTCATTGTCCTCGCTCGCCTTGTCGAGATCGGCGTTGACGAAAAGCCCAGGGCGATAAGCGATGCGCGCGATCCGGCCGGCGATCGGCGCCCGATTCACATGCACGTCGAAGACGCTCATGAAGACCGAGACGCGCTGCATCGGCTCGGCGCCGAGCCCAAGCTCGGCTGGCGGGAGATAGAAGCCCACGGAACAGATCACGCCGTCTGCGGGCGAGACCACGAGTCCTTCGCGCAAGGGCGTGACGCGCGCGGGGTCGCGAAAAAAATAAGCGCACCATGCCGTGGCGATGAAGCCGATCCATCCGAGCGAGCCGGAAATCCAATGGAGCAGGAAGGCGACGATCGCAAAGATCGCGATGAAGATATAGCCCTCGGGATGGATCGGGGTGAGCGATTTGCGAAAGGAATTCAGCACCGACATCCGACTCTCCCGCCCCCGCGCTGGTGGCGTCGCTTTTGGCATGGTCGGGCCGCAATGTCACCCCGCTGGGCGCGGGTGCGCCGCGCCTTAGAGCATGTCACGGAAAAGTGCGAAGCGGTTTTCCGATCATGACATGCTCCCCCTTTTGATTTGGCGCGATTCCTTATCGCTCGTACGATTCCGTTCGAGCGGGAAACGCGCTAGTCGCCGGCGCGGCGGTCGGATCGGCGGTCAGAGGCGGCTTAAAGCTGGCGACCCAGCTGCCTCACGTCGACTCCATACTGCGCGAGCCAGTTGCGAAGCTTGTCGGAGACCGGCAGGACGCGCGAAGCGTTCGAATTGGTCTGGCAGGCGCTTCGCAGCGAGAGGTAACGCGACCAAATCGTCCCGACCTCCTTGTCGCTCAACACAGAGCGCACCTCGCCCAGCAGCGTACGCACGTCGGAGTCGCTATATTTACTAAGCAAAGGGCAGCCAACGACAACGTTTTCGGAATGAGCGGCGGAAGAAACGAGCAGGAAGAGGATAGCTAGGGCAGTGCGTCTCATGCGTTCACCTCGGGGATGTTGGTTTCTTGCGATTTCTGCAACCCGCAAAGCTTAAGATCTTAGAAGCTTTGGAGCGGGTCAGGGGACGCGCATATCTCTGCGTCGCCCGCGCTTCATCGTCGGGTCTGGATCAACATCAATGACTTTCCAGGCAAAAGTTTGACCATGACTCTCACGCGAAAGCGCGCGGTCTCTCAAATCTCGAAATCCGCTTGAGTCTTCTCCGCGCTTCCGAAGCCGTAGACGAGCGCGCGGGCGCAAAGATCGTCGAGCGTGACCATTTCCAAGCGCTGAAAGATCTCAGCTTCAATCTCCTCCAAGGCGGGCGCGATCGCCGCCTCGAGCGAGAGGGGCGCAATCTTCGGTTCGAGGTCCCCTTCTTCTTCGACGCGCAGCGCGACGCGGAGGACGTCGGCAAGGGTCAGGCGCCGCCTTTCCTTGGCGAGCTCGTAGCCGCCGGACGGCCCGCGCAGCGATTTCAGCACGCCGGCGTGCACGAGCGCCTGCAGCAGGCTCTCGAGCCGGCGCGGCGGCAGCGCATGCCTGGTCGCGAGCTCCTTCGAGCTGACCGGGCGGCCGCGCGCATGCAGCGCCACATCTAGCACCGCGAGCAAGGCCGCGCGCGCCGCGCGAGGCAGAAGCGTCATCGAGACGGGCTCTTGGCGAGCCCCGTCGAGCCAAAACCGCCGCTACCCCGAGGCGTCTCCGCAAGCTCCACGACCTCGACGAGCTCGACGCGGACCACGGGCGCGACGACGAGCTGCGCGATCCGCATGCCGCGCAGGATCTCGAAAGGACGCGGGCCCAGATTGACCAGGATCGCTCTCACCTCGCCGCGATAGTCGCTGTCGATTGTGCCGGGCGCGTTGAGGATCGTCACGCCGTGCTCCAGCGCAAGGCCGGAGCGGGGCCGCAGCTGCGCCTCGAATCCCGGCGGCAAATGTATGGCGAAACCGGCTGGCACGAGGTCGCGCGCGCCCGGCTCGAGCACGAGCTTCGACCCCGCCGGCAGCGCCGCGCAAACGTCGAGACCGGCGGCGCCGCTCGTCGCGTAAAAGGGAAGATCGAGTCCTTCCCCATGAGGAAAACGACAAATTTCGACTTTCACGCCGCTCCCCCTTTGCCAGCGCTCGCCTCGAGCATCGTCGCGATGCGCGCGACGAGCCTTGAAGCGACTTCATCCTTGCCGAGGCGAGGCCAGCTCTCGACCCCCTCCGCCGTCACGAGATGCGCCTCGTTCTCTCCCGCGCCGAAGACGCCCGACCCCACGTCATTGGCGACGATGAGATCGACGCGTTTTCGCACAAGCTTATCGCGCGCGTGAGCGAGAAGATTCTCGGTCTCGGCGGCAAAGCCAATGACGAGCCGGGGCCGCTCACGCCCGCGCGCGGCGACGTCGGCGAGAATGTCGGGGTTCTCGACGAGCGCGAGCGCCGGCGGCGAGTCGCCCTTCTTTTTCTTGATCTTGTCGCCCGCGGCCTCGACGCGCCAGTCGGCGACCGCCGCGGCGCCGATAAAGACGTCGGCCGGCAAAGCGGCGTCCACAGCGGCCAGCATCTCGCGAGCGGTCTCGACGCGGCGGACCTCCACGCCGGCGGGATCAGGCAGATTGACGGGACCGCTCACAAGCGTCACGCGCGCGCCGGCCCGCGCCGCCGCAGTGGCGATCGCATGGCCTTGCTTCCCTGAGGAACGGTTAGCGATATAGCGCACCGGGTCAATCGGCTCATGCGTCGGACCCGACGTGACGATCACATGGCGGCCGGCGAGCGGACCGGAGGCGGGCGCGAGCGCGGTTTGGACCGCGCGCACAATGGCCTCGGGCTCGCTCATGCGGCCGGGACCGTATTCGCCGCAGGCCATGTCCCCTTCCTCTGGACCGACGAAGAGCGCGCCGTCCGAAGCCAGGCGCTCGACGTTGCGGCGCGTCGCAGGATGAAGCCACATGCGCCAATTCATCGCGGGCGCGAACAGCACGCGCTTGTCTGTGGCGAGCAACAGCGTCGTTGCGAGATCATTGGCGAGACCATTCGCCGCGCGCGCCAGAAGATCTGCGGTCGCGGGCGCGACGACGACGAGATCGGCCTCGCGCGAGAGCCGTATGTGCCCCATCTCGCCCTCGAGCGCTGAACTGAAGAGATCGGTGTGGACCGGCGCGCCGGAAAGGGCCGCGAAGGAAAGCTCCGTGACGAATTCCTTGCCCGCCGCCGTCAGGACGACGCGGGTCGAGGCGCCGGCGTCGCCGAGCCTGCGCACGAGCTCGAGCGCCTTATAGGCCGCGATCCCGCCGCCCACGACGAGCAGAATGCGCTTGCCCGCGATTGCTCGCGCCGGCTCGAGAACCGTCACGCCACCCTCCCTCACGCCCCCAAGGCTTTGCGCAAGGATACAGATTTTCTCGGCGGGCCGCCAAGCCGAGCGTCGCCCTTTTGCGTGTCTTGGTGAAGCTGCCCGGCCATGCTACGGGCCTTTGCGAAGGCTTGGATGCGAAGCGATGCAGCAATTAATTCGGTGTCTTGCTCCTTACCCCGTCGTGCTTCTGGCTTTGTGCCTGTCTTCCGCATCTGCAATGGCGGATAGCTTCGCCGCTGCGCACCGGGCGGAGATAAGGGAAATGACGGCGGCGGGAGTGCGGTTTCGGGAGGAGTTTCAGAAGTATAACAGAAAGCTATACGAGGGGCTGGAAAAAGGAAGCCCAGCCTTCAACGAGGCGGGGCGCTTAAGCGCAGATTGTTACTGGTTAATTTACTCTCGATTTTATGTCAAATTTCGCAATGTAATTGATAAACTAAACACTTCCCCTCTTAAATATCCTGATGATATCGATGAGGGGCGGGGCGATGAAATAATCCATGATCCGAAAAAGATAGTCGTTCTCACGCGGAAGGTGATTGGCGATATTTGGTATCTGGAGGGGACTGGCCGCTCTGCCGGCGATTTTGCGGCGGAATATGCTCGGCGCCCCGAGTTTGAAAAGAAATGTGAAGGATATTTGGACGCAACGGGACTGAGGTGACCAGCTTCGGGACGCCGCGCATTGACCCCCTCCCCTGCCCTCCCCCGCCATAGGGCGTCTTCAGACGCCCGTCTTTCGACGGGCTATGGCGGGAGAGGGGGTTTGGTTCCGCCCGTCATCGAGAGTCCGAGTAACGCCTGCCGCTTTCCCTCTCCCGCGAAGCAACGCGAAGCGGGGGAGGGTGAGGGAGGGGGCTTATACGCCGATTCCTGGGCTCAAGAGGCCACGCCATAAAGATCATAAGCGTCGGCGCGCTCGATCTTCACGCTGACGATCTCGCCCGCGCGGACAGTGCGCCGCGCTATCCGCCGCGCCGTCGATCTCGCGTCCGCGCCGCGCCGCGCCGCTGGGTCCGTTTCAGGCGGTTCCGGTTTTGGGCAGCCGCAAAGCTCCGCTACTTGGCGGCGTCCTCGGCCTGTTCGGCACGCTGGAGAGGGCCTCGTGCGTCGTGCAGTAAATGGCTTCCACAGCGCAGGCGCAGCCGCAAAAACGGAACTTTTCCAAATCCCGCGGCTCGCCAAGCGGCCAGCGACATCGGCCTGGGCGAAGCTCCATGAAGCCTATGGGCCTCGATGCAGGAAGCGGCGCCCAATTGCCGCCACGCTCTTGAGTGCGCAAAAAATGCTTCGCCGCATCCTGCCGCGATTGCAACACGCCGGTGGTCGTCGCAGGTCGCGCCGCCGGTGTCATGGGTTTGCTCACTTCGAAGCCGTTACGCTTTCTCTCGTGCGAAGCAGGACGCGAATGCCCCCCGGTCGGCGGCGAGTCAAATGCAGATCGCCCGATCGACGAAGCGGATCGGGCGATGGGATGAGGCGCTGCTCGGGTGGGAGCGAATTCCCGCAAAAGGCGACAGTCTTTTGCAATGGAAATTCGCTTCAACTTTTTAAGCTGGCGCGATTTCTTACCCCTCGAACGGTTCCGTTCGAGGGAGGCGCGTTACGCCTGCGGGCCGGCGGCCGTGACGGGCTTGAAGGCGCTCTGGAAGAGGTTCGCATAAAGACCGCTAATCTTCGTGGCTTGCGCCATGAAATCTTCATAGGTGGATTTGGCGAAATCCGTCTGAAGCGCCAAGGCTTCATCCATCTGCTTGACGGTCAGCAGCTTCTCGTAAAAGGCGCGGCCCTTCTCGAAGGAAGTTTTGGAATATTCGGCCGTCTCGGCGGCGATGGCCTGGAGGCTTTCTGTCGAGGGATTTGCCTTGACGAAGGCCTCGAATGGATTGCCGCCGAAGGCTTTGATCTCAGAAAAGTCGAAACGCATGGATTGTCCTTATCTTGGGGCGGGAACGCCCCGCTGTGCCGCCATGTTGGGTGTATGTGCGGCGCACAAATTTGTCAAGGAGTGATGTTGCGCTGCAGCATGAGCGCGGCAGAATGTGCCGAGGATCCCGTGGCCTTGCTCCGGCGACCTCGGATTCGTCTTAGTTTGAAGCCCCCTCCCTCACCCTCCCCCGCTTCGCAGGAGAGGGGCCTGCCGGCGTTACGCGAAAAGTCGGCGACAGGCGCGGTCGAGCTCCCTCTCCCGCCGTAGCCCAACTGCCTCAGGACGCTGCGCCGAAAAGATCATAGGCGTCGGCGCGCTCGATCTTCACCGAGATGATCTCGCCCGCGCGCAAGGGTCGGTGCGAAGCGATATGCACCGCGCCGTCGATCTGCGGCGCGTCGCCCTTGCTGCGGCCCTTGGCCGCCCGGCCGAGCGCGCCGCCGCCGGCCTCGTCGATGATGACAGAGAGACGCTTGCCGACCTTGCGCTTGAGGAGCCGCGCGCTCGTCGCCTGCTGGCGCGCCATGAAGCGGTTCCAACGGCTTTCCTTGATCTCGTCGGGAACGAGAGGAAGCCCGAGCCCATTGGCGGGCGCGCCCGCGACCGGCTCATATTTGAAGGCGCCAGCGCGATCGATCTCGGCCTCATCGAGCCAGTCGAGGAGAAAAGCGAAATCCTCCTCCGTCTCGCCGGGAAAACCGACGATGAAGGTCGAGCGCAGCGTGAGATCCGGAACCGCGCGCCGCCAGGCGCGGATGCGCTCCAGAACCTTCTCCTCATTCGCCGGCCGCTTCATCGCCTTGAGCACCGAAGGCGCCGCGTGCTGGAAGGGGATATCGAGATAGGGCAGCGCCTTTCCTTCCGCCATCAGCGCCATCACCTCATCGACATGCGGGTAAGGGTAGACGTAATGCAGCCGCACCCAAACGCCGAAATCGCCGAGCGCCTTCACGAGATCGAGAAAGCGCGCGCGCACTTGCTTGTCTCCGTATAGGCTCTCGGCGTAGCGCAGGTCGCGCCCATAGGCGCTCGTGTCCTGCGAGATAACGAGGAGCTCCTTGACGCCGGCCTTCACGAGCTTCTCGGCCTCGCGCAGCACATCCGCCGCTGGGCGCGAGACAAGCGGCCCTCGCAGATGCGGGATGATGCAGAAGGAGCAGCTGTTGTCGCAGCCCTCCGAAATCTTCAGATAGGCGTAATGGCGCGGCGTGAATTTCACACCCTCTTCCGGCACGAGATCGAGGAAGGGATCATGCGCGGGCGGCGCGGCGCGATGCACCGCCTCGACGACGCTCTCATAATCCTGCGGACGCGTGATCGCGAGCACGTCGGGAAATTTGGCGAGAATGTCGGCAGGATCGGCGCCCATGCAGCCGGTCACGACAACCTTGCCGTTCTCCTTCAGCCCCGCTTCGATCGCTCCAAGCGACTCGGCCTTGGCGCTGTCGAGAAAGCCACAGGTGTTGACGACGACGACATCGGCGGCCGCGTGAGTTTTGGCCAGCTCATAGCCTTCGGCGCGCAGCCTTGTGACGATGCGCTCGCTGTCGACGAGCGCCTTGGGGCAGCCGAGCGAGACGAAGGAGACGCGCGGCGCGGAGGAAGAGGAGCTTGCGGAGGAGGACATGGCGCCGCAGTGCCACGTCGCGCCGGCGATGGCAAACGCAGCGGCAGCCTACCCGCCGACATAGCGCCGCGCATAGCGGCGGCCGAGCCGTGTGAGGATCTCGTAGCCGATCGTCCCGGCGCGTTCGGCGAGCGCGTCGACGCCGGTCGTCTCGCCCAAAATCTCGACGAAGTCGCCGCGCTGCGCGATGAAGGACGGCGCCTCCGTGAGATCGAGCACGATGGCGTCCATCGAGACGCGGCCGACGATGGGGCAGCGAAAGCCCGAAACAAGGGCTTCGAGCGGCTCGGCTCCGGCTCCGCTTGAGACGCCCCACGGCAGGCCGTCCGCATAGCCGAGCCCCAGCGCCGCGAGCCGAGAAGGGCGCGAGGCGGTCCAGGTCGCGTCATAGCCGACGCTCTCCCCCGGCTTAATTTCGCGCAGCGCCAGAATGCGCGCCTCGAGCTTGACGACGGGGCGCATGGGGTTCGGCTTTCCGGGCGTCGGATTGCCGCCGTAGAGCGCATAGCCTGGCCGCACCAGATCGAGATGCGGCCGATGCGGCAGAAAAATCCCCGAAGAATTCGCGAAGGACGCGGCGACTTCGGGAAAATGCGCGCGAGCGAGCGCAAACTGAGCGATCTGCCGGTCGTTGCAGCGATTCTCCGGCTGCTGCGACGAAACGAAATGGCTCATAACGAGCTGGAGCGAAAGGCCGCGCGCGAGTTCGGCCGCGACGCCCGCGTCCGGGGGCGCGACGCCCAGCCGGCTCATGCCCGTGTCGATATGGAGCGCCGCCGGCGTTCCCGGCGCCAGCGCCGCCCATTCGGCGATCTCGTCGAGCGAGTTCAGCACGGGCCGCAACTCATGCGAGAGAAGCAGCGGGCCGGAACCCGGCGGCGCGCCGTTGAACATGTAGAGGACCGCGTCGCGCGCAATCGCCCGCGCCTGGACGCCCTCGGCGGCGGTCGCGACGAAGAATGTGCGGCAACCGGCGGCAAGCAGCGCGCGCATGACGGGCTCAAGGCCGAGCCCATAGGCGTCCGCCTTGACGACCGCCGCGCATTCGGCCGGCGCCGAGCGCTCGGCCAGGAGCTTCCAGTTTCGGGCGAGCGCCGCAAGATCGATCGTCAAAAGCGCGACCTCGCCCGCGTCGCAAGGCGAAGCGCCGAGGGAAAGCGGAGAGGGCTTTTCGCGGACGGACATGGCGGGATCCCGGCGCGTGAATGATTCCACCATCATAGCTGCCGCGACGCCGCAGCCCAAATGGCGGGGCTAACGAAAGCGACTTTGCCTTTCACAGGAGGCGCCCTTTCGCTGGCAAAATTTGCCATTCGGAGTAGCATGACGAAGGAGGTGAGCCATGCCGACCATGAACGTGAGCCTGACGCCGGAGATGGCGGAATTCGTCGAAAAGGAGCTGGCGACCGGCGATTATGCGACGGCGAGCGAGCTCGTCCGCGACGCGCTGCGGGTTCTGCGACGTGATCGCGATCTGGAAAGCGAGCGGATTGAGCTCCTTAGGCAAGCCGTCGACCATGCTCTGGACCAAGCGGAGCAAGGTCAGCTCTCTCGACGCGGCGTCCTGGAAATCGCCGAGGACGTATTGAGAGAAAGCAAGGCTTGAGATCTCGTCTCACCGTTGATGCGGATGCAGACATCGCCCGTATTCTCAGGACCACGGCGCGTCTGTTTGGGGAAAGACAAGTTAGGGAATACGCGAGGATCATCGCCCTTGGGATCGATAGAGTTGCAGAAGACCCGCTCCGGCCGTCGAGCGTGGACGCCAGTTGGATCCGCGAGGGCGTGCGGCTTTACCACCTGGATCACGCCGCCGGGCGCCGGCATGGCGCCGCGCATCTCCTTTTCTACAAGATCGCCAAGGGTCGAGGCGAGGTCTGCGAGCTCGTCGTGTTGCGCGTGCTCTATGAGCGGATGCAGCCAAAGCGGCGATTGATCCAAGCGCTGCGTAACGAGGAAACCGAGGATCGTCGCCTTAGCTGACGACGCCGTCCTCCACGTCCTGGCGCTAGAGCCGCGCTATGCGCCGTTGACGCCGCGACGCGTCATTCCTACTGTGCGCCCCCCTCCCCCTCCTCACAGGCGCCAATGTCCCCGCTTCCCGCTGAAACCGCCGTTTTCCCTTCCGATCTTGTCGAAGCCGCGCGCGTCTCGCCCGCCTGGCCCTTCGAGGAGGCGAAGAAGCTCGTCAAACGCGTCGAGGCCACGGGGCAGAAGCATGTGCTGTTCGAGACGGGCTACGGCCCCTCGGGCCTGCCGCATATCGGCACCTTCGGCGAAGTGGCGCGCACCTCCATGGTGCGCCACGCCTTCCAGGTTCTGACCGAAGGCCGGATCACAACGAAGCTCCTCGCCTTTTCCGACGACATGGACGGGCTGCGCAAGGTCCCCGACAATATCCCCAATAAGGAGCTCGTCGCGAAGCATCTCGGCAAGCCGCTCACGCAGGTGCCGGATCCTTTCGGCACGCATGAAAGCTTCGGGGCGCACAACAACGCCCGCCTGCGCGCCTTCCTCGACGCCTTCGGCTTCGACTATGAATTCGCTTCCTCGACGCATTACTACTGCACGGGCCGCTTCGACGAGGCGCTTTTGCGCCTGCTCGCGCGCTATGACGCCGTCATGGAGATCATGCTGCCGACCTTCCGCGAGGAGCGCGCGGCGACCTATTCTCCCTTCCTGCCCGTCCACCCCAAGACCGGCGTCGTGATGCAGGTCCCGCTCACGGGACGGAGCGTCGACGCCGGCACGATCGATTGGCGCGATCCGCAGACCGGCGAGGACTTCACGACGCCCGTCACCGGGGGCCATTGCAAGCTGCAATGGAAGCCCGATTGGGCGATGCGCTGGCACGCGCTCAGCGTCGACTATGAGATGGCCGGCAAGGACCTCATCGACTCGGTCAAGGTCTCGAGCGCGATCGTACGCGCGCTCGGGGGCAAGCCGCCCGAGGGCTTCAACTACGAGCTGTTCCTCGACGCCGAGGGGCAGAAGATTTCGAAGTCGAAGGGCAATGGGCTGACGATCGACGAATGGCTGACCTATGCGAGCCCCGAGAGCCTCGCGCAGTTCATGTATCAGAAGCCGACGGCCGCGAAGCGTCTACACTTCGACGTGATCCCGAGGAACGTCGACGACTATCTCGCCTTTCTCGACGCCTATCCGCGTCAAGCCTGGAAAGAGCGGCTCGGCAATCCCGTCTGGCACATTCACGGCGGCAACCCGCCGCAGCCCGAGGTTCTGCATCATCGGGGCGAGACCGACGCCAAGGGGACGACCGTCAGCTTCGCGATGCTGCTCAATCTCGCGACCGTCGCCAATGCGGAAGAGCCGGGCGTGCTCTGGGGCTTTCTGCGTCGCTACGCGCCGCAGGCCTCGCCCGAGAACCACCCCCGTCTCGACAAGCTTGTCGGCTATGCCGTCGCTTATTTTCGCGACTTCGTGCGGCCCAAGAAGCGCTACCGGGCGGCTGACGAGACCGAGCAGGAGGTGCTGCAGAAGCTCTCGGACGCGCTGGCGGCGCTTCCCGAGGGCGCCGATGGCGAGGCGATCCAGACGGCGCTCTACGATCTCGCCCG
Organism: Methylocystis bryophila; assembly: GCF_027925445.1. Classification (NCBI taxonomy): domain Bacteria; kingdom Pseudomonadati; phylum Pseudomonadota; class Alphaproteobacteria; order Hyphomicrobiales; family Methylocystaceae; genus Methylocystis; species Methylocystis bryophila. Next base: position 4,362,508 of record NZ_AP027149.1, read on the forward strand.
CACCGTGCCGCGCTATCAGGATTTGAAGGCCAAGGGCGCGACGCCGGAGCGCCCGGGCGTCTCCAATGATTTCTTCAACATGCTCTACGCCGTGCTGCTCGGCGAGGAGAAGGGCCCGCGCTTTGGGTCCTTCGCGGCGCTCTACGGCGTTCAGGAGACGCGCGCGCTCATCGCGCGGGCGCTTGCGGGGGAATTGGCGGGAAACCGATAGTCGAGGCTTCAGGTCCTGAGATCCGATGCGTCTCCAATGGGTAGCTGAAACACGCTGACCGTCCACATTTCCGACGTGACCTTTCTCCTCGCCTACTTCGTTTGTTCGAGCGGAGCGTTGTACTCGATTCTTTTGTATGAGACGTCAATTTGTGAGCTTGGAATAGGGCCTATGCGACCGCGAGGGAATTCAACGACTGTGTGATATTCCGCATGGTATTCATGAGTTGGGGGATTGAACGGAAGTGATGGCCGGCCAAACTCATCAAAATCCCGGCGGCACTGAACGCGCTCACGGGATATATTTCTGCAGTCAAACCTGCTAAGGCGCAAGAACGGTTCGAGCTCCTCACTCTCAGAAATTTGGGCGAACCTCTCGCGAAGCCGCTCTTCAACTTTGGAGCAATCCAGCGTCCGGCGTCCTTTTCCCTCAGGCACAGTTGTTTCAAAGCAAATATTCCGGATAGTAGCAATAGCGCTATCCAGTTCTCCCCTAGGCGGGTTAGAACCCTCATTATCATCATCATAAATATCCATCGTCTCGACTATAGAGTCCTTGGCTAATGAACTCAGCCCGCCAGGCGGCAGCAAAATACAAGTCACAAGCGTGAGCAGAACGCCGACAGACCGGCTACCGGGGACTTCAGTGCTCGCGTCAGACGCGCGACGGAGATGCCGGCGCCTTTTACCACGGAAAAGTAGCGCTGCAGAGAAGAGCGCGAGGGCTTGATCAAATTTCATCTATCCTAACCTCCCGCAAATCGTCCTTATCCCTTCGGCGTCGGTCACGAAGCGCTCATTGAGTCAGCACCTCTCTCCGGCCTGCCCCGCAGGGGAGCTGTCTTGCGCGCTTGTATCCAATAAGATTCACCGCGTTTGCATGTTCGTCATCCTTGGTTCGTCCGAATTCGACGCGTGGCTGTCCTCTCTCCTGGACCACAAGGGAAGGCCAGAATTCTGGCGCGCTTGCGAAGCGCCACGTTCGGCAATTTCGGCGATTGCGCTTCGGTGGGGGAAGGCGTTTTCGAAATGCGCCTCCACTTTGGACCCGGCTACCGTGTCTATTATGTGCGTGCGGAGAAACCGATCTATCTCCTGCTGATCGGAGGCGACAAATCCACGCAAAAGATGGACATAGTCCGCGCCAAAGAGATGGCGCGAGCGATCGAGGAGACGAATCGATGACGACCACCTTTGCCCCCTTCGACGCCGCGGATTATCTCGATAGCGACGCGACGATCGCCGAATATCTCACAGCCGCCGCCGAGGACCCAAACAGCGATGTCTTCCTCGCCGCGCTCGGCGACGTCGCCAAAGCGCGCGGCATGGCCCGGATCGCCAAGGACACCGGCCTCGGCCGAGAAAGCCTTTACAAGGCGCTCAGCGCCGGCGCCCATCCGCGCTTTGAAACCGTGAATGCGGTTTTGCAGGCTCTCGGTGTGAAAATCGCGATCGTCCCCGCGGGACCCGGACAGGACGACTCGCCGGCTGCCGGCGCGGCAGACCGCCACGCATGAGCCTGTTTGGACTTTCCAGAGTCATCGCCTCGCCCAGGCGGTCCGCCCGCGCTTCGCCGCTCAGGCTTCGTAAACCACCTCGCCCGCAACCATCGTGAGCTTCACAACGCCTTGCAGCAGCGCCTCGTCGAAAGGCGTGTTGCGGCAGCGCGAATGGAGCTTTTCCGGATCGACCACGAAGGGCTCGTCCGGGTCGAAGCGGATAAGGTCCGCCGGCGCGCCTTTTTGCAGCCGGCCCTGCTCCAGCCTCAAAATCTCGGCCGGGCGAGACGACATCGCGGCCAAGAGCCGCGGCAGAGTCACGGCGCCCGAATGCACGAGGCGCAGCCCCGCGGCGAGCATCGTCTCCAGGCCGATCGCCCCGAACTCCGCCTCGCCGAAGGGCAGGCGCTTCGTCTCGACGTCCTGCGGATCGTGATCCGAGACGATCACGTCGATCAGCCCTTCCGCGAGCGCCCGGACGAGCGTCACCCGGTCTTCCTCGCAGCGCAGCGGAGGACGCAGTTTCAGAAAAGTGCGGTAGTGGCCGATGTCGGCCTCGTTCAAGGTCAGATGATTGATCGTCGTCCCGCAGGTGACGGGAAGTCCGCGCGCCTTTGCGGCGCGAAAAGCGTCCAATGACTGCGGCGCGGCGAGGATCGTCGCGTGATAGCGCGCGCCGGTCAGCGCGACGAGGCGCAGGTCGCGGTCGAGCGCGATGGTTTCGGCTTCGCCCGGCACGCCCGCAAGGCCGAGACGCATCGCCGTCTCGCCTTCGTTCATGACGCCACCGCCGGCGAGGTCGCGGTCCTGCGGGAAATGCGCGACGAGCGCGTCGAAGCCGCGCGCATAGGTCAGCGCGTAGCGCATGACGAGCGCATTGGCCACCGACCGGCCGCCATCGCTGAAGCACGCAGCGCCCGCCTGTTGCAGCAAGCCATATTCCGCGATCTCGCGGCCGGCGCATCCCTTGGTCAACGCCGCCATCGGCAGAACGCGCACGCGGCCCGTGTCGCGGGCGCGGCGCAGGACGAAATCAACGACGGCCGGATCGTCGACGACAGGCGAGGTCGTGGGGGAGGCGAGAATCGTCGTGACGCCGCCCGCCGCCGCGGCCAGGCTCGCGGTCGCGATCGTCTCGCGATGTTCGGCGCCCGGCTCGCCCACGAAGGCCTGCATGTCGATGAGGCCGGGGGCGACGACGTCGCCGCCGCAGTCGATGACGCGCGCGCCCTCGGGCGCGAAGGTCGCTTCAGGCCCGATATCGGCGATGCGCCCGTCGAGCGCGAGCAAGCCGCCCAGCGTCTCGCTTCCGGTCGCCGGATCGACGAGACGGGCATTTTGGAAGAGCAGCGGCGGAGGCTTTGAAGCGCGAGACTCGGGCATGACGCCGAGCAATAAGGGATTTCGAGGCGGGAGGGAATGTGGAGCCGGCTTGAGCTGGGAGGGCGGCTCTCACGGGTGGAAGACAAATGCCCCGCTGCTCTGCGACGCAGTATTTGCTACTATGAGAGCAACAAGGGAGTCGTCGTGGCCAATGTTCAAAAGCTGAGCGTGGCGCTCACGCCCGAAATCATCGCCATGCTCAAGGAAGCCGTGGCAAGTGGCGAGTACACCTCTACCAGCGAGGTGGTGCGCGACGCCTTGCGGTGCTGGAAAGCACAACGGACGGCGCATGAAGTCGACGCAGAAGAGCTGCGGCGGCTTTGGCGGGAAGGGGTTGCGTCCGAGACTTCGATAGAGGGCGAGGCTGTGTTCCATCGCCTGCGGGAAAAATACGCAAGCCAACCGAAGAAAGGATGAGCCGACTTCTCCTTACAGAGAAAGCCGTTGGCGATCTTGAGAAGTTCGGCGACGACATCGCTCTTTACAGTCCGACGGGAGCCGAGCGGATAATCGCAAGGATTGAAGAAATCGTCAGCCTCCTGCGGGATTTCCCGCGAATTGGGACCCCACGGGACGACATCGAAAGGGGAATGCGGATTTTCCCCGTCGGCAATTACCTCATTTTATTCGGCGCGCTCGACGACGGAGTCGAGATCGTACGCGTGGTCGACGGCCGCAGCCATCCGAGGCGCTGGCTGTAGAGTCGACGCGCTCCAAACTTTTCGAATCGCTCACGTTTTTCGCCTTCAGGCGACCCCTACGCAGCGTGATCCAAAGAGCGTCCGGGTCGAGCGGAATCGCGCGATCGATTGAGCTTTGGAAGCGGAGTCAGAAACAACGAACGGCCCCGGCTGCGGTCACGAGGGCGCTTGCGTACGGCCTTGGCGGTTCGAACAGTCCGCGCCATTTCCTTTGAAAACTACTCGTTTTACCGCGGGTCTTCCCGCGGGGGAAAGGCGAAGAAGATGCCCCTTGCGCAGATCATTCCCTTCGAGAGCGGCGCGCGTCCGCACCGTCTCAATCGTGAGCTCGAGAGCTGGCGCATGCGGCTGCGCCTTGCCTATGAAAGGCAATGGGACTGGCGCGCGCGCGAGATCTGCAAGCAGGAAATCCGCCGGCTGAGCGACCTCGTCCACGCGGCGCCGCCTGACGGAGAGTGAGTCGCGCGACGCGCGCTCTCTCCTTACTTATCTTGCGGCAAGAGCGACAAAAGATCCGCCATCTTGGGCGCCGCGGCGGGGTGCATCATGCCGACGACGTGATAGCCGGCGTCGACATGGAGGATCTCCCCCGTGACGCCCCGCGACATCGGCGAAAGCAGATAGACCGCGCTCTCGCCAACCTCCTCGATCGTGACGACGCGGCGCATCGGCGCGTTATACTCGTTCCACCGCAGAATGTAGCGGAAGTCGCCGATCCCCGAAGCCGCCGCGGTCTTGATCGGTCCCGCGGAGATCGCGTTGACGCGGATGTTCTTCTCGCCGAGGTCGGCGGCGAGATAACGCACGGACGCCTCGAGCGCGGCCTTGGCTACGCCCATCACATTGTAATGCGGCATCCATTTCTCGGCGCCGTAATAGGTGAGCGTCAGCATTGAGCCGCCGTCCGTCATCAGCTTCTCGGCGCGCTGCGCCAGCGCGGTGAAGGAATAGCAGGAGATCAGCAGCGACTGAGTGAAGTTGTCCGCCGTCGTGTCGACATATCGGCCGTTAAGCTGGTCGCGGTCGGAATAGGCGAGGCAATGAACGAGGAAATCGAGCTTGCCCCAGAGTCGTTCGACTTCGGCAAAGACGGCGTCGATCGTCTCGGTCTCGGCGACGTCGCAACGGCCGACGACATGCGCGCCAAGCTCGGCGGCAAGCGGCCGCACGCGCTTCTCCAGCACTTCCGCCTGATAGGTCAGGGCCAGCTCGGCGCCCGCCTCGCGGCAGGCCTTGGCGATACCATAGGCGATCGAGCGATTATTCGCGATGCCGAGGATCAGCCCCTTCTTTCCTGCGAGAACGCCGCTATGGGCGAGACGGGGCGAATCGGCTTGCGTCATCGTCGAATTCCTCGAACCTTTTGTGTTGCTTCAGGCCGCGCCCTGGCGCGCCTCTCGAACGGGATCGTTCGAACTGTGAGAATTTGCGCCAGATCAAAGCGCTGGGGCGAATTCAGATGCGCGTAAGCCCGCCAACCCTCGCGCAAATTCGCTCTAGCGCGGTTCGGCGACGAAGGAAACCCGCTCGATCGCGCCGCATTCAGCGCCATGGCGTGAAGGCGGAGCTCCGCCGCGAAAAAAGGAAACCGGCCTTGGCCTCGAGCCGAAAGCCGGTTTCCTTTTCACTTCAAAGGGCGCTTCCGCGCCTAGCGCGTTTCCCGCTCGAACGGAATCGTTCGAGCGGGAAACGCGCCAAATCAAAAAGGTGGAGCATGTCCCGGAAAACCGCTTCGCACTTTTCCGGGACATGCTCTAGACTATCAGTACCCGAAGAAGCCGTGCTCCGGGCTCGCGCCCATGGCCGGATGCAGCGTGTCCAGCATGAAGGTCCCGGCCTGATAGGTGCCGACCGGATCAACTTCCGGATAGGCGCGCATCCGCGCATATTGCGTATAGGTCCCGACGGGAACCATGGGTCCCGGGTCGAGCCAGCTGCGGCGCTCGATGACGATGGGCTGGCGGCCTCCGGCATAAACATAAGTGTAGCCATAGTCGGCCCGGTGGCGCTTGTGCTTGGTCTTCGCCTCCGCGCTCGGGACAAGGGCCGGGACAAGGGCGATGACGAGGGCGAGCGCCGTCGCGGTTCCAAAAAACTTGCGCATCTGCCGGGCTCCTTTCAAGCTCTGCCAACCCTGGAGACACTAGCCCATCGCTTCCGTAAGCGATAGGCCCGCGTCGCCGCAGAGCGGTGAAAAGCCCCCGTCTCTCAGTTCTTGGTTAGCGCGCCTTCTTTGCTGTTTTTGCGGGGAGAGCCGGGCTCGCCGCCCCGGGAGGGACGGAATGCGCAGCCATCCAATCCGCTTTCTCCGATGAGGCCGCCGCCACGGCGCAGGCCTGCCCGCGCAGCGGTTCGGCAAGCAGGAAGAACTTGTCCACGGCCGGCGCGGCGCCATTGGAGCGGAAGCTCAGTTGATCGACGAGGCATCCCAGCATTTTTCGATCGAAGGCCTGGCCCGGCCCGGCGCAGACCACGCCAGCGATTTCGACGCCGAGCTTGGCGCCGGCCAGTCGCAATGTCTGGCAGTCGCGCTCAACGCTCGCTCCTCCAAGGGTCTTGCCCGAGACTTTCGCCTCGGCGACCTCGAAGGCGCCAAAACGCGACGCAAAGGGCGACGGCGGTCCGCTCTTTACGATCTTGAGGCCGGCTTGTTCCGCCTCATGCGCGACATCGAGCGCGAATTCCGGATTGGCGCGCGCATCGCCCGAAGCCTGGCGAAGGTCGAAACGCGCGAAAGCGGCGCTTTGACCGAATTGGCCGATCGTCAGGCTGTCGATGCGCACCACCTCTTCTCCGCTCGTCGCGACGACGCGGGATAGGCCGGCAAACTCTTGTGCGGGCAGATCGAGCTGGACCGCGGGCTGCGCCGCGACGGGCGGGCGGGCTTCCGCCGCTTCGCTCGGTCCGCTCTCGCTCGGCCGTCCCGAGAAGGCCCAAAAGCCGAGAAGAACGATAACGGCTGAGGCTCCGAGCCCGAGCGAGACTCGAACGCCAAACGGTCTCGCCTCGATGGGACCCCGGCGGGGTTCGAGGAGCCACTCTTTTTCCATTCCGCTGACGCTCATGACGCAACTCCGCCAGATTGATATTCCGGAGCGATTTCCGACCGCAAAAGTCTGTCAGCTTTTGCGGGGCTCGCTTGGGCTCGCCGCGGGCGCTCGCGCGGGCGCAGACTACGGCCCGATTTCGCATCCAATTGTCGAAAATAAAGTTACCGAGCTCCCGCCTCGAGGCGGCATGGTTAAGGCGAGGTTGACGCCCTTGCGCTCGCTGGCGTGTTTGCACGGATCGTTCGAGCGCTAAGGAATGCGCTAAATCAAAAGTTGGAGCGAATTCTGATCGCAAAAAAAAAATAAGCAGCCGGCGAGACGTCCGACTGCTTATTTGCCGACTGCTCGGGAGAAGTCGCCGTCAGGCGGCAGGCTTCTTCTTGTCGAGGAAGAAATGCTTATAGGCCAGTCCGAAACCGACGACCGCCAGAACCGCGAAGAAGATCGTGATGGTCATGTCCTTGCCCGCAGTCTGGCCGACCGCGAAGGGAAAGCGCGACGTGTATTCCTTGCCGTCATCGCTCTTCGCCGTCACGAGACCGATGTAATTGCCCTCTTTGGCGAAGTTGTATTCGAAGTTCAGCGTGCCCGTTTTATATTTCTTTGGCGCCACATAGATTTCTGTGTTCGCCTCCATGTTTTCCTTGTCGTCCTTCTGGCCGACGTTGCGCAGGATGCGGATCTCGAGCGCCATGTCGCGCAGCTCATCCTGCTGTGCGTCCAGGACGATGATGGTTGGACCCACGTCCGGAATGTCGTCGCAGAAGGTCTCGCGCGACTTGATGGGCTGGTAGCCGGTGAAGGACATCGTGTCCGGCCCGATCTTCATGATGCACTGGCCCTGGTCGAGGCTGACGCCGCCATGGGCGTAGGCCTCGCCGGAGACGCCGAGCGCGGCGACCGCCAGAGCGGCGAGAAGAATCCTCTTCATGTTTCATCTCCCTTGCACTTTTTTGCGGGCGAGAGCCCTTTATTGCGCACGCCGCCCCGCCGGCGGGACCTCTGGCGGCCCTGTCGGAGCAAGCGCGCGAACCAATTTCACCTTATATCAGCTTTCTGCGGACTGTCCCGCGACGATCCGCCACATTCTGTCGGGAAGCGATTGATCTCGGCTCGCTCGCGTCGGCATTGGAGCCGCGGGCTCCCGCCCCTGGCGCCTTACCCCGGTTTCGGCGATGATGATTTGATGGCCCCGTTCACGCGCCGGCGCTCGCCGGTGAGAAGGGGGCTGACGCTTTCAATGGGGACCCGAGCTCTTGCCTACCGTCTCGTGCCCTTTCTGCTCGATCATGGCGAGCCAGGTTCTCGCCGAGAATGGGCTGGCGATCGCAATTCGCGACAAATATCCCGTACGCCCGCTGCATAGCCTGATCCTCACGAAGCGCCACGTCGCCGACGTTTTCGCGGCCTCTGCCGAAGAGCGCGAAGCCATGCATTCGCTCGCGGACAGCTTGACTGCAGCGATCAAGCGCGAGGACCCGACCGTCTCAGGCTTCAATTTCGGCTCGAATATCGGCGCGGTTGCGGGGCAGAAGATTTTCCACGCGCATCTCCACCTGATTCCCCGACGCCCTCATGAAGCGCCGCCTCCGGCGGCGAAGCCCTGAAACAGCGCCCCTATCGCAGGCCGTCCTTTATGCTATAAGCCGCGCCAGCCCGGGATAGCCGGGCCCCGCTCAGGCGACCGTGCTGGACGACATCCCGGCAAAGGCCCTCCTCGAGCGGACGAACCGAAGAAGAAAGGAACCGCCGATGTCGATCACCGCCGAGCGCAAGCAGGCGCTCATTAAAGAATATGCGACGAAGCCCAACGATACGGGTTCGCCCGAGGTGCAGGTCGCGATTCTCACCGAGCGCATCGTTAATCTCACCGAGCATTTCAAGTCGCATGTGAAGGACAATCACTCGCGCCGCGGCCTGCTCAAGCTCGTTTCGCAGCGCCGTCAGCTGCTCGATTACGTGAAGCGCGGCGACGAACCGCGCTACCGTGCGCTGATCGAGCGTCTCGGCATCCGCCGCTAGTTTTCGCGCGGAATTGACTGCCTCCACCTCTCCCCGCCCGCGGGGAGAGGCGCTCGCCGCAATCGCGGCGCCAAAGGCCAAGGGCAATCGGGCCTGCGGCCCAGAGAGCCAAACCTGCGTCAGGGCAGGATCGCCAGACGCTGCGTGAGAAGCCCCGCGCTTTTTGACGTTCTCCGCAGCCTCTCGCCGTCTTGCTCATGACGATCCCAAGGCTCGCTTCATGAGAGAAAGACCCTCAATGTTCGAAATCCATCGCGAAGAGATCGATTGGGCCGGGCGCAAGCTCGTGCTGGAGACCGGCAAGATCGCCCGCCAAGCCGATGGCGCAGTGCTCGCGACCTGGGGCGAGACGACTGTGCTCGCCACCGTCGTCTCGGCCAAGTCAGCCAAGCCTGGGCAGGACTTCTTCCCGCTCACTGTCAACTATCAGGAGAAGGCCTTCGCCGCCGGCCGCATTCCCGGTGGATACTTCAAGCGTGAGGGCCGTCCGTCAGAGCGCGAGACGCTGGTCTCGCGACTGATCGACCGGCCGATCCGGCCGCTCTTCGTTGACGGCTACAAGAACGAGACGCAGGTCATCCTGACCGTGCTGTCGCATGATCTCGAGAATGATCCCGACGTCCTCGCGATGGTCGCCGCCTCCGCCGCGCTGACGCTCTCGGGCGTGCCCTTCATGGGCCCGATCGGCGGGGCGCGGGTCGGCCACATCAACGGCGCGCTGAAGGTCAATCCGACGATCGAGGAGATGAAGAATTCGACGCTCGACCTCGTCGTCGCCGGCACCGCCGACGCGGTGCTCATGGTCGAGTCGGAGGCCAAGGAGCTTTCCGAGGAGACGATGCTCGAGGCGGTGATGACCGGCCATCGCGGCTTCCAACCCGTGATCGACGCGATCATTCGCCTGGCCGAGCGCGCCGCCAAGGAGCCGCGCGACTTCTCGCCGCCGGCCAAGGAGGAAGTCGCCGCCGCCGTCGCCAAGATCGGCGAAGCGGAGCTTCGCGAAGCCTATAAGATTACCGTCAAGCAGCAGCGCTATGCGACGGTCGACGCCGTCAAGGCGAAGGTCTTCGCGGCGCTCGCGCCGGAGGGCGCCGAGGCGAAGTTCTCGAAGGAGCAGATCGACGAGGCGTTCCACGATCTGCAGGCTAAGGTCGTGCGCTGGAACATTCTCGACGACGGACTGCGCATCGACGGGCGCGACGTGAAGACCGTGCGGCCGATCGTCTCCGAGGTCGGCATTCTGCCCCGCGCCCATGGCTCGGCTCTGTTCACGCGCGGCGAGACGCAAGCGCTGGTCGTCGCCACGCTCGGCACGGGCGAGGACGAGCAGTTCGTGGACTCGCTCGAGGGCACGTACAAGGAGCGCTTCTTGCTCCATTACAACTTCCCGCCCTATTCGGTCGGCGAAACGGGCCGCATGGGCTCGCCCGGACGTCGTGAGATTGGACACGGCAAGCTCGCCTGGCGCGCGATCCGCCCGGTGCTGCCGGCTCCGGCGGAGTTCCCCTACACGCTGCGGCTCGTCTCCGAGATCACCGAGTCGAACGGCTCTTCGTCCATGGCGACGGTCTGCGGCTCTTCGCTCGCGCTCATGGACGCCGGCGTCCCGATGAAGCGGCCGACGGCCGGCATTGCGATGGGACTCATCCTCGAGGGCGAGCGCTTCGCCGTGCTCTCCGACATTCTGGGCGACGAGGATCACCTGGGCGACATGGACTTCAAGGTCGCCGGCACGTCGGAAGGCGTGACCTCTCTGCAGATGGACATCAAGATCGCCGGCATCACCGAGGAGATCATGCGGGTGGCGCTGGCGCAGGCCCGCGACGGCCGCATGCACATCCTCGGCGAGATGTCGAAGGCGCTCTCGAGCTCCCGCGCCGAGCTCGGCGAATTTGCGCCGCGCATCGAGACCCTGAAGATCCCGACGGAAAAGATCCGCGAGGTGATCGGCACGGGCGGCAAGGTGATCCGCGAGATCGTCGAGAAGACGGGCGCCAAGGTCAACATCGAGGACGACGGCACGGTGAAGGTCGCTTCCTCCGACTCCAATTCGATCAAGGCGGCGATCAATTGGATCAAGTCGATCGCCTCCGATCCGGAGGTCGGCCAGATCTACGAAGGCACGGTGGTCAAGACGGCGGAGTTCGGCGCCTTCGTGAACTTCTTCGGCTCAAAGGACGGCCTCGTCCACATCTCGCAGCTCGCGGCGACGCGCGTCGCCAAGACGACCGACGTCGTCAAGGAAGGCGACAAGGTCAAAGTGAAGCTCTTAGGCTTTGACGATCGCGGCAAGGTGCGCCTCTCAATGCGCGCGGTCGATCAGACGACCGGCGAGGACATCGAGGCCAAGGCCGCGAAGTCCGACGGAACCGGCGCGCAACCGCAAGTTTGAGCGGAAGACCGCCGGAACCGAGAAAGGGCCAGAAAGCCCGCTAGAGCTTATATATCAATCACGCAGCTGCGTTCGGGCGTTTTCCGCCTGAACGCAGCCTGCTCGCCGGGCGCAAGCTGCGGGAAATCCTCGTCTGCCAGTTCTCCTGTTTGACTGCTTATTGACGCCAGATTCGCACAAGGCTCAACTTAGAAACACGCGCTGATCGGATCCGCTTGGCTCCTGCATCCGCCAGCCACGCCTCAATGACTTGATCCGGGTCAGGAGGAGAGATGTCTCAGGCAAATGCTTCGGCGGTGAGCCATGCGGCTTGCGCAAAGGTCGCCTCGGTCGCGCGGCGGGCGCTCTTTTATGCGTTACAGACGGAAATTCCCGTGGCGGCGAAGCTTGCGAGCATCCAGGCGAGGCGAGCGCTCACGATCCTATGTCTCCATGGCGTCGCCGAAGGTCAGGGCGCCTATGTCTCGATGACGCCCGCGCTGTTCGATGATTTGATTGCTTGGTTGAAGAAGCGCTTTCGGATTATCGTCTTTGCCGATCTCGAAACTTTTGAACCGGGCGGCAAACCGCCGTTGATCCTTTCCTTTGACGACGGTTACAAGGACTTCATCGAGATCGTCGCGCCAATCCTCGAAAAACATGGCGTTCGCGTCAATCTCAACGTTTTGCCGGGCGCGATCGAAAGCGGTTTGCCGCCGATGAATGTGATGTTGCAGGATTTTATCATATCCGCTCCCGCAGCCTTATTGGGCGAGACGCCGCTGCCGGGACTTCCCCAAGGCGCGGATCCCGAGAACCGCGCCGCCGCTTGCTTGCGAGCCTCCGCCGCGCTCAAGAATCGATCGATATCCGAGCAAAAAACCATGTTCGCCGAGTTGCAGCGAAGCTTCTCACGATTCGAAGGATTTCGTCCCACGCAGATGATGACCCTGCAGGACGTCCACGAGATCTCCTCGATCCACGAAGTCGGCGCTCATTCCTTCGAGCACGCAAGCATGGCCTTGGAAAGCGACCATTTTTTGCGCGAAGACGCGCACAAATGCAGAGATTATTTTCTGGCGAACCTCGGCTACGCGCCGTCGATTTACGCCTTTCCGAACGGCTTCGCGCGCTCGGGTCAGGCAGAGATCCTGCGCGAAGCCGGATATAAGCACCTCCTGCTCGTCGGACAGGATTATTCGCGCCTTGACGCCCGAGTGCATCCTCGCTTCGGCGTATATGCGAGAAGCGAGTTCGAAGCGCGCGCGCGGGCGGTGGGCTGGTCCCGCTAGAGCGCGATGCGAAAAAGTGGAAGCCGGTTTTTCGCGCAATCGCGCTCGAGTTGCGCGCTCTGCTAAGCTGGCCCGCTCCAAAAGCCCGCCTATGAATAAGGATGACCGGTTCGCTTCCCGCTGGCTTCCATGCCGATCAGCACTGCAGAATTCTCCCATCGCGCCATCATCTTCATTACGCTCGCGCTCACGCCGCTCGTCGTCTGGCTGCTGTTCGACGTTGTGCTGATGGTGACGGGCGCCGTCCTGATCGCCGTGCTGCTTCACCTCGTCGCCTGGCCCTTTCGCAAGATCAGATTGCCGAGAGCTCTGGCGCTTGCGGTTGCCGGATTCTTGATTCTCATCGTGCTCCTTGGCGTTTTCTATCTCTTCGGCAGCGGCATGGGTAACGAGTTCCAGGAGATCATGAGTCGCGCCGAGGCGGGACAGAAGCAGCTCACCCAGATGCTTCAAGGATCGACATTCGGAAAGACGGTGCTTTCGCATGTCCAACAGGGCACTTTCTCCCTGCCCGACCTCTTCGCGCGGGCCTTCCGAATCAGCGCAAGCTTTTTGGCTGGCGCGGCCATCGCCATCGTCGCTGGCGCTTTCATCGCCGTCGAGCCGGAGCTTTATCGTCAAGGCCTGAGCCTGCTCTTTCCGCAGCGCTACCGCGGAAGCGCCGACGAAACCCTCGATTATCTTGCCGGCGCGCTAAGGCTCTGGACGATCGGTCAGCTAATCGACATGGCGTTCGTCGGCGTCACGATCGGCGTCGCCTCCTGGTTCGTCGGCTTGCCTTCAGCCTATGCGCTTGGCGCGATCGCAGGCGTCGCACAATTCGTCCCCTACATCGGCTCAATCGTCGCATTTATTCCCGCCGCGCTTGTTGCGACGACAATCGACTGGAGCACGCTGGCGTGGACAGCCATCGCTTATTTTCTCGTTCATCAGTTCGATGGTTATGTGTTCATGCCGATCGTCCAGCGGCGCATGGTGTCCGTGCCGCCCGCGCTCATGCTCGTGAGCATCGTCGCGCTTGGCGAAGCCTTCGGCATCACGGCGACGATCTTCGCCGCGCCCATTACTGTCTCGATCTACGTGCTGGTGACGAAGCTCTACGTGCGCGAGACGCTGCACGAGGAAGTCGCCGTGCCCGGCGAGGCGGGCGTCAAAGCGCTGGCCGATGAGCGGAGTTCCGCAGCTGATTAGAAAGCGATCGTCAGCCGGCTAAAGCTTTTCGACACGATAAGATCTCGCTCGAGCTGACAAGACCGCCCATCCGCTTGAGCGCATATTGCGCCGGCATATCGAAAAGTGATCCGGTCGGGCGCCGGCCCCGACAAGGCGAGCTCGACCGTCACCCGCCCCTCGCCGCGCTGAGCCTTGAGGTTGAGCGCGCCGAAAGCGGTTGGCAAGTCGCGCAGCCTGATCCCCTCCCCTTCCCACCAGCTCTCAGGGACGGCGCGAAACAATTCGAGCGTTCCGCCGTCTTCCCGCACCAGCATCCTTCGCATGGCGGTGGCGAATTCGGCGCCGATCCAGCTGTGGGGCATATCGCCGATATATTCCGGCGCGCGCGGATCGCTCCAGACGACCTCGGCCCATTGCCGCCAGCCCGCAGGCCTGCGGCAGGCGAGCATGGCGGCGAGCAGACGAAAGGCGTCGTCGCGCCGGCCCAAAGACGCAAAGGCGTTGAGGTTGCGCAGCAAATAGGGGCTGTAATTCCCCTCGAACGCCGGCCCCGAAAATTGCTCGATCTGCGCGGCCACGAGGTCAAAGGTCGCCTCGACGAATTCCGCCGGCAAAACGTCCTCGACGCGGCAGGGCTCGAAGGCGATTGCGGTCGAGCTGGGATCGACGTCTTCTCGGTCGGCGGACGCCGCGATGAGCCCTCTGCCCATGAGCTCAGAGGTCACGCGCAGGGAGCGTGCGAGCGTCTCGGCAAATGCGCGGCCTTTGGCCCTCGCCTGTTCGGCGATCTCGAGCTCCCCGGCCTCACGGGCCAGATATTCGCAGTTTCGCCAAGCGCTCAAAGCGAAGAAGTCGTCCCAATAGCTGTAAGAGGGCTTGCTGTAACCCTCATGACTGATCGACGGCGCCACGAGGCCGCAGCAGCGCGAGTCGCGCTCGCGTCGCGCATCGGTTTTCGCGCAGAGCGCCTCGATGAACTGGGTCGCCCGAACCACGGGTTCAAAAACAGCGTCGAGGAAGACTCGATCTTTGCTGACCCGGTACACCTCCGCAGCGACGCCGACGAATTCACCCTGCGCGTCATATTCAATATCGCTGCCATAACCGCGGTTGACCGTTCCGTCCGGATTGAGGATCGGCGGCGCCAAGCCGTTCTCGTAGATGCGTTTGGAGTACCAGACGACATAGGACTTGGCTTCCTCGATCAGTCCCGCCCACAGCAAGGCGAGCGCCTGCGAAGAGCCGTCGCGTATCCATATGCGGTCGTAGTTTCGCGGGCCGGGCCTAAAGGCGAAGCGCGTCGCATTGACGAGAATGAGCGCGATCTGCGCCTCGATCGTGTCGCTGATCTCTTGATCGCCGACGGTGATCCTTCTTGCGCCCAACTTATTTCGCCACAAGCCGGCGACCGTGTTCCTTAGGGCGGAGAAGGCCGCCTCCGCGTGAGGCGCAATCTCGGCGCTCAGGGGAGACGCGGCGACGACGGCGACATCTTCGCCGGGGTCCAAGGAGAAGGCGAATTCGCAGGCGGCGCTGAGCAAACCTGAATCAGAACGAAGGTTCCGGGTAGTCGGTTGGGGGCCGTGCTCCAGGAGCCTTAGGACATCTCCTCCCTCGAAGTCTGCGATCGTCACGACATCCGGTTCTCGCGAGAAAGCGGCGTAGTGAGAATCGTTGATCCGCATGTTGACGCCCTCGACGCTGATCGCGTTGACGAGCGCGTGACCGCCATGTTGCCAGTAGGGATTGATCTGCACGGGGCGCACCGTCAGCACGAGCGCGCCCTCTCGCCGCGCGTCGCCACGATTGGCGATCCGATATTCCACCATCGCCTGCTCTTCATGCGCTAGCGCCGTCGCGTGAAGCTCCAGACCTTGCGTCGACCAGACGACGTTGGGAATGGGCAGCGAGCCCTCGACCAGGCATTGGCTGACGGTTTCGCTTGCGGGGGCGCCATGCAGGCCGTCGCCCAGGCGCAAGAGCGGCATGAGCTGAGCGAAGCCGCGCTGCGCTTCGAGATTTCCATATTCGTCGAAGAGCGCTTCCCCGTCCTGATTCAACTCCCCGAGCACCGTCCAATAGACTTGGCGGCCGAGCAGCGATTGCGGGTAAAGATCGGCGCGCCCCTTGCGCGCCGCACGTTCCAGCTGCCCGATCGGCATTCGATCCTTGTTCAGGATCCGGAGCTTCAGCTCCTTGACGATCGCGCCTTCGGGCGCGCTGGCCGCATGCAGGCTCAGGCGAAAATAACGGCTTGTCGTCGAGCGCCACCAAAAACTGTCCGTGCCGCCGTCGCCGGTGGTCATGCGCCCCACCTCCCGGAAGTTCTCGCCGTCGTCGGAAAGATGCACGGAAAAAACAACGCCGAAGCGCTCGCCCCACTCGACAAGGGCTCCAAGCGGAGATCTCACATAGCCGAAATCGACTGTTATGCTCTCTCCGGCCAGAAGCGCGATCGGCGCATGGCCAAGAGCCGCGACGCGGCCCCCCTCGAGCACAGAGGCCGCATCCGCAGGATCATAGAGATTGATCTGGACGATCTCCGGCGGCCGCGCCTCTGTGGGCGTTTCGCAGCTCCAGCGCAGGAAGCGCGCCGCGACGGGCGGGAAAGCGAAAACGTCCTGTCCGCCTTCGCCGTGACGCGTGCTGCAGAGATGTGACCACGACCGCCCATCGAGAGAAGTCTCGAATCCATATTCACTCGCCGCCTGACCGCCCCAATAAACCTCCAAACCGCCCAAAGTCGCGGTCCTCCCGAGGTCGATCTCGAGCCGGGCCTTTTTTGACGGTTCTGAAGCCCATGCGGTTGCATAGCAGTCGTCGATGGCTCGCCGCGCATCGCCGCTGCTGGCGGTGGCCTTCCACAAGCTCTTCGGCGGAACTTTCATGAGCGCTCCGCGGCCAGTTTCCAGCGGCCGCAGGCCCAATTAAGGCTTGCCTTGGGGCTTTCGACAAGGGCTTTCGACAGGGACAACTCAGCAGAAAGGATTCTTCAAAAACTCCTCTTCGGCTTTCGTGCTTTTACGCCCCAGCGCTCCATTCCTATCCGGGAAACGGCCAAACCGAATAATCTGATCCCGATGGCAGAGCGCGTGCTGAAGGGACGTCGCGTCGCCGAGCCTTACGAACAGATCCACGCTTCTTTCCTGCAGCTCCAAATCTTCAGCATGCTCAAAAGGGAGATAGAAAAAAAGCTTCTGGACCGTCAACACATTCATGTCGAAGCGCTTCTCGATCGCATATTCCGCCAGCATCCTGGCTTTGGAGTCGTTGGCGAAGGCTCCTGCTGCGCCGCGAAAAATGTTTCTCGAAAACTGATCGAGCAAAATGATCAGCGCCAAGGTCCCCATCTGAGTCTGCTTTAGATCGTCCAACGCTCCCGTTGCGGCGAGCCGGTTGGCCTCCGAAAACCTCTGCCTTATCTCCTGGTCGAACCCAGGAGTTGCTGCAAACCATATTTGACGCCGGCTCCCCAATTCTGCCGAGTCCGCCGAGCCGAACCAGAAATCGAGGACCTCCCGCACGAGAGGGTTGCTGTCCATCTCGGACCTCCGCCCTTTGGCGTTGAGCAACAGATCGGCGCGCCGCGACGTCAGCCGTCACGCGCCTTCGGGCGGATGCACGCGACATTGCCTTGGCGCTTATCCTAATTCTACCTTGCAAGCGGCGCGCCCGAATATTCATTGTACCTTTTCGCCGCGCCCGACGGGCGGATCGCGAAGAGCGCAGGCTGATCCGCGGGACCGATCGCTTTCCACCACATGGGAAGCGACTTGAACGCGAACACCATGTCGAAGTCTGTCGCGATCGAGCCTGTGTCAGGGTCGAAGGGTTCTGTTCCCAAACGGTCTTGGAACCAGCGGAACCAATCCTTGGACCCTGGCGCCGGTGAGCAAATATAGGGGTCGTCCGGCTTGCCGTCCGGGCAGGGTCTGAAGGGCGGTCCGGCTTTCGGGTTGGGATAGGACGGGAGGAGGAACGACAGCATCTTATGTTGCACCGGCTGCCACTGCGCCGGCGAATGGCAGCTCATACAGGACGAGTCCGGTGCATTCAGCATCACGTTATCCCCGACCTGGATGTTGTTTCTGGCGCCGTCGTTGGGGCCCGAAAGCCGTCCGCCCCATCCCAAGGTTTGCGTCGCATAGAACGGCGCCACCGGATTGATCCAGTTCTCCTTGAGTGGAGGCGGCGGGTTGAGCGCCGAATTGACGTCGGGATCGTTGCCCCATTGCGCGCCGAGGGGAACCATTTTGTCCCAGGCGTCCTTGCCCGGCGCGTCCGCATCATAAACAAGCGTGGCGAACACCCAGCCCGTTTTAGGAGCTGCGACGGAGTCCTTCACGATAATGTCGAACTGCATGACGTAGCCGTTAACGACTGTCCGCGCGGCGCCCTGCTGGCCTTCCGGGATTGCGATGTAAAGCGGCCACTGCGCCGCACCCTGCGTTACCCCCGGCCACCAGTCGCTTTGTTTTTTTGGATCGTCCGAAACGAAAATCGCGGCTTTGACAATGACCGAGCCTTCGTCGAACTGAAAGTTCTCTGTCTTGATTTCGGGATTCATTGCGTCGGCCTTCCACACCTTGTGGAGCGAGTAGGCCGCGCGCTCGTCATAGTAGGTCAGCACATGCGTATCGAAAGTCACCTTTAAACCGGTGTTGGGAAATGATTGATCATCAAAATTGCCCGCGGAATATGTCCCGTGAATGCTTTCGCGACGAGAGCCCAGCCACGGCTCAGTGTACCAATGCGCCGCAGCGGCATCCCAGCTCGCGTAATTCAAGAAGAGCTTTCTCGCGTTTCCGCCCACGTAATCCTTTAGGGCAGCCACGTAGGCAGCGGCGTTATCTTGGTTGATCCGGCCACCTCCGATGGCTTTCGACCAGGGCGGATTAGAAATTGGCGGAAGCGCTTGCTGCGGCCAAGCATGACTAAGCTTGAATAATGGACCACTATATTGGTCTGGCGGTGGTATGAAGCCATCATTTGTCAAGAAAGGGTCTTTTGGAACGGCCTCGATAAGCTCAGATTTAAACGCTTCTGCGAAAGCACTTTGCGCAGCTGAACATATTGATAAAAACAACAACATCGCGAAGGCCGAATGCTTACGCATTATCGACTCCTATGAGAATTATATAAACATATCCGACTATAAGAGAGTAGCACGTCTGATATTTAGGCGCAAGCCGATATCTGGGGAAAGCGTCATAACAAGGCGTTTGCGGACGCCCGGAGCACCATAGCCGGAGCCCTTTTAGCGAAGCCTCTCTATCCCGCCGACGCACGAGCGATCAAGGCAGCGCCTCTTCCCAGCCGCCGCCGAGCGCCTTGTAGAGCGTCACGAAATCCGTCGCCACCGCCGTGCGGCTCTGCGCCTCCTGCAATTCCGCCTGCAGCGTCGCGCGCTGCGCGTCGAGCACGTTGATAAAGGGTGAAACGCCGGTCTTGTATCGCGCCCGCGCAAGCGTGAGCGCCTCGCGCTGATGCGCCGCTTGCGCCTTGAGGCGCGCGTGCCTCGCCTCTTCCTCTCGATAGGCGACCATCGCGTCGACGACCTCGGTCCAGGCGTTCAACACGGCTTTGTGGTAATTGATTGCGGCTTCCCGAGCCTGCGCGTCGCGCAGCTCCAATTGAGATTTCAGGCGCCCCGCGTCGAAGATCGGCACGGTGACCGACGGTCCAATCTGATATTGAAACGAATGCCCTTCGAGGAGCTTTCTCGCATCGAGCGCGCTGGCGCCGACCGATCCGTTGAATTTGAACGTCGGATAGAATTCGGCGACCGCGACGCCGATATTTGCTGTCGCCGCATGAAGATCGGCTTCGGCGCGGCGGATGTCGGGGCGACGCCGCGCAAGGTCGGAAGCCAAGCCGACCGGGGGATGGGGCGGCGAGAAAAGCTGCGGGCCGGTAAAGGCCAGCTCGCCGCGCAGCGCCTGCGGCGGCTGGTCGAGCAGTCGTCCGATGGCGTCGATGAGCGCCGATTCCTGACTGTCGAGGCTCGGCAACTGGGCGCGGGTGCTCTCGACCTGCGCCGCCGCGTTTTCGACGTCGAGATAGGTCACGACGCCCCCTTGGGCGCGCGTCTTGGTGAGCTCCAGAATTTCCTGGGCGCTCGCGAGATTGGCCTTGGTGATCTCGATCTGCGCTTCGGCGCCGCGCAGCTCCGCATAGTCTCGCGCGAGCTCGGCGACCGTCGCGATCAAGGTGTCGCGAGCCTGGAACTCCGACGACTCGACCTGCGCCTGCGAGGATTCCACCTGTCGGCGCACATGGCCCCATAGGTCGATCTCCCAGGAGGCGTCGAAGCCCGTCTGCCACAAGCCGAACGCCGGGATATACGGCACCGGCTGGCCGTTGTTGAAGGCGCGGCCGAGCGCGATCAGACCATTCTGGCTCATGAGCTGCCGCGTGTATTGCGCGGAGCTGTTGATCGTCGGCAGCAGCGCCGCGGCGGCGGCGTTACGTTGCGCTCGGCTCTCCCACAGCCGCTCCGACGCCACGCGCACGTCGAGATTGTCCTCGGCAACGCGCTCGATCAGCGAGCAGAGCTTCGGGTCTCTGAATTGGCGCCACCAATTGGCCTCGAGGCTCGGCGGCTCCGGGGCGAGATCCACGGATTGGGGCTCGGGTTTGCCGAAGAAGGACTTCTGCGGCAGCATCGGATCAGGCGGGCTGAAATCAGGACCGACGCTGCAGCCGGAGAGCGTGGCGATGAACGCCACGATTGCAGCCGTGCGCAGGAACCAAGCCGTCTTCTTCCGCATGGTCAATGCGCCCCAGCCGGCCCGCCGCCGCCCTTGCGGGACGAGAGCAGGAGAATGCAGAACGGCGCCACGGCGAAGGAGATGATCCCCGCGATGAGAAACACGTCCGAATAGGCGAGAGTCGCGGCTTGGTCCTGATAGACCTGATAGACCTTGCCAAGCGCCTCCTGATGCGCGGCGCTCGCCGTGCGCCCCATCGTCAGGAGCGACCGCTCGTAAGTCTCAACGAGCGCGTTGAAGGCTTGATTTTGCGAGCTCGCCCATTGCGACAGATAGGCCTGATGCACTTGCGAGCGGCGAAGGATCAGCGCGCTCGCGACAGAGATGCCGATGGAGCCGAAGACATTGCGCAGCATGACGAACAGCGCCGTGGCGTCGCCATTGAGTTGGCGCGGCACATTGGCGAAGGCGATCGTGCTGATGGGAACGAACAGGAAGGCCAGTCCCAGGGTCTGCGCCGCGCGAAGGAACATCAGCGACGTGAAATCCATGTCTGTCGTGAGCCGCATCGAATAGAAGAAGGACGCGCCCATGCAGAGAAAGCCGAGCGCAATCAGAAACCTTGTCTGCACGAGCGGCATGATGCGCCCGACGATCGGGATCATGAAGATGATCATGAGCGCGCCCGGCGACAGCACCAAGCCCGACCAGGTCGCGTTGTAACCGAGAAGCGTCTGTGTGAACTGCGGAATAACGACCGCGCCCGCATAGAGCACGCCGCCCGTCGCGGCGATGCAGACGCAAGACATGGCGAAGTTGCGATCTTTGAGCACCGAGAGGTCGAGGACCGGCTTACGGGCCGTGAGAAGCCAGGCGATCGCGCCGATGATGCCGAATGCGGCCAGAGCGGAGGTCGTGCGGATGAACGACGAATCCAGCCAATCCTCATCCTGGCCGCGGTCTAGCGTCAACTGAAGCGCGCCGAGGCCAAGCGAGATCAGCGCCAGCCCGATATAGTCGATGTCGCCGAGATGGCTCCGCGGAAGCCAGGGCGGATCCTCGACGAGCATCGAGATGAGGACCACCGCGACGGCGCCGACGGGAATATTGATGAAGAAGACCCAGCGCCAGCTATAGGTGTCGGTGATGTATCCGCCGAGCGTCGGCCCCAGCACGGGCGCGACGATGGTCGCAATGGCGGTCACGCCGAAGGCCGCGGCGCGCTTATCCGGGGGGAAAGTGTCGAGAATGATCGACTGCTGGCTCGGCTGCATGCCGCCGCCGAAGAACCCTTGCAAGAGCCGGAAGACCACGAGTTGCCCAAGGCTCGTCGCCGCGCCGCACAGGAAGGAGCAGACGGTGAACATGAAAACGCAAATGACGAAGTAGCGCTTGCGCCCCAGAAGCGACGAGAGCCAGCCCGATATCGTGAGCACGATGCCGTTCGCGAGCAGATAGGAAGTCAGCGCCCAGGTCGATTCATCGTAGCTCGCTCCGAGGCTGCCGGCGATGTGCGGAAGCGAGACGTTGACGATCGTCGTGTCGAGAATCTCCATGAAAGCCGCGAGCGTGACGACAACGACGATCGCCCAAGGATTGGCCTTTGGCTTCCAGTCGTGATGCTCGTCGACTGCAAGGGCTTCGCTCATTTGAGGAAGACCTTGGGCGTGACCGAGATGCCGAGCGGCAGGGGAACCTCCGGATCGAGCCCGGAGTCGATGACGATCTTGACAGGGACGCGCTGCACGATCTTGACGAAATTGCCGGTCGCGTTTTCGGGCGGAAAGGCGGTGAACTTGGAGCCAGCGCCAAGCTGAATGCTGTCGACATGACCTTTGAGCTTGAGCTGCGGATAGCCGTCAACCTCGATGTCGACCTTCTGGCCGGGCCGCATCCGCTTGAGCTGGTTCTCCTTGAAGTTTGCGGTCACCCAGACTTCGGGAGAAACGATCGACATGACCTGCTGACCGGCCGTGACATAGTTTCCCGCCTCGACATTGCGCTTCGTCACCCAGCCGTCCTGCGGCGCCGTGACATTTGTCCAGGCCAGATTGAGATTGGCCTGATCCAGTCGGGCTTGCGCCGATTGCACCTGACCTTCGAGCTGGCCCACCTGCGTATCCGCTTCTCCGATACGCTGCGGCACGGGTTGGTTCTGCAGCACCTGCGCGTCAGCGAGCGCGACTTGCGCTTTCGCCTGCTTTAAGGCGGCCGCCGCGGCGTCGATCTCTTGTTGCGTCGTCGCCTTCGCGGGCAGGCTCTTCTGACGCTGGTAGTCAGCGGCGGCGCGCGCCTCGACAGCCTGAGCGTTAGCGAGCTGCGCTTGCGCCTGCGCGAGCTGGGCGGGGAAATTTTTGCGAGCGATCTCGGCGCCGTAACGAAACCCCTGATATTGCGCCTTTGCCGTATCCAAGGCGCCCTTGGCCGAGTCGCGGTCGATCAAGAATTGGCGTTGGTTGATGCGAATCAGGGGATCGCCCTTGCGGACGAATTGATTGTCCCGCACGCTCAGCGTGTCGACTTGCCCCGCGACTTGCGGCGCGATGGCGATCGCGCGTCCATCGGTGAAGGCGTCATCCGTGGATTCCACGTTGCGCGACGAGATCCAGTAATAGGCCCCTCCTCCAATCAAGAGCAGGATCAGGGCGGCGCCGATCTGGAGCCGGAAACCGCCGACTTTCTTCGATGCCTGAGCGAGCCCGCCGCCTTTTGACGGCTGGCCTTTGTCCTCATCCCTCTTGCCGGGTGCTTCGGCTTGGGTCATTTCGGGAACAGGCCTCCCGTGAGAAGCGTGACGACATGCCGTTCAAAGGCTTCGCGCGCAAGCGGCGTCGTGGCGGTTAAGCCACCGGCGAGGGGCAGAAGCGTAAGGGCCACGATCGAGACGAATACGAGAGAAGGCTCCACTCCGCCAGCGAACAATCCCTGACGCCCCCAGCTTTCCAGACGTCGATCCGCTTTTTCCGTCCCGCTTTCCTCAAGCCCCTTCAGCACCCGCTCTCGGAGCGCGCCCCCTTCGCTGAGCATCTCGCGCACCCAAAGCGGCGGCAGACATGGACATTCGTCGACGGCCTCGAGCAGCCGCCGAACCAGGCCGGCGATGATCGCCGGGGGTTCCCTCCTCTCCACGCGGAAGGCTTGGTTGATCCGGATTGCGAGCGGAAGAAGCCGCTCCTCCACCACAGCGTCGAGAAGCTGCTCGCGGCTGCGGAAATAATAGTGAGCCATCGCCGCCGTGAGACCAACGTGGTCGGCGATCATCCGAAGCGTCGTGTTCGGGACCCCCTGCTGGGCGAAGAGCGTCAGGGCTGCATCCAGGAGCAAGGCGCGGCGATCGGACTTGCCTGTCGGACGGCCGGGACGCCGGGGCGCGATCGTCTCCGCCTCCCGAGGGGGCGCTGGGACCAAATACTCAGCCGTTTGCATGGCTCGAATCTCCTCGCCCCTTTCGATCGGCGCATTTAATTAACTCATCAATTAATTTTTTGCAAGCCAAGTTCACGCTGGTCTGCGCAGGCCGCCGTCCCGCGCATGGAATCTTCCGCAAAATCCCGCGCGCTTCCCCAGGGCGTCTCCCACCCGAAGGGTCGTTCGCGCGAAGGGGAAGCTCGCTAAATCAAAAGTTAAAGCGAGCTCTCGCAGCGCACGAACACGCGGTTGCGAGGAGGCGGACCCTTATCGCCGCCGGAGAGCCGCAACCATCCGAGCTTCGCTGACGAGCCTCAGCCCGCCGTGTGTCTGAGAAAAAGGCCCAGGGCGGCGATGGACGCGCCTCTCAGCAGCAGGGCCACGCCAACGAAGACCCCCACGGCCCAGAGGCCGGTGAGCGGCCATCCCAAGATCAGGAGGAACCCGAGAATGAGGCTGATCACGCCATCGAGAATATAAAGCGCCTCGCCTTGCACATGCGCGCTGAACGCGAAGAAGATCTCGCCGAAACCGGCGACGAGAAAATAGAAGCCCATCAGCAAGGTGATGGCTTCGGCGCCCACTCTGGGCTGGGTCAGCAACACGATGCCGGTCAGGCCGAGCAGAAACGCCCAGAGAACATGCACGAAGAATTGCGTCCAATAACCCGTCGTCAGGAACGCAAAGGTGAGAATCGCAAAGGCGGCGACGCAGAAAATCGCGCCCAGCACCTGAACCGAGATCACGCTGGCTGCGCGGGCCCGCCACATGGCGACCAAGCCGAGTATGGCTATTCCCACGCCAAGAGCTACGAGCCAGAACCAATGGGCCGCGAGCTCGGGCGGCGCCTGCGTGACGAAGACTTCGAATTGTTGCTGCATCGCTTGTTCCCGAATGTTGCGGTTCGAAGATCAATATGTCGTCGATCCGGATGGCTGGCCTCTGCGGTCTAAATAGAGCGCTGCCGGAGCTTTATTCAACGATCACCAGCTCGCACTGCGCGCCGCCGTCGCGAAGCTGCAGACAGAAATCCAAGGCCTCGGCCTCTCCGCCGAAACCGCCAATGTCCAACACCCAGAACGTGCGCCCGTCCCTCAACGTTTTTGCGACGACCGGCTCGTGGTTCTTCAACAGATCCGGCTTGCGCGCTTTCAGCGCCCGCAGCTCGCGGACAGCCTGCGCCTGCGAGGGGAGAGCGCCGACCTCGACAACCGCCTTTCGGCCGCCCGTCTGCCGCGACGCTTCGGGCGGGATGACGGCTTCGGCGCCTTGCGGCTTGGCCCGTCCTTCAGCGGTCGCGCGCGGCGCAGCCTGTTCCGCGGGCTGCGCCGTCGCCGTGGGCGGCTCGGCCTTGGCCTGCGCCTCGACCGGCGCCGTCGTCTTGGCGACCGCAGCAGCTTCCTGGCGCCTGTACAGCTCACCAACGCCGATGAGCAGCACCAGGGCGGCGATCCCCAGCACCGTCGCCAGATTGTCGGCGGCTCCCCAAAGCGGACCGCGCGCGCGCGCCGCCACGGCTTCTGCGCCGGAGCGCCGCGACGCTCGCTGCAACGGCTCCTTGAGCCGAGCCAGAAAGGCCGTCGCTCTCGCCTGCCGCTCCGAGAACTCGCGCTGCATGACGAGCTTCGCCAGGTCCTGAAGGAACATCCAGACGATGTTATAGACCCACACAAGGCCAATCAGGCGCCACGGGATGGCCGGGACGAGGATTCCGAAAGCGCAAAGCAGCGCGGCCGCCAGCTGGGTCGCAACGATCGCCCCAAACAACGCCGCCGCCGGGAACGGCGGGGTCCAGAATGGCCCTTTGATGCGGGTGATGAACAGCATCAGATGTCCACCGACGACGAGCTGCAGGAAGAGCGTCGTCTGCAGGTGGGCGGGGTCGAGATGCAGGACGTTTTGACCGATCGCCAGCAGGCCAAAACTTTGCACGACGGCCAGGGCGCCGAGAACCGAGGACACGACGAGCACGCGGTCCATCTGCCATCGGACGGGAAGGCTCGGAACCTTCGCATTGTCGAAGGCGATCGTCATGATCGGAATATCGTCCAGGAGCGCCAGCATGATGATCATGATCGGCGTTAGCGGGAAGAAGCCATAGACGATCGTCGCCAGCACGATGAACACCATGATGTCCAACGTCATGGCGATGCGGTAGAGCGTGTAGCTCATCATCCGCTCGAAGATGCGCCGGGCTTCTTCAATGCCCCTGATGATGGTGGAAAGTCCTGGAGCCGTGAGGATGACGGCGGCGGCGGCCCTCGCCGCGTCTGTCGCTCCCGAGACCGCGACGCCGATATCCGCTTGCTTCAGGGCCGGCGCGTCGTTGACGCCGTCGCCGGTCATGCCGACGATATGTCCGCGCGCCTGCAAGGCTTTCACGATGGCGTATTTGTGCTCTGGAAAGACGCGCGCGAAGCCGTCCGCCGCTTCGATGCGCTCGGCCACGCCCGCCGGGATCTGATCCTTCGTCACGTCGCCCGTGAAGAGATCCGTCGCGGGCTGGATGTTCTCGCCCAGACCGAGGTCGCCCGCGATCTGCTTGGCGATCGCCACATCGTCGCCCGTCACCATCTTCACGCTGACGCCATAGCCGATGGCTTTCTTGATCGTCTCGGCCGAGTCCGGGCGCGGCGGATCGTAAAGCGGCACGAAGCCCAGGAAGCGCCAGTCGTCCCCCTGATCCGCCTGCGCCGCGCCCAGCACGCGAAAGCCTTTTGCAGCGTAAGCGTCGACCTGCTTGTTGGCGGCTTCTAGGTCCGCGCCAGAGACCTTGGCGAGCGCCAGAATGACCTGCGGGGCGCCCTTGGCCACGCGAAAAGCGCCCATCGGCCCTTTCACGGCGGCTTCGGTTCGCTTCACCACGGGATCGAACGGCTTGAAGCCCGTCTGCACATAGCCGGAGAGCGCCGAAGAATCGTGCAGACCCGCTAGCACGGCGAGATCGATGGGATCGCGGTCCTCGGCTTTCGAGGCCAATGAAGCCGCGAGCAAGACGTCCTCCGACTTTACGCCCTTCCAGGGGCTGATCTCTCCCAAGGTCAACTTGTTTTGCGTGAGCGTGCCCGTCTTGTCCGAGCACAGCACTTCCATCCCCGCCAATTCCTCGATCGATTCGAGACGGGAGACGATCGCCTTCTCCCGCGCAAGGAGCTTCGCGCCCAGCGCCATGGTGACGGAAAGGACCGCCGGCATGGCCACGGGGACAGAGGCGACGAGCAGGATCAAGACGAATTCGGCGAGCCGTATCACGTCGACGCCGCGCGAAAGCTGAACGGCGATGAGGATCGCGGCAAGCGCCGCGGCGGCCGCGATCAGAAAATCGCCGATGCGCAGAACCGCGGCCTGAAAATGCGAGTCGGCGCCGGCGCTTTGAACCAATGAGGCGGTGCGCCCGAAGAAGGTGCGCGCTCCCGTCTCGGTGACGACCGCCTCAATCTCGCCCTGCTTGGCGATCGAGCCCGAATAGAGGAGATCGCCGGGCTTCTTCGAAACCGGAAGAGACTCGCCGGTGAGCGCCGCCTGATCGACGCTCAGATAATCGCCTGAGAAAATCCGCGCGTCCGCAGGGACGACGTCGCCCAAACGAACCTTCACGATGTCGCCCGGCACGAGGTCCTTGGCGTCGATTTCGCTCCAAGCGCCTCCTCGCAACACTTTCGCTTTCAACGCCAAGGCGTTCTTCAGCGCGGCCAGCGCATTCGACGCCTGATGCTCTTCGAAGAAGCCCAGGCCCGCGTTAAAAAGCAACAAGGCGAGAATGATCGCGAAGTCGCCCCAGTCATGGACGATCGCGGCCATGATCGCCGCAGCTTCGATCATCCAGGGGATGGGACCCCAGAAGAAGCGGGCGAACAGCCGCCATTCGCTGGTCTTCTTTTCAGCGAGCGCGTTCGGACCGAACTTGACCAAGCGCTCATTCGCGCCGGACGCGCTCAGCCCCTTCTGCGGGTCGGTCGCGAGGAACGCGATCACTTCGGCGACTGGAGCTTTGGCTAGGTCGACTGAATTGCTCATTTGGCCATTCTCCAGCCTGCTGTTCGGCCTTGTCGCGACACGGGAGCCCGCCGTCCCCCTTGTGCGAATTCAAGCACAGGATTACCGCGACGTCGACACGGATTCTGGCTGCGTGAGCGCCCGCCCCAGGATCGGCGATCAGCAGTTCTTCGCTTGCAGAAATGAACGAGACGGAGGCGTTGCTGTCCGCCGTCTGGAGGCGGCTCTCATTCGCGTGGTTCAGGCGCCGCTGCCCGAGCCTGTAGAGAGAGGCGCAGGAATGCGGAATAGATGAATTAACGAATATAAATTGAGTTCCACTGCCAATGGAGGGGTTGGATGGCGCGCGATGAAGGTCTTGAGGAGCTGCTGAGGGACGATCTCAGCGCTGAAACCGAGTTGACCGAAAAGGCTATGTTCGGCGGGCGGGCATTTTTGATAAACGGCAATTTGCTATGCGGCGCTCGTGACGACGGCCTGCTGGCGAGGCTCGGCGCCGATCGCGACGGTTGGGCGCTTGAACACCCCGATGTCTTTCCCATGATCTCGCGGGGCAGACGAATGCGCGGCTGGGTGCGGGCCGGGCCGACGGCCTTTGGCGACGACGCGTTGCGTCGTCAACTGTTGGCTGCGGCCCTCCAATTCACGCGAGCCTTGCCAGCGAAAACGTCCGGTCACAGATGACAGCACAAAAATCAGGGTTTTGGGCAGCGCCTTGAGCTTCAGCGTCCTGAGATCAGATCTCAGCCTCGCTTATTCTCCTCTTTCGAGGCTTGGTGATAGAGCCGTCGGATCTCCTCAATATCGACGGCCGGCTTCGGCGTCTCGAGGCGCATGTCCTCCAAGGCGTCGGCGATGATTTGCGACACCGCCAGGTTGCGAAACCATTTGTGGTTGGAAGGGATCACGTACCACGGAGCGCGCCGCGTCGAGCACTTGGACAGAGCGGCCTCAAACGCTTTGATGTAATCGTCCCACTTCTCGCGTTCCTTGTAATCGCTCTCGCTGATTTTCCATTGACGATCGGGATCGTCGAGGCGGAGCCTGAATCGCTCCAGCTGCTCCTCCTTGGAGATGTACAAGAAGAACTTGAGAATGGTCGTGTTGTTTTCGACGGCGAGCAGTCGCTCCCATTCGTTGATGAAATCGTAACGCGGCTTCCAGACGTCTTTCGGAACGAGCTCGTGCACGCGGACGACGAGAACGTCCTCATAGTGGGAGCGATTGAAGATCGCGACATTGCCCCGTTGCGGCGCGTGAGCATGCACCCGCCAGAGAAAATCATGCTCTTTTTCTTCGGGCGTCGGCTGCTTGAAGCCCCTCACCTCCACGCCTTGTGGGTCCATTGCGCTGATGACGTGCCAACAGGTGCCGTCCTTGCCGGCCCCGTCGATGCCCTGCAGCACGACCAAGAGGGCGTGCCCACGATCCGCGTAAAGCTTACGCTGTAATTTCGAGATGCGATGCAGGTGTTTCTGCAGGTCGATCGCCGCGTCGGCTTCATTCTTGTAATCGCCGTGAAAGCCCGCGTCGAACGAGGAGAGGTCCACCGACGAACCCGGCTCTATCCGAAAACGCTTTTCCAAGTTCATGCGCGTCCTCTCCTCTAGGCCTCCCGACGAAATCACGCTGGGTTCAGGCGGGATCGCCTGAACCCAGAAAGCTCGATCTAATGCGCCGCCGCCGGCGCGCGCCGCTTGACCTTCACGAGGGCCGGCGCTGGGGTCGGCGGCATGTATTGAAGACTGATCTTTCCAAAGCCTACAGATAGATCAAGTCCCGAGTTGAGCGAGAAGGAGACGGGTTGCAGCGAAAACGCGTTTTTCGAGCCGCCGAGAAGCACGGCCCCGCCTGCGCCCGCTCCCACCGCGACATCGCCCTGCGCGCCGACGTAGTCGCCCGCCAAATCCCCCGGGGCCGGCTGCTTCACCGCGGCCAGGACTTCCCAGGTCATCACGCCGGGACCGTTGATGCCAATGTTCGCCCCGACATTGGTCAGGCGACCGATGTAATGAGAGGGCACGCCGCCGCGCAGGCCCTGATAAACGCAATCGAGAGCCTGATTTTCAACGAGAATCATGCCCACGCCGCCGGAGATGTGGCATTGCAGCGTGCCGATCGCCGCCGTTTGCGAGAAAGCGGCGGCTGGCGCGAAGGCCACAATCAGCGCGGCGTTGCGCAGTAGATTCCGGGCCCGACAAAAAACCATGAGATCTTCCTCTCCGTTAGATGACGCTTTTGCAGCGCCGGCAATGAGCGGCTCGTCGTCTAGCCCGATCGCCTAAGCAGTCGACGCTTGGCCCGCCAAAAACGGGCGACCGAAGCACGCCTCGCTCCGCGGGGAATAAAGCATGGCTCGCCCCATATGGCCAACGGCGCCGGCCAGGGTGTCACTGATCGCGCTCGGCGCCGCTCTTTTCATGCATCGATCCAAGCAGGTCGCGCATGGCGCTACGCAACCCATGCACTTGATCGACAAGGTGCAGAATAACGCCGACGCCCTGATCGTTCACGCCCAGCTCCTGTTTCAGATCCAAAATCAGTCGGGCGCGGGCAAGATCGACTTCCTCGAAGACGCGTTCCCCCTCACGCTCGCTGGGCGAGAGCCACGCCTCCTCGATCCAGACCGTCAGGGTCGCGCGATCGAGGCGGATCAAATGCAAGAACTCCTGCTCTTTCATCACGACCGCTGCTCCATCTCGCGCCGAGGATCATAAGGGGCCGCAGGCCGCCAGCTCGATAAAAAGGCTTCCAACTCGGGCTCGGGCTGCGCAGGCATCACGACCTGCAACCTCACGAGCTCGTCGCCGCGTTTGCCGCCGCGCAGGACGCCCTTGCCTTTGAGCCGCAGCATGGTTCCGGTGTTCGATCCCTTGGGGATTTTCAGAAGCACGTGACCGCTCGGCGTCGGCGCCTTCACCTCCGCGCCCAGGGCGGCCTCGACCACGGTGATCGGCAGGTCCACACGAATGTCGTCGCCGTCCCTTGAGAAGAAAGGGTGTGGACGAACGGAAATCTCGATGAGGGCGTCTCCTGCGTCTCCCTCGCCCGGAGACCGCCCGCCCTTTCCCCGCAGCCTCAGGACCTGGCCGTCTTCGATGCCGGCGGGAATGGCCACGTCCAGCCGCTCGCCATGCGGCAGGCCGATCTCCTTCTTCGCGCCGTTGACCGCTTCAAGGAAGTCGATCTCCAGGCGATAGTGCTGATCTGCGCCGCGAGCGCGGCTTTCTTCCTGAGCGCGTCGGCGAAGAAGTTCGGCGAAATAATCGTCGGCGTCGGCGAAGTCGGCGTAAGCGGATTGAGTCTGATACGGGTTCCTCGAACCGCCGGCGTAGTCGCGGTAAAACTTATGTTGCGGCTTCTCCGCGCCGGCGGCGTCGATCTCGCCCGCGTCATACCGCCGGCGTCTCTCGGGATCGGACAAAAAGTCGTTGGCGCTCGAAACCTCCTTGAACCTTTCCTCGGCGCGTTTGTTACCGGGATTGAGGTCAGGATGAAGTTTCTTCGCGTGGCGCAGATACGCCTTTTTAATTTCCTCCGGCGTCGCGGTCTTGGCGACGCCAAGCGTCTCGTAGGGATCTTTCATGAACGCGAGCATAGCCAGGGCTTTGAGCCGGTCAACAGCGACGCCGCCTCTTCCAAGCAAAACAATGCGCCTCGCCTCACGGCTCGGGCAAAGCAAGGCGCCATAGGCGCGCCACTTCGCGTCAAGGGACGCTTGCGCATTTTGGGCTGAAAAATCAAAGAGTTTACTAAAGAGTTTTCTGAGGAGACGGCTAGACTCTTCGAAGGGGCGATGCGATGCTCTCGGCGCACGCCGCGTCGGTTCGTCGCGCCCTTCGCGCGTCCTCGACGAGGGAACCAAGACAATGAACGCTCAAGCGCTCACGGGGAGAGGTCGATGTCTAGCAACGCAAACGCGGATCCGCGCGTCGAGACGTCATGCGTGTCCGCATCGAATGTGACGAGGCTGAACGGCAAGCACGGCTCCATCGATCGACGCAAGCTATTGGCGGCCGCGACGACCGGCATTGTCGGCACGATCCTCGGCGCGCGCTCCGCGAGCGCGACCGGTTTGCTCTCACGCTTGTTGGGCGACGCCAACTTCCTCGCGCCTGCGGCCAAAGCGGCTGACGCCGACGCGCTGCGAATGGCGACGCTCGGCGATTATGTTTGGCTCACGCCGACGAAGCTCGGCGGCGGCGCGCAGGCGCAGGATCTCGCCACGGGTAAGACCATGGCGTGGATCGAATATTGGAATTACGGCGACAGCTGCCCGATCGCGCATCATCTGGCGGCCTTTCCCTCGCCGGACCCGCGCAAGGGCTTCGAGTTCGTGAACTCCACGCAGGGCGGCCAGAACGTTCTGATCTACGGCATCCCAACCCAAATCCGCGAGCACGGCATGCTCGATCCGCTGTGGGGCCAGGGCAATCAGATCTATCGCGTCGGCTTCGACGGCTCGCAGATGAATCTCTTGGAAAACGTCGCCGAGTCGACGGGCGTCGGTCTTGGAGTCCACACGGTGATTTTCCCGGACGCCACGGGGTACTCGGTCTGCGACGGTCAGAAGGACATCGTCGCTTTCTTCAAGCGGGCGACCGGCGGCAACAAGACCGAGGTCATCGAGGCGTTCCGCTTCGACTGGATCGGCAATGAGCCCAACGGCCTATTGCAGGACAATTGGTTCAAGGGCGGCAAGGTGCGCGTCACCCGCCTCGTGAAAGCGCCCGAGACCGGCCTCTACGATTACCGCGGCACGAAGGGCAACAAGCTCGACTGGGAAATGGTGCCGATGGGCGAGTATCTCGCCTACACCGGGCAACTGCCCGGCGATTCTGTGAAATCGCTGACGGGCGCGGACAATTGCGTCCATCATCCGTTTCATCCGTTGTCGCTCGTCACGCTGCGCATGTTCGCTGTCGGCGTCGTGTTCGACCGAACCACCATGGAGCCGCTCGCTTGCATCTCCTCGCCGGAGGGGACGACGAAGGAGAGCATTCCCGTCAAGAAGATCGCCGACGGCATTTGGGACATCACGCTCGACAATGTCGTGACCTCCGGCCATGAATGCGGTTTTGGCCCGCAGGGCAAATGGTTCACGATGACGAACAACACACGGCAGAACAGCATGGGCGTCTTCGATTGCGAGGATCGCGATCCCCGGAAATGGATCCGCGTGCGCAACTTCAAGGACTCGCATTGGGTCGGCTCGACGCCGAGCCCGTTTCACATCACCTATTCCATGGACGGCTCGAAGATGTTCGTCTCCGAGCTGCATCAGAAGCCGGCGAAGAGCGCCATCCTCGTCGTCGACACCAACAGCTGGACAACCATCAAGCGCTTCGAGAATGTCGGCGTCGACACCCAGACCATGCATGTCACCTACGACGGCAAATATGTGCTGGCGATCTTCAGCGGCTTCCAGCGCCTGGAGGGCGGGACATTCATCTTCACGCAGGATACGCTGGAGCCCGTCGGCTATATCCCGAACTTCGGCGGTCACCACGACTGCGTGATCGTGCCGCGCAACAATCAAGAGCTGATCCACAGCCGCTGCACAACCGTCTGACGTCGCCAAAAACGAACAACGCGAGCCTGTCATGACGAGACCGCGGGCCCCGCGCTTTCTCCTGCTTCGGCTCGCCGCGCAGAACGTCGGGCGGCGATTGTTGCGGAGCCTCTTTCTGGGGCTCGCGGTGATGATCGCCGTCGGCGTCGGTTTTTCAGGCTCTGTTCTGGGCTGGACGTTCCGCCATGGCGTCGTGACCAGCTTCTCCCGGATGGGCGCCGATCTCGTCATCGTGCCGCAGGGCGCGCTCGTGAACATCACGAGCACCTTGCTCACGGTGCAGCCCACCGATCTCGACCTCGATGAAAGCCTTGGCGCCGTTCTGCGCGCGCTTCCCGGCGTCGCCAAGGTCGCGCCGCAACGGCTCGTGCGCGCTGGAGCGGAGGGGCGCGCCATCAATCTCATCGCCTATGATCCGGCGCAAGACTTCACCGTGCAGCCCTGGCTGCCGGCAGGACAACCGACCCCAAGCGATCCGTCGAGCCTGCTCGTCGGTGCGCGCGGCGGGGAGAAGCCCGGAGACGCGCTGACGATCTGCGGCCGCACGCTCATCATCGCCGGCCGCTTGAGTCAGACCGGCGTCGGGCCGCTCGACGAGTCGCTTTTCATTTCTTTCGCCGGGCTCGACGCGCTGGCGGCGGCGGCGCGAGGATCGCGCCCCGCATCCTCCACCCGACAGGGCGGCCCGCATGAGCATCATGAGCATCATGGCGCGCAGGAGTGCCTGCCCGATCTCGCCCCGGGGCGCGTCACCGCTTTTCTCATCCAGCTCGCGCCCGACGCCTCGCCGATCCAGGCGCGCTTCGCCATCGGCCAAATCCCCGGCGTGAAGATCGTCGTCGGCAATCCGGTGCTCACCGCGGCGCGGCAGTCGCTGGGGGCGCTGCTTTGGGGCGTGACCGCCTTTGCGGGCCTCCTGCTGCTGTCATTGCTGTTCGTCGTCTCGCTGCTGTTCTCGGCCATCGTGCAGGAACGCTTTCGGGAAATCGGCATGCTGCGCGCCATGGGCGCGCGGCCGGGGCAGATCGTCAGCCTCACGCTCATGGAGGCTGTGCTGCTGACGGGCCTGGGCAGCGTCATCGGCGTCGGCTTCGGTTTCTTGCTCATCTTCGTGAGCGCGCGGTCGCTTGGCGCCTATTTCGACTCGCTCGGCGCGCCGTTCGAGGGGCCCTCGGACGCTTTCGTCCTCGCGGCGGCGACGCTCAGCCTGTGTTGCGGCGTGCTGCTCGGCGTTCTGGGCGCCCTCGTTGCGGGCCGACATGCAACGCGCTTGGACCCCTACCGTATGATCCAGATGGAAAGCGCGCCGTGATCCTGCGCGCCGAAGGCCTGCGCAAATCCTATGGCGATGGGAAAACCCGCGTCGACGCGGTCGACAGCGCCGATCTCAACATCCAAGCCGGGGAGTTCATCTCGATCGTCGGACGGTCAGGCTCCGGCAAGTCCACGCTTCTCGCCATGATCGGCGCGCTGATGCGCCCAAGCGAAGGCGAGATCGTCATGGCCGGCGAGAGCGTCTGGTCGATGTCCGAGATCGCGCGTTCCGACCTCCGCCGGCGGCGGGTGGGCTTTATTTTTCAGTTCTCGAGCCTGCTGCCCAATCTGCGCGCCGTCGACAATGTCGCGCTGCCGGCGATGCTCGGCGGGGACGTCGCGCCGGAAGCAGCCTATGCGCGCGCTCATGATTTGCTGACGCGCGTGGGACTTGCACGCCGAGTCTCGAGCTATCCGGGCGAAATGTCCGGCGGCGAGCAGCGGCGCGTCGCTGTCGCGCGCGCCCTGATCAACCGGCCAGAGCTCTTGCTCGCCGACGAGCCCACGAGCGATCTCGACGAGGAGACGGAGGAGGAGATCGTCGCGCTGCTCGAAGCGTTGCGTAAGGATGAGGGCTTCAGCCTGCTGCTCGTCACGCACAACCGCGATCTCGCCGCCCTGGCGGATCGCAGGCTGGAGATGAAGCAGGGTCGGCTCATCGCGCATGACTCCGCGCCAGCAGCGGCGCGGCCGCTTCGCCCCATCGTGCTGCCCCAGCCCGCGCCGCCCGAGGCCGAGGCCGCGGCGGCAGTTGCGGGCGCGGAGGCCTTTCATCGGCTTGGCGGCCGCCTTTGGGCGAGTTTCGGGCGGCTGGCGGCCGGCGCCGCGCTATTCTTCGGCCTCGCCATGCTCGTCAACGAAGGCGTGGCGCGCTTTCAGCAGCATCAGGTCGAGGCGCGGCGGACGCGTCTCGCCGCTCTGGAAGAGCTCGCGACCTCGACGCTGCGCAGCGACATCGCGGACATCACGAGCCTCGGCGATCATCGTTACAATGTGACGATCTACCTCGAAAACACGAGGAACGAGCCGATCTATGTCATGTCGCCCAGCGTCCAGGCGTTCGTGCAGGTCGGCTCGGCATGGCAGGAGGAGCCGCTCGCGCCCGTGGCGGAGGCGAGCGCCTCCGTGCTGAAGGTGACGGGCCGCCAGCTCTATCACTTCGTCCTGGAGGCGCGCGTCGCCAAGTTTGCGGAGCTGTTGCCGCATTACATGCATGTGCGCTTCAGCAACAACATGCTCGTCAGCCCGGAGAGCACGCCAAAAGACGAGCTGTTCCAGCGCAACGACAATTATTTTGTTTATCTCAAGCCCGATGGCGTCGAGGACGCGACAATTCTGAAGGACGTGCGTTTTCCCGGCGCGCCACCCTTGTGGATCTGGATGCCGCCTCACTGAAAGCGCCGCGCGCGACTTCGACGGCAGCATCGGCGCTAGCGCGATTCCTTATCGCTCGAACGGAATCGTTCGAGCGAATGAATCGCGCCAAGTCAAAAAGTTAGAGCCTGTCCTGACCAAGTTAGAGCCTGTCCTGACCGGAAAGCCGCTTCGCACTTTTCCGTGACAGGCTCTGAGCGCGTACCTTTACTGCGACAAATTGTCCGGCTTGACGCCTTTTTGAGGCCAGCATAACGTTTTTCGTGGTTCTCGGAAGGAGAGCGGGACGTGATCGGGCGCAGCCGTGCGGATTTTGCAAGGAAAGGCGCCCTGGTGGCGATGTTCCTTGCTTGCGTGCTCGGCATCCAGACGCTGCTCTCGGGCATGGCGCTCGCGGGCGCCGCTACGCCCACGGATAAGTCTGCCTTCTCGCGTCTCTGCGCGACAGCGACGAGCGGCCAAGACCCACTCGCTCCCGGCGAGCACGGCCATGAGCATGGCCTCTGCTGCATTCTCCACACTGACCTTGCGAGCCCCAGCGTTCCGTTTGGCGTCGGCCTTCGCCGGACGCCTCCCGCTGACTCGCGCCTGCCGGCAAGCCGCGAGAACCAAATCGCGGCGCGCGCGCCGCCGGAGCTCGAGCCGCTCGCGCCACGCGGCCCTCCAAGCCTCGAAATCTGAGCCTCTTCTCGTCGACGCGCCGGGCGTAGCTGCTGCAACGTCTTTGGGCTGGCCGTCCGAGAGAGCGAGAGGCCGATACGCAAGCCAAGTCTTGCGCCAGTTTCCAGATCCTCCCCTCAGCGCAGCCTCGTCCCTTGCAAAAGGGAGAGTTCGTCTGCGCAAGCCCTGAAGAGCCAAGCGGTCGCGCCTCCGCGCGCCCCGAGCCGGGCCTGCTTCGCGACAAGCCCGATCTTCGTGCTTTGAGAGGACCTAAAACCATGAGCATCAATCAAACCGTCAGCCGCGGCGCCGTAGAGAGCGCCAGACGGCCCTTCGCTCTGCGCACTTTCATGATCGGCGGAGGCGTTCTCGCCGCGATCCTTATCGCGCTGCGGCTTTATGAGCAGGCGTTCGGCTGGAGCACCGGGCTCGACTCCTTCTCGGATGAATATCGCCTCTACTGGAACAATCTGCTCGTTTTCTCCATTCCAGCCGCAGCGCTGGCCGCGATCGCCGTGGCCGGCTACATGTGGCGCACGCGCGACCGGGATATGGACGCCATCACACCCGCCGAGGAACTGCGCCGCTATCACGTGTTGGCGCAATGGCTCGCGCTTTACGGGCTCGCGCTCTTCATCGCCTTGAGCTTCTTCACCGAGCAGACGGCGGTCTGGCATATGACCGCGGTGCGCGACTCTGACTTCACGCCGAGCAACATCGTGACCTTCTACATCGCTTATCCGATGTTCGTCGTGTTCGGCATCGCCGCCTATGCCTACGCCGCCACGAGGCTGCCCTTCTTCGCGAAGGGTTTCTCGCTGCCTTTCATGATTCTCCTCGTCGGAACCTTCATGACGATCCCGAATGTCGGCTTCAACGAATGGGGCCACACCTTCTGGGTGCTCGACGAGATCTTCGCGAGCCCCCTGCACTGGGGCTTCGCCTTCTTCGGCTGGATGGCGCTCGGCTGCTTTGGCGTCGCCCTGCAGATTTTGTCGCGGATGCGCGAGCTGATGGGCCCGGAATGCGTGGCCGTCATAACGAGCCGCCGAAAATGAGAGCTTGGCGTCCGGGCTCTTCTTCCCGCCCGGGCGCCTGAAGGAGACGCCGTTCCCCGGCGCTAAGCGCTTCACGCAGTCGATCTCCCCTCGCGTGAAGTTAGCTAACTTCCCCGCTTGGCCTTCCCCGGGCCGGCGGGGCTTTTTTTTGATCCGACCCGCGTTCGATCGAGGCAAGCGCGGAGCGCGGCTCAATCCGTAGTCGTAGTCCATCCTCCCCCGAGCGCCGCATAGAGCGCGACCGTGTTGGAGAGACGCTGCGCCTCGGCCCGCACACGGGCAAGAGTAGCGTTCAGGTAAGACCGCTGCGCGTCCACGACGACAAGCTGCGAGACGCTCCCAAATTTTTGCTGAAGGCGAACTTTGCCGAGATAACGCTGCGCGGCGCTCTCCGCGTTATGCGCGGCGGCCACGGCGCGGGCGTCCGACTGCAGCGCGTGCAGCGAATCCGCGACGTTCTGAAACGCCTTCACGACCGTATCGCGGTACTGGGCCTTGGCCTGATCGAGGCCGGCCTCGGCGGCTTTCTGCTTGTTTTGCAGGGTGAAGGCGTCGAAGGCGGTGAACGCCGCATTGCCTGCGAGTTGATAGCCGAAAGTACCGGGTTGAAAGAGATTCGGGATGAAGAAGGCGCTGGTCTGACCCGCGGCGGTGAGCTGAATGCTGGGAAGCCGCGCGGCGAGGGCGACGCCGACCTGCGCGCTCGCCGAATGGAGACTGGCTTCCGCGGCCCTGATATCGGGGCGTTGGCCGACGAGTCGCGCCGGCAGACTGACCGGGAGATCGCGCGGCAGCGAAAATTGTGACAACGCGAAAGTTTCCTCGACCTCGTCCTGGGAAAAGCGGCCGGCGAGCGCCGTGAGCAGGTCGCGCTGCTGCGCAAGGAGATTCTCCAGCGCCGGAAGCCGCTGGCGCGCCTGCGCCAACGCGGTCTCTTGCGACAGCAAATCGAGCGAGGAGACGGCGCCCTTGGCGAATTGAAGCTGCAGAAGCCCAAGCCTTTCGGCCTCGATCCCGATCACGAGACGCGTCGCGGCGATTTGCGCGCGCAGCGACGCTTCCTCGATCGCGGCCTTCGTGACATTGGCGGCGATCATCACTTGCGCCGCCGCCATCAGAAACGCTTGGTTTTCGGCCTGCGCGTCGAGAGACTCGATGTTGCGGCGGGCGCCTCCCCAAATGTCGAGCGTGTAGCTGATCTGCACCTGCTTGGTGTAAAGGGAGAAGGGCGCCTGCGTGACAGTGGAGTTGGTCGCGTTTCCTGAATAGAGACTATAGGTCGGATTGGAGGTGAGGCCGACCAGCGGGAACAGCGGACCGACGCCCGCCTCGGCATTGTAATGAGCGACGCCCATTGCCGCCTGCGCCGCCTCGATCGTCGAATTGTGCTGTAGAGCGTCCTCGACAAGGCCGTTGAGGCGCGGCGAACGGAACTGTTCCCACCAGCGGTCCGAAACTTCCGCGCCATCACGGAAGCGCTGGCCATTGCCGGGCGAGGCGGTTGTTCCCTTTGTGTAACGCTCCACAGTCGGCGGCGCGGGGGTCTCGAAATCCGGCCCGACCGCGCAGGAGGAGAGCGCAACCGCCATCGCGGGGCCGAGGAAGCGCGAAGGAGAAGAGCGCGCGCTACTCACGAGCCAAAGCCTCCACCGGATCGAGCTTCGCCGCGTTGCTGGCCGGAAAATAGCCGAAGATCGTTCCCGTCAGGAAGGCGCACAGCGTCGCCGTCGTCAGCGCCTGCGGCGACAACTCGAGAGTCCAGCCCGGAGGAAGGAAGGGATTGGCGGCAAGAATCATGACAAGGCAAATGAGCACGCCAAGCGCTGCGCCGATCAGGCATAAAACGATCGCCTCGAGCAGGAATTGACGACGAATGTCGCTCTGACGCGCGCCGACGGCGAGGCGTAGCCCGATCTCGCGCGCGCGCTCCGTCACCGAAACCAGCATGATGTTCATGACCCCAATCCCGCCGACAAGCAGCGAGATCAGCCCGACGGCCGCGAGCAGCATCCGCACCGAGCTCGTGAGCATGACCAGATTGTGAACCTCGGCGTCGTTGTTCTCGACTGCGATGTCCTTCGCATGGTGCCGCTTGGTGACAAGATCGATGATCTTTGGCTCGACCTCTTTCCCCGAACCGCCCTTGCGCAGCCTGATCAAAACCATGTCGAGATAGTCGCGACCCGTCACGCGCGCATTGCTCGTCGTGTAGGGAAGAAACACGCTCGGCCGATTCCCCGGCTCCGCCAAGCCACGCTTTGGCGTGATCACACCGATGACGATGCAGGGCAAATTTCCAACATAGATGATCTTGCCGAGCGGGTTCGCGCCATAGAAGAATTGGTGACGCA
Source organism: Methylocystis bryophila (assembly GCF_027925445.1). Classification (NCBI taxonomy): domain Bacteria; kingdom Pseudomonadati; phylum Pseudomonadota; class Alphaproteobacteria; order Hyphomicrobiales; family Methylocystaceae; genus Methylocystis; species Methylocystis bryophila. The sequence continues at coordinate 4,402,652 of NZ_AP027149.1, forward strand.
CCCTGTCGTCGATGACGACGACAGGCGCCAAGGCCTTCACGTCATCGCGCGTGAAGCCTCGGCCAATATCGAAACGGAGACTGAAGAAGTCGAAGTAGTCTTCCGCCACTCCCGTAATAGCGGCCATCGCGGACTTGTTGTGATAGCGAACGGTGGCGGTGGTGTAAGTCTGTGGGGTTGCGAGCTCCACATATTCCTGCCGGCGGAGCTCTTCCACGTCGGAAGCCTTCAACGTGTGCAGATAGGCTGCGAAGGCGTCGCCGGCTTGCTTGCCTGGATAAAGGACGATCATGCGCAGATTGAGAAATTCGCCCATTTGTTCGCCGAGCACGCGGCCGCCCGCCTCGCCGACCGCCACCATCATCGACACTGAGACGATCCCGATGATCACGCCTAGGAGAGTCAGCGCGGTGCGCAGACGATGCGCGAGAAGCGCTTGCCATGCTGTCCCTGCGGTCTCGAAGAAACTTTCCCAGGGAGCGAGATAACCCCCATTGCCGACGGGCGGACAAGGCCGTTCTGTCTCCGCTTGCGGCGCGCCGCAATCGACTGCAGCCTCCGTGAGGCGATCGGAGACGATGACCCCGTCAGCGAACTCCACGATCCGCTTTGTCTGCGCGGCAATGTGGGGATCGTGCGTCGCGAGAATGATCGTATGGCCCTGGCGATTGAGCTCGACCAGGAGATTCATGACCTCACGGCCATTGGCGCTGTCCAGGGCGCCGGTCGGCTCATCGGCGAGGATCGCCGCGCCTTCATTCATGAGCGCCCGTGCGATCGAGACTCGTTGCTGCTGCCCTCCCGATAGCTGGTTCGGGTAGTGCGTCGCGCGGTCGGCGAGCCCCAGGCGCTGAAGCAACGCCTTAGCGCGCGCGTGGCGCTGCTCCGGCGCGAGCCCGGCGTAGATTGCGGGCGTTTCGACATTGGCGACGGCCGTGAGCTGACCAAGCAGATTGTAGCGCTGAAAGACGAAGCCGAAGTGATCGCGCCGCAATCGGGCGAGCGCGTCGGCGTCGAGCCCCGACGTATCGAGGCCCGCGACACGGTAACTTCCCGCGCTCAAACGATCGAGACAGCCTAAAATATTGAGCAGCGTCGACTTGCCGGAGCCGGAGGCTCCCATCAGCGCAACCATTTCGCCGGCTTGAATGACGAGATCCACGCCGTTGAGCGCGAACACGCGCTGGTCTCCCGAGCTGTAGCTGCGCATTGCGCCGCGCAGCTCGATGAGCGGCGGATCCTTCTCCAGGCTCTCGCCGGGGCTCATGTGGCGGAGCCGCCGGCTGTGGGCAGGTCGCCCAGAATCACCTCTTCGCCTTCCTTCAGCCCGTCGAGAACTTGCGCGAAGCTCCGGTTGTTGACGCCGACGCGAACGCGTCGCTCTTCCGGCTCCTTGCCCTTGGCGCCGACGACTCGAACCAGAAAACGCCCGTCAGGACCTTGCTCGCGCAGAGCGCTGTAGGGAATCGCCAGCGCATTCTTGACGACGCCTTGCACAATCGACACTTGCGCCGACATGCCGATGCGAAGCGTCCCGTCGCGATTGGGAACGTCGAAAAGGGCATTGTAGAAGACGGGGGCTCCGACCGCCGTTCCGGGGCTGGAGGACTGCGCAGCCGCTTGCGTCGCGGGAGGCTCGGAATAGCTCGACGGCGCAGACTCCACGACGCGCAGCCGCGCCGCATAGCGCTTGTCAGGCTCTCCCATGATCGTGAAGGAGACCGGTTGGCCCACTTTGATGTTCACGACGTCCGCTTCCGAGATCTGCGTCTTGACTGTCATCGCGTCGAGCTTCGCGAGCTTCAAGATCACCGGCACGATTTGCGCCGCGACCACCGTCTGCCCCTCCTTAGTCAGGATCGCCACGACTTCTCCGTCGATCGGCGCGATAATCCTCGTGTAGGAGAGATTGGCCTCCGCGGTCTTCACCAGACTCCGCGCCTGCGCGATCTGCGCGCCGAGCGAAGCGAGATCGGCTTCATTGGCTTGCGCCTCGGCTTCGGCGCTTTCAAAATCACGGCGCGAGGTCGCGGCGCCGTGAATCAGCCCCTGTTGACGCTCCAACTCGAGCCTGGCCTTGCGCAACCGGGCCGCGGCTGCGCGCTGCTTGGCCTCGAGATTGGCGAGATTGGCCTGCTGCGCGCGCAGCTCGTTGTCTTGAAGCAGCGAGTCGATTTCCGCGAGGAGATCGCCCTCGCGCACATGGTCGCCGAGATTGACTTTAAGCGACTTGAGCTGCCCGGTCGCGCGGGTGCCGACATCGACCTGGCGAATGGGTTGCAGAACGCCCGCGGCAAGCACCGTGTCTTCTATGTCGAGCTTGCCGATCTTCGCCGTCGAATATTTCGGCGGCGGCGCATGGCTGGTCCAGGCGGACAGGAAATAGACGATGACAAGCCCCGCGCAGAGCGCGGCGACTGCGGCTCGGGGCTTGGACGCCAACACTTTGAACCGGGCCATCGCTCGTCTAAAGCCTTCATCGATTGAGGCGCAGCCTTTCGCGCCCGATCACAAACTCAAGTTTCGTAGGCGGTCCCTCCGCCTTCCCGGCGGCTTGGGCCGGCAGAGGCTTCTACCTCTGGAATGTCACCCGAGCCTCTCTCGGCGGCCAGAGAGTGGCCGCTCCCGGCGCGGGCGGCGCGTTTCCTCCACCAAATATAGATTCCCGTGATGGAGAGCATCGTGATGACAAAGCCCAGCGCGCAGACGAACAATCGATACGGCAGCCCGAACACCTGGCCCATGTGCAGCGCGTAAAGCCAGCTTTCGATCGTGTTGCCAAGACGCTGCCCGCTCGGCAAGTTCAGCAAGAGCAGAGCGCCCGTGTCGGCGTCGAAAGTGACGTTCGCGCCATCGGTGTGCAGCTCGCCGACGATATCCCGGCTGCTGCGCTCCTGATAAGAATAGGCGTTCAGTTCCTTGAAATACGCCAAGGAGAGCGGCTGGCCGACGGTGAAGCCTTTCGCGCTTCCCTGCTCCGAAAGGAGCCTCTGCCCGACCGCCTCGGCCGCGCGCCAATCCAGCCCAGGCGCTAGAACCGCACGTTTTGGCAGGGCTTCGTAATCATCGATGCGCGAGGTGAAATCGAAGAGCGACCCCATCACCCATTCATAAACAGGTCGTCGCATGTCCATCATCACGCTCGACCAGGCGAAGACGAAGAGCAGCGCCCAGAGCCAAAGTCCCGGCGCGCGGTGCAGATCGAAGTTCAGGCGGTAGAAACCGGCGTTGCGCTTGACGAGCCAAGCGGGCTTCCAACGCCGCCAGAACGAGGCCGTCGTTTGCGGCAGCGTGAGATAGAAGGCCACGAAACAGTCGAGTGTCCAGGCGAGCGCGATGACTCCAAGCGTCAATTGGCCGACGCCGCCGAGCGCAAGCCGCCAATGCAGATCGTAGATGAAGGGCATAAGATTGATGAGCCCCTGGGATAGATCGGCGCTTCGTCGCCTTCCGAGTTCCTCGCCGGTGAAGGGATTGATGAAGAATTCGGTGAAGTCGAGCTCATAGGGCTTGCCGGTCGCGGGGGCGACGCGCGGCTCGAAATAGATTCTTGCCTGATCGGGCGCGGTGTTCTGCACATACCGGACGCGCCCCTGCGGCACGAGCGCATCGGCCCGCTCGGCGAGTTCCGCGAGGCTCAATCGCGTCGGATGTGACGGCTCGGCTGCGAAGAGCTGGGGAGCGAAAACGCGCTCAAGCTCCATGTTGAAGGCGAGCAGGCTGCCCGTGAGTCCTACAACGATCAGGAAGACCGCCATCAAGAGACCGACCCAGCGATGGAGCCAGACGAAGAAGCCGCGGGTCTTCATGATATTGCCTCCCGCGTGGCCGGAGCGGCCCGAGTGTCCCCGCGCCGGCCGCGAAGCCGCCGCGCCTTGCGCTTCTTCCACCAGACATAGACGCCCGTGACGGAGAGCATGACGACGATGAGCCCAAGAACGCAGACGAAGATGCGGTAGGGAAGATAGTCGACGGGATCGCGCGCCATATGCAGCGCGCGCAGCCACGCGGTCAGCGTCTCGCCGGAGTGACCGGTCGACGTCCCCATCGCAGCGAGAAAAGAACCGTCGTCGCCGTCAAAGAAGACAGTGAGCTCCTTGTCGGCGGGGAAGGGCCGATCGGTCTCGACGATATAATTGTATGTCCGCGCATAGCGCAGCGACGTGAGCCCCTTCGGCTCGAGAAGCCGGAAGCCTCCGGCCTTCGCCTGCTCGGCGGCGAGTTCTCTTCCTCTCGCCTGCGCCGCGCGCCAGTCGAGCTTCATCGGGCCTTCGTCCTTGCGCGGCGAAGCGAAGCCCGCGACCTGCTCCTCTATGGGCCGCACGTCGAACAGCGCCGCCATCACCTTCTCGAAGACGCCAAAGCTGTCGACGAGACAGACGCTCGACCAAGCGAAGATGAAGAGCATCGCCCAGAGCCACAAGCCGCTCGCGCGGTGAAGGTCGAAGTTCACGCGATAGAAGCCGCCGCGCCATTTGACGAGCCAGGCCGGCTTCCATCGCGCCCAGAACTTCTCGAGCGTCACCGGCAAGGTCAGATAGAAGCCGGCGAAGCAATCGATCGTCCAGAGAATCGCGAGGATGGCGAGGATCCACAGTCCCGTTTGGCCCATCGCCAGAGAGGTGTGCAGGTCGTTGACGAAGGGCATGATGTTGGCGACGAAACCCTGCGTGTAGCCGCTATAGGGGGAGCGCCCGAGCTCCCTGCCGGTCCAGGGGTCGAGGACGATCACGCCCGCATCCTCCGGATAGGGCTTCCCCGTCGCCGGGTCTGTTCGCGGCGCCATGCGCACGATCGCTTGATCGTCGCGAAGACGAAAGAAATAGGCGGCGGTCGCGTGCGGCATGAGCGCCTCGGAGCGCTCCGCAAGCTCGGCAAGCTCGAGTCTTCGAGCGTCCGGCGACGGCTTTGCCGCGACAAGGCTAGGATCGAGGAGCGCGGAGAGGTCGCCCCGAAAAGCGAGCAGGCTGCCCGTGACGCCCTCGATGATGAGGAAAAGCGCCATGGCGAGGCCGACATAACGATGGATCCAGACGAATAGCCGCCGCATCGTCTTGCTTCCTTCAAAGAGCCGCGAGCCTGTGAGACTCGCGGCGCGCCATCGCGCAGATCAATATTTCGCGACGATCGCCTCAGGCGCGAAACCGGTGAAGTGGTAGTTCAGGCCGCCGCGCAGAATGTTGATCTGCGGGTGGAAATTGGCGTCGATGACGCCGCTCCAGCCGCCTGAGATCCCGCCGCCGCTGATGTCGGCGAAAAGATATTCGAGCTTCGCCGACCAGTTCGTCGCGAACATCCACTCGGCGCCGCCGCCAACCGCCCAGCCGGTGCGCGTGTTGGCGACGCCCCAGGCGTCGACGCCGTCATAGGCGAAGCCCGCCGTCGTCAGCAGCAGCAGGGTGGGCGTGACGAGATAGCCGGCGCGTCCGCGCAGCGTCCCGACGTAGGGCAGGCTCGCCTGTGCTGTGTTGAAGGGCGCCGCTTGCACGAGGGCGCCGCCCGAAAAGGGCGAGGCGTGGACGGCCGCCGTCTGCTTGCCCCCGCCCGAGACGCTCGTCACTTGGATATCCGCTTCGGCGCCGATCACGACCGAGGAGCCGAACTGGTAGTTGTAGCCGACCTGACCGCCGCCCAGCGCGCCGCCCGCGCCGCCCCTGAGGCTGCCCGCCGGCAAATAGGCGAGGTTCGGGCTGACCCCTGCGCCGAAGGGCAGGCTCGGGTCCCAATAGGTTGCGGTCCCGGCTTGTCCGCTCTTGGCGTCGAGAACGCCGCCGAGATTCGCGCCGGCGTAGAAGCCGCGCCACGGTGAGGCGGGCGGCAGAACGGCGACCGGCGCGTCCTTGAGATGGGGGAGATCGGCGGCCACGACGATCGGCGCCCGCCCCTCCTCGCCGAACTTATAGCTGAAGCCGACCTCGAGCAGATTCTGATCGAGGCGACGCGCGCCCGTGAAGACGGTCGTCACCGGCGTGGCGAGCGTCGAGGCGTCCGAGACGCTGCCGAAATCCGTGTAACGATATTCGCCGCGGATCGCCCAGCTCCGAGTCATCGCCCATTCGAGGCCAGCGCCGAGAGTCCAGCCGACGCGCAGCATGGATCGGCTGCTCGAGGCGTTGAAGAGGCCCTGCCCGTCGCCGCCCCAGAGATAGCTTTGCTGCGTGAAGCCGCCGAGCGCCGCGCCGCCGGTCACGAAGGGCAGCAGTCGGCCCCAGGCGTAGCCGGCGCGCGCGCGGATCGAGCCTTGCAGGTTTGACTTCACCGCCGTCGTCAATGTGCCGCCGGGCGTCGCGGGTCCAAAGAAGCCGTTGCCATCATAGACCGGCAGCAGCGAGCTTCTGACGAGGTTCATTCCAGTGAGCGAGCCCTCGAGACCGGCGACGAGATGATCGAGCTGCCAATTGTAGCCGACATGCCCCTCGACGCTCGCGACCTGCGCGTCGCTGTTGAGCGAATCATCGGCGCCGAGCCCCCCCGGCGTCGCGATGTAATAATGGCCGTTGTTCGCGCCCCAGATCATGCCGACCTGACCGCCCGCGTAAAGGCCGGCCCAGCTGTAGCCGGTCCAGTCGATCGGCGGCGCCTTGGCGGCGAGAACGGGCGCGGCGACCGGCACGAGCAGCGGATTGCCGAATTTGTAGCTCGCGCCGACCTGGAACTGATTTTGATCGAGGCGACGTCCGCCGCCGTAGAAAGTCCCGGGAGTGGAGACGGTCGGCCTGTCCGAAACGGTTCCGAACTCCGAATAGCGATATTCGCCGCGGATGGACCAATGATCGCTGACGGCCCATTCCGCGCCGCCGCCGATCGTCCAGCCGAGCCGTGTCGTCCATTGCAACCCGTGCGTCGCGAAGCCGTCGTAGGCGAAATTTGCCCCGTTTCCACCGGCGAAATCGGACTGCGTGCCGAAATGGCCGATGGCGAGGCCGCCGGTCACATAGGGAAGCAAGCGTCCGAACGCATAGCCCGCGCGTCCGCGCAGAGACCCCTGAATGTCGGACTGAACCATCGAGACCAGCGCGGCCTGATTGTCAGCGACATCGGAGGCGCTCAGGTTCTCGCGCTTGATCAGGCTGGTTCCATCGACCGAGGCTTCGACGCCGAGCACCAGATTGCTCTCGAGCTGCTGATTGTAGCCGGCATGCGCGCCGAAGATCACGCCCTGCGCGTCATGGGCGAGATCGACAGACCTTGTGACGCCGTCGGGCGTTCCGAAGTTATAGGCGCCGTGATTGTCGCCATAGGCGTAGCCGGCCTGACCGCCGAGATAGAAGCCGGTCCAATTGGCGGCGTAAGCGGCGGGAACAACGGAACCGCCCTTATGCGACGGCAGATCGCCGGGCGCCGGGCCCTTGAGGATCGGCGCGGCGATCGCGAACATCTCTGGGTCCGCGCCGCCAAACTTGTAGCTTGCGCCGACTTGAACCTGATTCTGCGTGACGTGACGATCGCCCTGATACCAAATCCCGCCCGAAGAGAAGGAGTTCGGCGATTCGCCAATGTGGCCGAAGTCCGAGTAGCGATATTCGGCGCGCGCCGACCAGCGTGGCGTGATCGCATATTCGACGCCTCCGCCGGCCGTCCAGCCGAGTCGCCAGACAGAACGATCGTTTGCGGTGGCGGCATACAAGGGTCCGGGAACGTAGCTCCCAATATCGGGGTTGAAGACGTTGGTTATCTGCTCGCTAAGGCTGGACTGAAGATCGAAATTCCCCAAGGCCAGACCGGCGGTTCCGTAAGCGAGCAGGCGATTCCAGGCATAGCCGGCGCGGGCGCGCAGCGAGCCTTGGAAATTGGACTGGATGCGCGCGTCGACCGCGCCGCCACAGGCGCCCGCGTTGCAGTAGGCGCCGGGAGAGGAGAATGAATAAAAGCTTGGATCGAGCGTGCTCCAGCCGAGCTGCTCGCGCTTGCTGAGATTCGTCACATCGCCCGAGGCCTCGAGGCCCAGGACCCAGTTGTCGAACTGCTTATTGTAGCCCAGATGCGCGCCGGCCAGCACGCCATAGCCGTTCGTGTTGAAGGACTGCGTGCCGAAGTAGCCCTCAGGCGCGACATAGGAGAAGTTTCCGCCATTGTCGCCGACGTCCATCCCGATCTGCAGACCGGCATAGGGGCCGGTCCAGTCGTGAACCCAGCTCATGACTGGCTCTGGGGTCCTGGGGGGGATGGGGGGCAGGCCCGGCCATTGCGCGCGGATGTGACCCAGCACGCTGAAATTGTCGCCGATGCTGCGTCCGCCATAGGACCCGGCGAGCCCGACGAGCGGCGCCGTCACTTGGGCGGCCGTATAATAGGTCCGGTCGAAAAGATTGTGGACGTTGACGCCGGCGTCGAGCTTCCAGCCTTCGTAATAGAAGGGGTAGTCGGCGAGCAGGTCCACCGTCCCATAGCCGGCGATGCTCGGCGTGAGCCAGCCGAGGCCCTGAGCAAGGAACGTATTGTCGTTCATCCGCTGCGCGCCGTTGTAATGATAGGTCGCGCCGAGCTTCAGCCCCTTGAGGTTCCCATCCTGGAATTCATAGGTCCCGGAAAGGGTGGCGACGTTGCGGGGAATGCCGGGCAAGGGCTGACCGGGGAGGGCCCCCTGGCCGGAGCCGGCCGTCTGCTGGCCCAAAACCCCCTTGGTGACCTCGACCGACTGGTTGGTGTAGGCCAGGATCACGTTCAAACCGGGGTAGATCTCCCCCTGAATATCGACTTCCGGCCCCTTGCTGCGGGCTTCGCCGACCAGAACGACGCAACCTCCGGAATTGAAGACCCCTATCCCGCCGCAAAAGTGGAGAGGATTGGGGTCCGGCTCCGGGACATTGGTCTTGGTCAGGTCGTAATAATCGACGGTGGCGCGCAGCTTGCCGTCGAAGAACTCGAATTTGAGACCGGCTTCCGCGTCGCGCGCGCCGGATGGCGGCGTGACGATGCCGGGATAAACGACGCCCGAATTGGTCGAGAAGCCCTCGGCGTAGCTGATATAGCCGCTCACCCAGGGGAAGGGACGCCACAACAGGCCGAAGCGCGGCGTCAGATATTGTTCTGCGCTCGCCTGCTGCGGCGCAGCTTGTGTTGCGCCCCAATTGGCGGCGAAGCTCGGGATGCCGGTCGCTCCACCGCCCTGGCGGAAATATTGATAGCGTGCGCTCGCCAGGAAAAAGAGATCATAGGGCAGCTTGATCTGATCCTGAGCGTAAAGGCCGCCGGTATCCTGTGGATTCGTATAGGACTGATAGGGACCAACCGTCTGCAGCAGTGGTAACCCTGGGTGGACCGGATAAAAAATGCTTTCCGGCGAGTTCGCTGGGCCGAACGAATAGTTGTTCCAGTTGAGAGTTTTGTAGAAGTCTCCACCGAACAGCAGCGTATGCTCAACTCCCCAGGTGTCGATTTTTCCGGTGATGTCGGCCTCGGTCGCCATGGTTTGCGTCCCGTAATGGGCGTAGCCGAAGCCGCGACCATAGGTGGGCGACGCAGCGGGGGGAGCATACGCGAAATATGGGAAGGAAAAGTCATATAGGCCGGTGCCAAGGCGTTGAGTGTTGTCAGCCTCGTAGCGATTGTAATACAACACTTGCTTGATTGACCAATCATTGTTGAAATTATGCGCCCAGGTCAGCGCTGAAAAAAAGTTGTTATTTATTGAAGGCGACCATTCCTGATAATTTGTATTGCGCGGCAGGGAGACGAAATTTCCGTTAATTTGGGGATCGCTCGGGAAGTATCCTGCAAAATTATTCCGATAGTACTGTCCTTCGAGCTTTACCCAACTATCGTTGTCGATATTCCATTTGACGACTGGCGCAACAAAGATGTTCTCCGAATGGGTGTTGTCGATGAAAGACCCGAAGGGCGCGCCGTTGTTCTCATAGGACATGTTCATCCGATAGAGCCAAGACTTATCGGAAGTGAGCGGCCCGGTGGCGTCGACAGTCGTGCGATAATCGGCGAGCGAGCTGCCCTGCACGTTTACGTCGTAGAAGGGCTGATCGAGAGGCTGCTTGGTGATGACGTTGATGAGGCCGCCGGGCTCGCTGAGCCCATAGAGCACGGCCGCGGCGCCCTTTAAGACCTCGATGCTCTGCACATTGGCGAATTGCACGAGTTGCGACGTGCCGAACGAGAAGGCGGCCCCCGGCCCGTTGCCCAGATCGAGTCGGAAGCCGTCGCGGTAGATGTAATTCGTCGCAAATCCGCGAAGGACGATATTGCCGTAAGGATTGCCGTTGGAGGTCGGGCCGTTGGTCGTCGTCACGCCGCTGACGAACTGCAGCGCCCGCGAGAGATCCGTGACCTGCTGATCCCTCAGCACCTGCTGCGTGACCGTCTGCACATTGGCCGGCGTGTCCATGACCGACGCGCTGGTCTTGAGGGCGGTGGTGGCTTTCTCGTAGGTGTAACTGGTGTTGAAGGGGCTCTGCTGCGGCCCGGCCCCGCCATAGTTCTGGGCGGCGGCGGCAGCCGCGGCGGCGCCTGCGGCCGCAGAGGCCGCGGCCTGATCGCCGGCGCCGGTCGCCGGCCCCGCCACCGGGCGCGAATTGCCGCGGCCGCCGGCGTTCTGGCTCGCGCCGGTGCGCGGCGCGGGCTTGGCTTTCGGCACGCTCCTCGCCACCTGCTTGGGCTTGCCGATGTCGATCGACGGGAGACTCGTCTGCGCCTGAGCCGTGGTCGCCACCGCGATCGCCGCCGCGCTGACGCTGTTGAGAATGACTGTGAACCGCCGCATCTTCGTTCAACCTTTGGTCAACTGCGGTCCGCTCCGCAGCGCGTTGCTCTTCTTGGCCGTCCGATGAATCACGACGGGGACAGCTTTCGCCTGCCCGCAATCAGTTCCTGGACGGTAGGCGGGAGGCTAAAAAGACCAAGGTCACACCAAGCTCACGGCAAAAATGGAATGGCTGAATTGTCATAGGCTGTGGTAATTTAGCAACAACTCCACATTTTTACGGCAATTTGGCCGCAATTCCATCTTATCTTGTCGATATTTGGCCACAATGCTCGCCACGGCTGTGGCAATTGTGCAACAACTCTTCCCTTCGAAAAGCACGATGAAGAAACATCAATTTGCGCGCGGATGGCCTTGTCAAATTCGTTAAAGCAGAGCTAATGTTGAGTCGGTGCATGGGTTTTACCGTTTCGTAAGAGACAGGCGGGATTAAGCGGGATGCGACGCAACGCGGTCGCGGTGGTGTTGTTCGCTCTGGCGCTGGGACTAAAGTTCCTGCTGCCTGCGGCGGCGATCGCCCATGCCCCGCGCGCCGGAGGCCCCCAACCCGCCTTCCAAGAATGCCTCGGCGCCGCTGCAGAAGGCGCGCTTGGTCACGCGCGGACGCCTGGCAAGGGCGAGCGCCATGCCGAGAGCTGCCCTCTCTGCCAGCTCTCCTGCGAGAGCGCGGTCGCCCTTTTGGGGCGCCCCGCTCAGCTAGACCTCGTCACTTATCTCGACCGCACTACGCCTTGGCGGGACGCCGAGAGCGCCCGACCCCGGGCTCGCCCAGCGGTCGCCCATCAGGCTCGAGCCCCTCCCCGCTTCTCCTGACCGACCCATCGCCTGTGCGAACGCGGCCGCTGAACACTTCCCGTCCGTAACGGGGGAAGGCGCGCGCTCACGCGGCGAGAGGCGTTGTGGCATGGGAGCGCGTCCAATCACCGAAGTGGCTTCGCGCCCCAATCGACCTTGAGCGCCGCGCGCGTTGCGCGCGCTGAAGCTGACGCTCCTTGCGGCGCGTAAGCTTTTGAGAACGCCGGATCGTCCCCGACTGCGGCAGGTGAGCTTCGCCCGTTCCTGGGAAAGCTCGCCCGCGCCGACGCAATGGAATCCGGCCTGTCGGCACGGCGCCCGTTCGGGAGCATCCCTGAACGGTGGCGGACTGCGCCGTGCCGACACCCAATAGATTTTCTCCGTCCTTTACGGGTTTCGTGACATGCGAATCTTGGTGGTTGAAGACGAGCGCGAGCTCGCGGGAGAGATCGTCGGAGAAATCCGGCGCAACGGTTTTGTCGCCGATTGCACGGAGACGATCGCGGGCGCGAGCGAAGCCCTGCAGCTCTATCCCTATCCCTTGGCTCTGCTGGACCGCCGTCTTCCCGACGGCGATGCGATGCAAGCCATTCCCGCGATGCGGCGTGCGCAACCCGGCATTCGGGTCATCATGCTTTCCGCGCTCGACGCCGTGGAGGAGCGCGTGCGCGGACTCGACGCCGGCGCCGACGATTATCTGACGAAGCCTTGTCCGCTCGTCGAGCTCATGGCGAGGATCCGGGCGAGCTTGCGCCGGCCCGGCGGAGAGCTGTTGCCGCCCGTGCAGGTCGGCGCGCTGACCTTCGATCTCGCGAAGCGCAACGCCTCGGTTCAGGGCGGGCGCATCCCCTTTCATGCGCGTGAGCTCGCCCTTTTGGACGCGCTGGCCCGCAGGGCCGGGCAATTCGTGCGTCGTCAGGCCCTGATGGAGGAAATCTACAGCTATGACGACGATGTCCAACCACATGCGCTGACGATGGTCATCTCGCGCGTCAGACAGCGCCTCATCGACCTCGACTGCGGCGCCGAGATCGTTTCCGAGCGCGGGGTCGGCTGCATGCTGCGAGAGAAAGTCTCATGAAGACGGCCGGATCGCTCTGGGTTCGGCTGACGATTCTCGTCGCTCTTTCCGTTTCCGCGATCTATTTGCTCACTCCGGTCGCATATTTCTATTCACCGCCTGACTCTATATCGCCATTAGGCTCCCAAAAACTGCTTGGGGGATATTCCGGCGCCCTCAATTTTCTCGGTTTGAGCAAAGCCCAGAGTCTCGTGATCGGCTCCCTTGCACGCGATGCGGAGGGCGCCCTAGTCCTTAAGCCGACGCAGGAGCTGAAGGCCTACGCCGCCGCCAATCCGGAGTTTCGTTTCGCCGTCCTGGGCGGACGGCAGTGCCAGGCGGTGACGGGCTCGAACCCGGAAGTGATCGCCGCCATCAAAAGATTCGGCGACTGTCCCTTGGGATACGGCCCTTTCGATCTCGGCGACGGCGCTCAACCGGCGCCCTGGAGTATTTACTCTCCTTACAACTCGCCGGTCGGAGCGGTCGCGCTGGGCTTGTACGGGTACCGCTTTCATTGGGAAGACCTGCTCTACTTCTTGTGGGATCAGCTCCGCGACACGCAGTGGGGCTACTTCGGGCCGACGTTCATCGCATTAATTCTGGCTTCCGCGCTCAGCGTTCGGCGTGGCCTCGCGCCGCTGAGGAAAGCCGCGCGGCGACTCGAGGCGATCGACATGAACGCGCTCGACTCGAGGCTCGCCGTCGACGACCTCCCTTCCGAGGTCGCCCCCTTTGTCGAGGCGGTCAATGGCATGCTCGAGCGCGTCGAGTCCGGCGTCGCGCAGCAAAAGCGCTTCCTGGCCAATGCGGCGCATGAGCTGCGCACTCCCCTCGCGGTGCTGCGCGCCCGCGTCGAGGCGTCGAGGGATTCAAAACTCAAAAGCGATCTGGGACGCGACGTGAGCCGCATCGGCACGATCATGGAGCAGCTGCTCGCTACGGCCAGACTGGGCGGACCGGGCGCCAACACGACGCAAAGGATCGATCTCGCGGAGCTCGCCTGGCGAATCGTCGCGGACTATGCGCTGCTCTGCCTCGATCGCGATCGGCGGATCGAGTTCGAGGAGCGCGAGGAGCCGGTTTTCGTTCTGGGCGACCGCCGCGCGATCGAGAGCGTCGTCGGCAATCTCATCGACAATGCGTTGCGCGCCGAGCCCTCCGGCGGCACGGTTCTTGTGCGCATTCACGACGACGCGGTGCTCGAGGTGATCGATCACGGCGGGGGCGTGCTGCCTGAAGATCGGGAGACGATCTTCGAGCCGTTCTGGCGCAAGAGCGACGCGACGCCCGGAACAGGGTTGGGCCTCGCAATCGCCCGCGAGCTGATGACGAAGCTCTCCGGCCGAGTCTGGGTCGAGGACACGCCCGGCGGCGGCGCGACGTTCAAGCTCGCCTTTCGCGCCTCGCCCGAGCCAGCGCAACCGGCGGCGGATGGCCCGACATGACGCTGTCTCCGTTCCCGGTCGTCCTCGCGCCCTATGATGAAGCCTGGCCGGAAATGGCGGCGCGTTGCTCGAGGCGCCTCGGCTCGCTTGGCCCTAACCTCCTGGCGGTTCACCACATCGGATCAACCTCCGTTCCGGGATTGTCGGCCAAGCCCATCATCGACCTCATGCCGGTCGTCGCGAGCTTGAGACGGCTCGATGAGCAGACGCTGCAGCTCGCTGCGCTCGGCTTTGACTGGCACGGAGAATTCGGCATGGCGGGAAGACGTTATTGCACGCTGTCAAAAAACGGCAGGCGCGTCGCTCAGCTGCATTTCTTTGAGGTCGGCGCGCGGCATATCGCGCGTCACCTCGCGTTCAGAGACTATTTGCGGGCGAGACCGGACGCAGCTGACGCCTATGAGCAAGAAAAACGTCGCGCCCGGGATCTCTTTCCTGGCAACTCCCATGCTTACGGCGACGAAAAATCGGCATGGATCGAGGCGAAGGAAGCCGAGGCTCTTGCCTGGTTCCAGAGGCAAGAGTCTCGATCCTCATGACGATTTCATCCCTGGCGGCGCGGCTCCGCGCCTTTTATTCGCCGATCAGTGGAAGACGACGCTCTGATTGGCGGAGAAAGACCCTCCAGGAGGCGGCGGAGCCTTGGTGGCGGCGACGGCCTTCTGAAGCAGTTGGGAATGGGCGGGCGACGAGCCTTTGCAATTGATCCCCGAGATCGCGCCATTTGCGGTTACTTGAAAGCGGCAGGAGGCCGTTCCCGCGCCGACCTTCGGATTTGTCGGCACATGGACCCGCAGGGCGGCGGCGAGCTTTTGAGCATAGGCGGGATCGGAGCGCGTCACGACGGCCGGGCGCTCCTTGGGCTGAGCGGCGGCGGGAGCCTTCGCCGGCGGCTCGGCCTGGGCCGCGGCGGGCGGGGTCGAGGGCTGCTCGCCGCGAGCCGCTTCGCCCGCGCCGGAGGGTTGCTCGGCTTGAGCCTTATTGGCGCCAGCGGATTGCTCCTCGGCCGAGGCCGCGCCCGCGACGCCGAGGAACGCCAGCATCAAGACGATAGAGATAGGTCGCATCTTTCTTCTCCTTTGCCGCACCGACTGAGTCCGCGCAAAGGTTTCTCCCCTGCCGGCTCAGTTCGGAAGAAAATCCGATAGCTGAAGGGCGTCACGAAGAACGCCCGGCTTCCACCCGCGCGAAAGCTCCGCGCGGACATGCTTCCTGAAAAACACGCTGAGCTCTCGATCACGCCGCCTTCAGGCGGAATCGCTTGAACGCAGAAAACGTGATCGACTCTTGAAGTTTAGAGCCCGATTTGTGCGAAAAGCCGATTTCCGGTTTTTCGCATCGCGCTCTAATGGAACTTGACGGACTGCGAGGCGAAGAAACGCCCTCCCGGCGGCGGCGGCGCTTGCACCGAGGCGATCGCGCGGTGCAGCAGCGCCGCATGGGCCGGGGTGGATCCCGAGCAGGCGACGCCTCCCATTCCGCCCCCAGGGCCTATGTGGAAGCTGCAGCTCGCCGTGCCCGCGCCGAGCGACGACGAACCCGGCACATGGCGACGGATCGCCGCTGAGAGCAGCGCCGCATAGGTGGCGCGTGAAATCCCGCCGGAAGCCGCCTGCCCGCCTTCCATGCCGAGCCGGTGACGCTCCTGGGCCTGCTGCTTGTGCTCGGCCCGCGGCCTCTCCTGGCGCTTCTCGACGACTCGCTTCTCAGGCTCGACGACTTGCTTTTTCGCCGGCAGCGGCGGCGCCTCTGGATGCATGACGAGCGGCGGCGGAATGGCGAAGTCCGGCTGCTCCACGGCCTCGGGCGGCGGTGTGTCGTCCAATTCGACCTGCTCGACCGACTCGAATTGATCGCCTTCGGGAATGAGGTCCGCGCTCATCGAATCGAGCGGAACGATCTTCTCGAGCGCGAAGTTCATGAACAGCAGGCCGAGCGCCACATGGCCGAGGAGCACGACGGCGATCGAGAGCGGCCTCAGCCAAGGCGGCCGAATAGCCGGAAAGCCGGTCTCGAGCGATCCATTCGCAAGGGGGGGGAGCGCTGCAGCGTCCGTCATATGCGCCTCCCCCAACAGCGGGCGCCATCGGCAGAAAGGGCGCCGCTGCGCGACTCGCGCAGTCCGACCGCGCCGAGAATGACCGACTTGCCCGCGACGCTCGCCGCGTAGATC
This sequence comes from Methylocystis bryophila, assembly GCF_027925445.1. Classification (NCBI taxonomy): domain Bacteria; kingdom Pseudomonadati; phylum Pseudomonadota; class Alphaproteobacteria; order Hyphomicrobiales; family Methylocystaceae; genus Methylocystis; species Methylocystis bryophila. The sequence continues at coordinate 4,418,842 of NZ_AP027149.1, forward strand.
ATCGTGAGGAGGGTGATGGAAAGATAATACATGACTGTCTGTCCCCTTGTAGCCATCACGCCGCCGCTCCCGGCGCGCGTCAGGCTTTATTTGATTTTGGCCGCGTGGATTTTCGCGTAAGCGAACGCGGACGTGTGAAGCGGGGAAAGGGAAGGCTAAGCCGCGGGCGGCGCGCGCGCGCCGTTGGCGGGCTCAGCCGCCATGGGCTTGAGGGGGCTCGCGGCACAAAGCGAGTAACGCATGCGCGAGGCGACGCGCTCCTGGGGCCGCGCGAAAAAAAAGCTGCGCAAGACCAGAACCGCCGTCCCCAGACAAGCGGTCAAGCAGCAATCGGGACAACCGGGAAGGCCCGAGTGGCGCGGCGCCTGCGACGGCGCGCCATCATAAGAGCCAACGCTCACATCTGGCTTGACGATGCTATGTGGGCATTCCACCGCCCCACCGCGGGCGAAGTGGCCCGCTGATGAATAAGTCGGGAAGATCAGGCCGATCATCATCGCGCAGATCGCGCCGATGACGAACAACGCCTTAGCACGGGCACCCATCGCCGCCCCTCGGTGGTGATTAAAAGCTATCCGAAACTTCGCCATTTGACAATGCGTCGCGCGCCAACACGGCTCCGGATGAATCGGAACAAGTTGAACGTTCCGATTTTCGCATGAAGCCGCCGAGCCCCCAAGATCCTTGGCAAGGCCGCTTCATCAGGGCCTCTCGCGCCACCAGCCCTCCAAGATCATATTGTAAGGAAACATCGGATGGCGCGGGTTGCTTGCGGCGTGCCGGAGCTGGGGGACGTGCGCCGTATAGATGTCCGTCGCGTGATATAGGGGCACGAAATAGAAGCCCGAAATGAGAACACGATCGAGCGCGCGCGCGGCGGCGATCAGGTCTTCCTTGCTGCGCGCGGCGACGAGAGCGTCGATCATCGCGTCCACGGCGGGCGAGGCGACCCCACAGAGATTGACCGAACCGGCTTGCGATGCGGCAGGAGAACCCCATCGCGCGCGCTGTTCGGCGCCGGGCTCGGCGACGGGGAGCCATTGCCCGACAAGCATGTCGAAATCAAAATTTTGCCGGTTGCGGTTGTATTGCGCCTCTTCGACCAGGCGCACCTGCGCATCCACGCCGATCCTGGCGAGGGACGCCGAAAAGTTCAGCGCGAGCCGCTCCTCGTCGTGGCTGCGGACCAGAATCTCGAAGCGCAGCGGCGAGCCGCCCTTCGTGAGCCCCGCGGGCGACGGCTGGTAACCGACCTCCGTGAGCAGCGCGATGGCGCGGCGGGCGATCGCGCGATCCCGGCCCGAGCCGTCGTGAGCGGGCGGCAGCCACCGTCCTTCCAGGATGTCCTCTCGCAGCACGCCGGGAAACCGTGCGAGCAGCGCCCGTTCGGCGCCGCTAGCCGGCTTTCTGGACGCCGAATAGACACTCTCGTCGAAATAGCTTTGGGTTCTCCGGTAAAGACCGGAAAGCAGATTGGCGTTGATCCACTCGAAATCGAGCATCATCGCGATCGCTTCCCGCACGCGCGGATCGCGAAAGATTTCGCGGCGCAAATTGAAGCCGAAGCCTTCGATCCCTACCGGCCGCGTGGGTCGAATCGTCTCCTTGACGATCCGCCCTTCGCTCATCGCCGGGAAATTATAGCCCTGGGCCCATTGAGTCGCGCTCGTCTCCTCTCGAAAGTCGACGAGCCCCGCTTTGAAGGCCTCGAATAAGGCGCCGGCGTCTCTGTAGTAATCAACCTCGACCTCGGCAAAATTGAAGAAGCCTCGCCGCGCCGGCAAATCATTGCCCCAATAGTTGGGATCGCGGCGAAGAAGCAGTCGTTCGCCCGCGTTGACCTCACTCACGATGTAGGGGCCGGAGGCGAGCGGCGGGGCGAGCGTCGCCTCGGAAAAGCGCTCGACGTCGGTCGCGTGCTTCGGAAGCACCGGCATAGCCGCAAGCGCCAGCGGCAGCTCGCGATCATTCGCGCCTGTGAGATCGAAGCGGACCGTGCGCGCATCGGGCGCGTCGATCGACTTTACGAGCGAAAATTCGGCGCGCGTCTGAGGAAGGCCTTGCTCCTTGAGCAAAGCGAAGGTGAAGGCCACGTCGGCGGCGGTGATCGACGCGCCGTCGGAAAAATGCGCGCGCGGGTCGAGGTGGAACACGACATGCTCGCGCGCGTCGTCGATGTCGACGCTTTCCGCGATCAAACCGTAATAGGTTTTCTCCTCGTCCTCCGAGCGCGTCATGAGACTTTCGTAAACCGCGCCTTGGAGGAAGAGCGGTGCGCGCAGGAACTTGATGTTGAAGCGATTGAGGTTCTCGAACGTCCCGAGCACGCCAAGGCGCAGCCTGCCCCCTTTCGGCGCGCTGGGCTCGGCGTAGGGGAAGTGGTCGAAATCCGCAGGCAGCTCGGGTTCGCCGACCATGGCGAGCGCGTGCGCGGATCGCATCACGGCCGGCGGAGGGCTTTCGGCGCTCGCCGGTCCGGCAAGCCGAAAAACCGCAGCCAACGTAAAACAGACTCGCATCGTTAGAGTGGCGAGACTTCTCATTGGGGAGCCGCCTTTCTCGTCGCCGCAAGGACATAAAGACGCGGGGGACGCGGCGTGAGACCCCGAAATCAAGCTTATCCGACGGTTTCCTCCGGATGACTGGAAGGGAAACTCGAGCGCCGGCGAAAGAAACGGCGCCATCGTTGACCCGACCAAGAGCGGAGACTCTCGAGATAGAGATAGACGACTGGCGTGGTGTAAAGAGTCAGCAATTGGCTGACGATGAGGCCCCCGACCAGGGAAGTGCCCAGGGGGCGGCGGATCTCTCCCCCGTCGCCGAAGCTCAACGCCAGCGGGACGGCTCCGAAGATCGCGACCAAGGTCGTCATCAAGATCGGACGGAAACGCGAGACACTTGCGCGAAAAATGGCGTCGCCAGGCGCGAGTCGATGCGAACGTTGCGCCTCGAGCGCGAAATCGATCATCAATATCGCGTTTTTCTTGACGATGCCGATGAGGAGAATCACGCCGATGAGCGCGATAATGCTGAAATCGAGGTCGAACAGCAAAAGCGCCAGCACCGCTCCGACGCCCGCCGAAGGCAAGGTCGTTAGGATCGTGATCGGATGAATGAAGCTCTCATAGAGCACCCCGAGGACGATATAGACGGCCGCGAGCGCGGCGAGAATGAGCCAGGGCTCTTTCCCAAGGGAGTCCGCGAAGGCCCCGGCCGTCCCCTCGAGACTCCCATGAATCGTCGAAGGCGCCTGGAGTTCCGCCATGATCCGTCGGATCTCTGCGTCGGCCTCTCCCAAGGCTCGGCCCGAATTGAGATTGAATGAAACGGTGATCGCCGCGAAGAGCCCCTGATGGTAGATCGCGGTCGGCGCCGCACCGGAGGCGAAATGGGCGAAAGAGGACATCGGCGCCATGATTTGCTGACGCGTGCTGACGGCCTCCCGAGTCGGCGCGCTTCCTCCACTTGCATTTATCGGCGCGGTGCTCCTTGCACGACTGGGGGAAGCGATCGCGTCGCCGCCGACATCGCGACGCACCGTCAACCCCGGCGCCCGCGCGCTCTGCGCCTTCGCTTCGAAAGGCGTGTTGCTTGCCGCGGGGCCACTGGCGGCGCCGACATAGAGGTCGTCTAAGATCGTCGGATCCTGCCAATAGCGCGGCTCCACCTCCATCACCACGTGATATTGGTTGATCGGGCCATAGATCACCGAGACTTGGCGCTGTCCGAAAGCGTCGTAGAGCGTGTTGTCGATGTCGCTCGTCGTGACCCCCAGTCGAGAAGCCGTCTCACGGTCGATCGCGACATTCGTTTCAAGCCCGTTATCCTCCATGTCCGAGCTGACGTCGCTCAGAATGGAGCTTCCTCGCAGCGCAGCCACAAGGCGCGGCACGAAGTCATAGAGATCGCTCACATTATCGCCTCGAAGAGTGAACTGATATTGAGCGTCGCCCTGTCGTGCGCCTACAAACAAATCCTGGACCGATCTCAGGAAGAGCCGAGCGCCGGGAACCTGCGCGGCCCTGCCCCGCAGACGCGCTATGACTTCATCCGCGCTGACGTCGCGCTGCGACGTCGGTTTCAAGTCGACGAAAACCGGCGCGCTGTTCGTTTGGCCCATGGCGGAGCCGGCGACGCCCGACACGCTTTCCACCGCAGGATCGCTTTCGATGATCTTTTCGAACTGTGCGAGCTTGCTCCGCATCAATTGAAAGGAAACGGTTTGGTCCGCCCGGATGGCGCCGGCCAGTCGACCGGTGTCTTCTTGCGGAAAAAAGCCCTTCGGAACGATCGAGAAGAGCCAAATGTTCAGGCCAATGGTCGAAATCAAGATCACGATGATGACCGGGCCGTGGCGCAAGGACCAGCTTAGGCTCCGCGCGTATGCATTGAGGAGCCAAGCCTGGAAATCATAGCGCGGTCGTGTAGGCTTCGAGGATTCCGCCTTTAGGAATCTCGCGCAGAGCATCGGCGTCGCCGTCAAGGACAGAAGGAGCGAGACGAGAACGGCGACGGAAAGGGTCACCGCAAACTCGCGGAACAGACGCCCTAGGATGCCGCCCATGAAGAGGATTGGAACAAAAACGGCGATCAGCGAGAGGCTGATCGAGAGCACGGTGAACCCCACCTCCTGAGCGCCGCGGATAGAGGCTTCGACGCGTCCCCTTCCGTTTTCGATGTGGCGAGAAATGTTCTCAAGAACGACAATCGCGTCATCGACGACGAATCCTGTGGCGACGATCAAAGCCATCAGCGAAAAATTGTTCAAGCTGAAGCCCAACAGATACATCGCGCCGAAGGTCGCGACGATCGAGACTGTCGTGACGACAGCAGGAATGAGGGTCGCGCGAGCATCTCGCAGAAACAAGAAGACGGTGAGCGTGACGAGGAAGATCGCGACCACCAGCGTTCCCTCGGTATCGTGGAGGGAAGCGCGGATCGTATTGCTTCTGTCGGATTTAAGCGTGATGCCGATCTCGGCGGGCATCGCCGCCGCAAGTTTCGGAAGCTCGGCCTTCACGCGCTCGACCGTCGCGAGGACATTGGCTCCGGGCTGACGATAAATATAGACGGCTACCGCCTTCTCGCCATTGGCGAGGCATTCGTTGCGCAAGTCCTCAACCGAGTCCTCCACCTCGGCAATTTCACTCAGGCGGATCGCTGCGCCATTGCGATACCCGACAATCAGAGAAAGATAGTCGTTCGCCCGCGTCGCTTGATCGTTCGTGTAGATTTCGAAGGTCTGATCGACATTGTTGATCTCACCCTTAGGGCCGTTCGCATTTGCCGCGACAAGCGTAGCGCGCACATCTTCGGGGCCCAGGCCATATTTGAATAGCGCTTTGGGGTTGAGCTCGATACGCACGGCTGGCGGACTCGAGCCGCCTACGACAACTTGGCCGACACCGTCGAGCTGGGACAATCCGAGCTGCAGAAAATTGCTGGCAAGGTCGTAAATGCGATCCGGGGTCAAGGTTTTCGAGGTCAAGACCAGGATGAGAACCGGCGCTTCGGCCGGATTGAGCTTTCGATAGGTCGGACTGTTGGGCAAGTTCGAAGGCAGGTCGGAGCGCGCCGCGTTCAACGCCGCTTGCACATCGCGCGCCGCGCCGTCGATATCGCGATTTATATCGAACTGTAGCACGATGCGAGCCTGACCCGGGCTGCTCGTGGAACTCATCTCCGTCACATGGCCGATCCGGCCGAGATAATGCTCGAGCGGGTTGGCGACGCTCTTCGCCACGGTCTCGGCGCTGGCCCCCGGCAGTAGCGCGGTCACCGCAAGGGTTGGGAAGTCCACCTGCGGCAGCGGAGCGACCGGCAGCTCGAAAAATGCGATGCAGCCCGCCAAAGCGAGTCCAATGGTGAGAAGCGCCGTTCCCACGGGTCGTGCGACGAAAAAAGCGCAGAAATTCATTCCTCGGACTCGCCGGCGGCGAGGGCGGACGCCGCTTTCCAACCCGCGAGCCGGGCGCCGAGGCGATCGAAGTAGAGGTAAATGACGGGCGTCGTGAACAGCGTCATCGCTTGGCTGAGAATCAATCCGCCAACGATAGCCGCGCCCAGCGGTTGCCGGAGCTCTGAGCCAACGCCCGTACCCAGCATCATGGGCAACGCCCCGAAAATCGCGGCCAAGGTGGTCATCAAGATCGGGCGGAGACGCAGAAGACAGGCCTGAAAAACCGCCTCCTGCGCGGGAAGCCCGCCAGAGCGCTGCGCGTTGAGCGCGAAATCGACGATCATGATCGCGTTCTTCTTCACAATTCCGATGAGCAGGATGATTCCGATGAAACCGATGATGTCGAGTCCCTTCCCAAGCGCGAGCAAAGTAAGCAAGGCGCCGAGACCCGCCGAGGGAAGCGTGGACAAGATTGTGATCGGATGTATGAAACTCTCGTAGAGCACGCCGAGCACGATATACATCGTGACGATAGCTGCGGCGATCAAGAGAAGCTCTTTTGACGCCGAGGCGCGGAACGCGGCGACAGCGCCTTGAAAAGACGTGGTGAAGCTGACCGGCAGCCCGATCTCCTTCTCGGCCCGCTCAATCGCTCTCACGGCCGACGCCAGCGAGGCTCCCGGGGCCACGTCGAAAAATATCGTGGTTGCCGGAAACTGCCCGAGATGCATGATGGACAAGGGGCCATGGCGTTGCACGACATGAACGATCTCGGAAAGCGGGACCTGCCCGTTCGACGTCGACACCGACGATGGGAGGTAGAGCGTCGACAGGCTCTCGAGAGCGCTCTGCAAATTTGGATCGACCTCTAAGATCACGCGATACTGGTTGGACTGCGTATAGATTGTCGAGACGATGCGTTGACCGAACGCGTCATAGAGCATGTTATCGACTGTCGCAGGAGCGATGCCGAACCGCGAAGCCGCGGTGCGATCGATAATGAGATCCACGGCCAATCCCGCCTGCTGCAGATCGCTTGCGACATTGCTGAGCTCCGGCGCTCGTTCGAGCTCTTGCATGAGCCGCGCGGTCCAACCGTTCAACTCTCCAGGATCGGCGGATTGCAAAATGAAGCTATATTGCGCGCGGCTGACGCCGGCGTCGATGGTCATGTCCTGCACAGGCTGCATGGAAAGCCTGACGCCGGCGACATCTGCCGTGTCCCTCTGCAAACGGCGAACGACGTCGGCGGCGCTCAGACGGCGTTCGCTCCAAGATCTTAGATTGATGAGAAAGCGTCCGCTGTTTCGCGTCGCATTGATCCCGTCGACGCCTATGAATGAGCTCAGGCTCTCGACTGCGGGATCGCTCAGAATGCGGTCCGCAAGCTCGGTTTGAAGACGCGCCATGGCTTCGAGAGAGACGCTCTGCGGGGCCTCGGTGATCGCCTGGATCATCCCGGTATCTTGGACGGGAAAAAACCCCTTGGGGATCACCACGTAAAGTGCGACCGTGACAGCGAGCGTGATGACGGCTACGGTAAGAGTGTGCGGTTGGCGCCGAAGCGTGAACTGCAGAGCCTTCCTGTAGCTCACCTTCATTTTGTCGAAGAGGCCGTCGCCCAACTGATCAAGGCGGCTGAACGCCGCGCCGGCTCGGCGCCACCTTGACCTCGCGCAGAGCATGGGCACAAGGGTCAGCGATACGATCGCCGAAATCACGAGCGCCGCTGCAAGCGTGATGGCGAACTCGTGAAAGAGGCGGCCCACGACATCGGCCATGAACAGAAGGGGGATGAGGGCGGCGATGAGAGAAATCGTCAGGGTTATGATCGTGAAGCCGATTTCTTGAGACCCTTTCAGCGCCGCCTGCAGAGGACTGCTGCCGTTTTCTCGATGACGGATGATGTTTTCGGTCATCACGATGGCGTCGTCCACGACAAATCCGGTCGAGATCGTCAGCGCCATCAGCGACAGATTGTCGAGCCCGAAGCCCAAGAGCGGCATGGCTGCAAAAGTTCCGACGATGGATAGAGGGACCGACATACCGGCAATGATCGTCGCCGACAGATTGCGCAAAAACAGATAGATGATCAAAACGACGAGAATCACCGCGAGCGCCAGCTCAAATTGGACATTGGCGATCGAGGCGCGAATCGTTGTCGTGCGATCGCTCAGAATGGCGATATCGATGGCGGCGGGCAGCGTGGATTCGAGCCCCGGGAGTAGAGCTTTGACGCTCTCGGTCACTTCGACGACATTCGCTCCCGGTTGGCGGCGAATGTCGAGAATGATGGCGCGCGTTCTGTTGGCCCAGGCGGCGAGCTTCGTGTTTTCGGGTCCGAACTCCACGGTGGCGACATCGGTGAGGCGCACCGGACGGCCCGCGCGATAGGCGATGATCAGACCTTTATAATCTTCGAGGTTGGTGATCTGGTCGTTGGCGTTGATCGTCGAAGCTTGCGCCGGGCCGTCGAAGCTGCCTTTCGGCGCATTGACATTGGCGTTGCCGATGATCGCGCGAAGATCATCGATGCCGAGGCGGTGCGCCGCCAAGGACCGAGGGTCGAAGCGGATGCGCACCGCTCGCCTGTTGCCCCCATTGACGCTGACCAATCCGACGCCCGGCAGCTGAGATATTTTCTGTGCGAGCCGCGTTTCGGCGATCTCCTCGACTTCGGTCAGAGCCAAGGTGGACGAGGTGATCGCAAGAGTCATGATCGGCGCGTCGGCCGGATTGATCTTCGCGTAGGTGGGAGGGCTCGGCAGGTCAGGCGGAAGCAGATTGCTCGCCGCATTGATCGCGGCCTGAACCTCCTGCTCGGCGACGTCCAGGCTGAGGTTCAAGCCGAACTGCAGGGTGATGACCGAGGCCCCGGCGGAACTCGTCGACGCCATCTGGATCAGTCCCGGCATCTGACCCAGCTGGCGCTCTAGGGGCGTCGTCACTGTCGACGTCATCATTTCCGGACTGGCGCCGGGCAGAAAGGCTTGCACTTGGATGGTCGGGTAATCGACGTTAGGGAGCGCGGACAAGGGCAGAAAGCTGTAGGCTGCGCATCCGGCAATCAAAAAGACCGCCATCAAGAGCCATGTGGCCACTGGGCGGAAAATGAACGGTCGCGATGGGTTTAGCCCTGCGTCCCGGGGGGCGCGAAGCTGTGCTCTTGCTTCATCGCTTGCGCTTCTTGTGCTCATGGCTCCCGCGGATCTCCCTCGAGGGTGATGGGAGGACGTTTGTCTTCAACTCGGGCCTTAGGTTGATTCAGCGGCCTGGGGGGCCGCCTGGCCGGGCGGCCGCCGCGGGAAGGGTTACGCTCGCACCGTCACGCAGTCTGGTTGCGCCTTCGGTCACGACCCGATCTCCACTTTGCAACCCCGTCTCCACGATGACGCGATCATGAGCCGAAGCGCCGAGCTTCACCGGGCGCGACGCAACCGTGTTGTCGGGCTTGATCAGATAGACGAGGGAACCCTCCGGGCCTCGCTGCATAGCGGCGAGAGGCGCCGTCACCGCGTCGTGCAACATTTCGACGTATAGCTCGACGTTGACGAACTGGCTGGGAAACAGCCTCTCGTCTTCATTCGCGAATTCGGCGCGTAACTTGACTGTGCCCGTGGCGGGATCGATCTGATTATCAATCGCCTTCAGCTCGCCCAAAGCGAGCTTGGTCGAGGACGCGTTATCAAAGGCCGCGACGGGGAGCTTCGCCCCGGATCGGAAGCGTCGCAACACCGGCTGCAAGCGGCTCTCAGGAAGCGTGAAAATCACTGTGATGGGCTTCAGGCGCGTGACCACGACAATGCCGTTTGGGTCGTTTGGCGTGACGAAATTTCCCTGATCGACCTGGCGGAGGCCCGTGCGTCCATCGATCAGCGACACGATATTGCAGTAGCCGAGATTGAGGCGCGCCGTATCGACCATCGCCTGGTCGATTTCGACCGTCGCCCTGGTTTGGGCGATGAGCGCCTCTTGGGAATCGACCTGCTGGGCGGAAACTGCGTCCTGAACCTTGCTGCGCAATGTCCGATACCGCTCGAGATCGCGTTGCGCATTGTGCAAAGTGGCGAGGTCGCGACGCAACTGCCCTTCGTTTTGTTTAAGCGTCAGCTCATAGGTGCGAGAATCGACCTTAGCGAGAATGTCGCCGGCCTTGACGGCCTGGCCTTCGACGAAATTCACCTCCACCAATTGTCCAGAGATTTGCGACTTCACGACCGAGGTGGCGGAAGGCGTGACGGTGCCGAGCCCCGTCAATATGACCGGGAAATCCCCCGCATGAACCTCTTCATAGGCAACGGGGGTCGCCGGCCCGCGCCCGACCGGGTGAGCGCCGGCAGTCGACCCTGGCGCATTTTTGGAGGACGCATAATAGCGCCAGAGCCCGCCGCCTACCAGAATAGCGATCAGAGCGAACGCCAGAGGCCAACGGTACGAGCTCCAGCGAAGCGGAGCCGGATGGATGGTTTCTATGTTGCTTTCTCGGTTCATCCGCGACGTCCGCGAGCCGCCACAGTTACGGCGCCGGCGCAGAGGGACTTCCGCAACAAAACCACATGGCTTCCGTCGATGCTTGGGCCCGACGTCATGACCATCAGACCGGAGCCGACGGCCGCGGCGGTCAATCCTTGAAAAGATTCGATCGCCACATGACCGTCCGGCTCGACGAGCAGCAACAAAGCCTCCGGCTTTAAGGCTTGGACGATTTCGCCGAAGAAGCGCTCGGGGTCCGCCACTTCATGGGCAACTGCGAACAAGAAAGCGAAATCGATCGCGCCAGCCAAATCGTCAATACCGAGCGAAAAGCGCGAGGCTTGCCTGGCGTCGATACGATCGCCGAGCTTTGCGCGCTGGGCTCGTCGCTTCAGGCCTTCGACTGACGCCGTTTGCAGCTCGGAGGTGAACACTCTTCCCTTGGGTCCGACGAGCCGCGCCAGCTCCAGCGTGAAGAACCCACGTCCGGGACCAGGCTCCAGGACCAGCATTCCCTCATTGACGAAAGGCGAGAGAATCTCATGCGGATCATGGACGAGGCGACGCAAAGGGCTCGTCAACAGGAATCCGGCCCACCACGGACTGGGGCCATGCTCTATCGCTTGGCGCATTGGTCACTCCCTCGCTTCACGTCGACATCAAGCTCGCCGAGACTCTTCTGGTCGATCGGACCTGGCGCAGATTTGATCCAACGCGCTGGCTAATCGATCGTCGGCGCCCTGGAGCCCGTCCCCGCGCCAGGCGACGAAGCCGTCGGGTCTGATAAGAAGCGCTGCGTCATCGTCGAGCCGCAGAGTTCGATGGAGATCTTCAGTCGATTGGAGATCGGCGTCTATCCGGTAAGACTTTAGCGGGAAGCCCGTCAGCACGGCGAAGCGCGCCGCGGCCTTCATCCAATGCGCGGCGTTTTTCCCGGCGATCAGGACAAAGCCTCCGGCCGACAAATCGTGGAGCGAGAGCTGCTTTCCCTGGACATTCATGAGAGCGTGCGGAATCCGGAAGCCCGGCGAGACGGAAGGGGCGTATGGATCCTCGCTCGATGAACCGTCGTCGTCGGGGCCTGGAACGATGGCTCGCGAACGGTAGCGATAACCAAACACGACGTTGAGATAATCGGCTTCGGCGCTCCGAATTCGGATATCTTCGCGATCCGGGCGCATCCGCTCGACGTAATTGGCGATGCCGCGCGCGTTAGCGAGATGAGCGACCGGCCGGCGCTCCGCCTCATAAGTCGTCAGCAGGTCGGCTCCGGCATATCCCTTGATCACGAAAGCGAGCTTCCACGCGAGATCGGCTGCGTCCTGAATGCCGCCCTGCCCGCCTAAGCCGCCGACCGGCGGCGTCAGATGGGCCGCGTCGCCCACGAGGAAAACGCGTCCCCGGGAAAACTGCTTCGCGACAGAAGCCGACATTTGCCACGGCAGCACGTCATGCACCTTCACTTCGAGCTCGGACGTTCCCAGCGCCTTTCGCACCAGATCGGCACAATGCATCCGGCCGAAGTCTCGGGGAGTTTTCGTCGCCGGATCGTACTCGACGTTGAGTTGTCCGAAACGCGGGTCATCGCAGCTGACGAAGGCGCCGGTGAATTCCGAATTGCGCAGATAATATAGATGCGCGCCCGCTCCATTCAGCACCGAGGGAAGATCCGCCTCAAAGAGCATCGATACGGCGTGTGTCAGCACGCCCGGACCTTCCATCTCCACCCCGAGTTCTTTTCGAACCGAGCTGCCTGCGCCATCTCCCGCGAGAAGATAATCGCAGATGACGTCGACGCGTTCTCCCGTCTTCTCTTCTCGCAGCTCTGCCATGACGCAGTCCGCGCCTTGCTCAAATCCCACCAGGCTCGTCGAAAATCGCACATCCGCGCCATGCGCGCGGGCGTAACGCAACAGGACAGGCTCCACGCGGTCCTGTCCTGCGCTGCAAAGACGCGCAGGCGACAGGCTGCTCGAGGCGTCGTTCATCGCTTTCGTATTGATGACGCTTATCGGCGTTCCGGTGACGGTCTGCGAGACAGCGATCGTCCAATCGTTGGGGCCGCTTCTCGAGGCGGCGAAGAGTTCCGCCTCCAATCCCTTGACGGAACGCAGAAGCTCCATGCTGCGCCGATTCAAGCCATGCGCGCGCGGATGGGTTGAAAGAGAGTCCCGGCGCTCCACCAGCAGACAGGGAACGCCAAGCCATCCTAGGAACAAGGCGGAGGTCAGACCGGCGAATCCCGCGCCAATGACGAGAACGGGAACATGAATTCTCTGCGCCACGCGCCCCACCCTTTTGTCCTGGGCAAGCGATCGTCGGCTCAACGACGAATCCTTGCTCAGCATGCTATGTTCAAGCAGGTTGATTGGGTCACCCGTTTCCACTCTCGAAACCCTGCTCAGGACAGCTGGAAGCCGCTAGCAAGGCTGGCGCCCTTCTCCTCATGAAGAGATTGGCGGCGCCAAAGCCAAAGCACGCAGGCGACTTCAGGCGCGAGCAACGACAAGCACGCGACCGCCGGCTGATCGAAGAAAAGACCCAGCGCAATAAGCGGTAGGGCGAAGAGCCAGGGCGCCGCGCTGTCGGCCGTGGCGACCACCCCGATACGGCCGTGCGAGAGCAGCGCGCCGCGCAGAAGCGCTCCCGCATATCGTAACGGCAAGGACAGCGCCAAAGCGACCGCGAAGCTCGACCACCAGGGTCCGAGATTTCCGTAAAGCGCGGCGCCGAGAGCGTCTCTTCCGAGCGCCAACGCGCCGGCGATGACAAACAGCAGAGGCGCTCCCCCCAATAGCAAGGTCGATATGAGGCGTTTGACTTCGGCAGGAGCGCACCCGCAAAAGCGCATGGCGAAGAAACGAGTCGCCGCCAACAGCGGCGCCAGAACGAGCACAATCAGGCCTTGCACAGCCGCGTAGGCGTCCAAGCGCTGCATTCCGGCCGGAGCGGCTTGGGAGAGCGCGAAAAGCGCAAATGAGGCGAATACGGCGAGTTGCGGCGCCAGCCCGCGCGTCGACTCGATGATGCAGTCCCGCATGAAGGACGCGCGGAAGCCCGCGGGCGGGCTCTCTCCTTCCGCCACGACGATCCGCCTGATCACGATCACGGCCCAAAGGGCCGACAGGATCTCGACTGTGACGCTCGCGATAAAACATCCCACGAAGCCGAACGACGCGATAAGGTGAAGATTGAGCGCGGCCTTTACGGCGGTTTCACAAATCTGCCAGCCCAGAACGAGGCCGCCTCGCCCGAGCGAATGGAGGGCGAAAATGGTCGCGCTCTCGACCATCCGCACCGGCGCGGCCGAGAGGTAAATGAAAATAGCAGAATGCGCGAATTCGGCCGCCGGATCCTTGTGGGCCAAGAGATCAATCAAGACGGGATAGGCGAGCGCTCCGATCGACGCGGCCGCAAGTCCGAGCAGCGCTGCGCAAATCCATATCTCCTGCAACAGCTTCCGGTGCGCCCGAGCCGGCTGCGCGCGCGAGAGGACGATCAACGACATCGAGCCGACGGCAACGGTCAGCGCGGCGTCGAGCACGGCGACGCGCGAGATGAGAGCGTATCCCGCCAGCGCTCCCGCGCCAAGCCTCGCGACCATCGCCAAATCCAGCTGCACCACGACAGCGCGCAGGCAAAAGCTTGCCAACATCGGCGGAAAGCCGCGCCAGAAGGATAGCTCGATCATCTATCGATCGCTCATCTGGAGAGACCTTCCCATCCTGGGAACGTCTTGAGCTCGAAATCCGGCGCGAAAAAGCAGCCGAACAACTCCGTTGGCGCCGGAATGTCTTCGATTTCCAACAACTCGACCTGACGCCCTGTATTGACCGTGCGAACTTTCCAGCCCGCCACAAGGTTCGGCGTGTCGCGACAGCCGATGACGACACCGCAATTTCGTCCCTTGTCGTAGATTGCCCATCCCGCCGCGGCCGCACCCATGATCTCGAGAAGGATTTCTTCGTTCAGCCTGTTCTTGAATTCGGATTGGAGCAGCCAGTGGTAGACCCAGAGATACCAAGTCCAACCCAGCGTAAGCCCGCATTCGTCGGCCCAGGCCATAAAGGGCCAGAAGATCGCCGCTCCGTCGGGAGGACTCATTTCGAGCAGCCGGGGACAGATGTCGAACAGATGATGCCAATAAACGCGTGTGCTCGCGTCTATACGCACGAAGGCGCGGGACTCGGGCGGATAGTCGAAGATGCGGGCCGGGCGCGACAACGCGCCGAGCAAGTCGCTATCCTTGAACGAGTCGTTCTTTTCAAGCTGTTGCGATGGCGAGTTCACGAGCGCTGACCTGCTGCTTGGGAAAAATGGCGCGTAGCCGAGAGAGATCGGCGACGATGTCGTCGTAGTGGATTTCGTTGTCGCGCTCGTAGGTCATCGTCGCGCCTTCCTTGTCGAACAACTCCCGGCGAGACGAAAGAAACTCGATCGTGTCGGGCGCCAGCGCCTCCGCGTGAGTATCCAGCCGCACATAGGGCTGGATCATCGAGTTACGGTAGCCGGCGACGTGAAAATGGCGATTGCTCGCGATCACTCGGTCCCATCTTTCGAGAGGAAGTCCGATATTGCCGTAGGCGCAAACGGCGTTCGACGCGTCGAAGAGCACCCCGGTCCCAATCTCTTGCTGAAGTTTTTCAAAAAACTCCGGCGCTTCATGGCCGCCAAACATGATCGAAGGATAGTTCTCGACCAGCAGCTTCGTTCCCAGCTCGTTCTGCCAGAACTCGGCCTTTTCTCGCGCTGACTCATAATCGCGCGAGTAGTCGAACTCCCCGAGGAAAAGCAGCCTGCGTCCGTGCTCGGTGAAGTAGGCACAATGATCCGAAACATAGATCGGATTGAGCGCGTCGATATAGGGGCGAAGACGACGCGCGAAATCGCGCAGCGTGTCACGATCCTCTTCAAGGAACCGGGAAAACATGATGTGAAAGCCGACGGGGCATGAAAAGGCCTCCGCCAGCTCGGAGGGGGGCACGCACAGGAAATTATCGATCAGCAGCTCCACATAATCGATATGTCCCTCGGCGTTCATTCGCCGGACCATGTCGTAGGTTTCCGGGAGAGTGAAATTGAATCCTAGCCGCATCACTCCGCCCCTTCATGCCTGGGATTGGACGCACGCCCGATGGCATGCCGCCGCGCTCGGAGCAGCGACGGCATGCCAACGCTTTAGCGAACGGGCGTGCAGTGGCTGCCGCAACAGGCGCCCGCACGGCCGATGACGCTCATGATGATTCGCTTGGCAATCTTGATAGCCATCTTATTCCCCCTGTGATCTTCGATTAGGCTCCAACTCTTTTGTTGGAGAGGGTCCGCCCCATGCGGCGCCCTTTTGTTAGACGTATGAGCTTCGCCAAATCAGACACGGACGAAACGAGATTTTGTGGATCTCGGCGAGATGCTCGCATCAATATTTGGCGAGCACAGGAATCGGAGCGCCCCAGGCGAAGTGATAGTTCACGCCCGCACGCACGAGATTGCCGCTGAAGCGAGCGCTCGTGTACGTCGCGTAGTTGTATCCCGTGAAGCCCGTGAAGCTGTTGACCCCGGTGGGAATGGCGTTGATGCTCACCGTGCCGAGGTCATAATAGAGATATTCGATCTTGGCGCTCCAATTCGGCAGAAACATCCATTCCACGCCGGCGCCCGCTGTCCAACCGACGCGCGTGTCCGAGTAGGAGGCGCTCGCGTATCCAGGGCCGTAAACGCCGGCAAGGTCGAGGGAGGCATAGGCCGCAGAGAGATTCGCATTGGCGTAAGCAAGACCCGCCGTCCCATAGAGCAGCAAGGTTGGCGTGGCGAGAAAGCCCGCGCGAGCGCGCATGGTGCCGACATAGTCGAGCGAAGCCTGGACTTGCCCAGCGGTGAGCATGGTCGTCGGGCTACCAAGCGGGTCGCGCGCAACACCGGTGACGCTGGTGTTGAGGCTCGAGCCCGCCACGCCTTGAATGTCGGCCTCGAGCCCGACCAGGAAGCGGGGATTGAACTGATAATTGAAGCCGACTTGGGCGCCGCCGCTGAACGATCCTCTATTGCCGGCGCCGGTCCCCGAAGCGGCGGCGCTCAGCGCGCCAGCGGCGCCCGCCGCCGCGGGAAACGCGTCGTCGAAAAGATCAACGCCATAGCTCCTCAGGCCAGAGCTCCCACCCAAAATTCCGCCCGCGTTTCCGCCGACATAAAACCCCGTCCAGAGCGGCGGCGGCGGCACAACGAGGGGCGCCTTGAGCGAAGGCAGGTCTGCGGCGAAGGCAGACGCGGATAAGGCGCTGGCGAGCACTGTTGCGGCGAGCAGCTTACCTTTCATGATGAACGTCCTTGTCTGGGTTTCGGCGCAATTGTCGCGCCGGAAAGAGATCGAATTCATTGGACGGCCGACCGACTCGCTGACAGGAAGCAGCGCCTGCTTCTGCTGCCGAGGTCGCTGCAGTTTCACGAGCTTAGAACGAGCCTTGAAGATCGCGCCTCTACAAAATTGTAGAAGCCATCCGCCATGAGGCCGGATTTAATCTGCCTTGGAGCTGATTTTTAAAAGTTGTGGCAGAAAGGCCACAGTTTTACTGCGAAGGCTTCGCCGCTCGCATGAGGCCGCTCTTCATACCTTGTGAGCTAAAATGATCCAGCACCCGGCCGTGAAGCGAACTTCCTCTCCCACAATATGCTTAGAAAAAACGGGTCGGACCTTTTCGATGAGCTGTGCTTGTGAGTCTTTGTCGAGCTGCCGAAACGCGGCGCCGATGGCGCCAAAGCTCGTGAACATATAGTCCAGATCGCATAGGGGAAATGAGCAGGGAATGTCGACGGAAAGAATCTCAATCCGACCCCAACCGCTGCCGCTCAGGACAGCTTCGATTCTCTCTCGCTTGGACAGAGCAAACCGCCCGGGCGCATTCGGATTTGGCGCCGGCGCTTCCGGCAGGAAGGGCGCGGCGGCGAGCTCCGCCTCGCGCATGAAGGCATTGTCCGCCGGACCGCGCCAGACCGCGAAACAGGCCTTGGCGTTCGGCTTGGCGGCGCTCCGCAAGTTGGCGAAGGCGCGCACGGGATCGTCGAAAAACATGACGCCAAAACGAGATACGAGTAGATCGAAGCTTGCTTCCTCAAAAGGATACACTTGCGCATCGCCTTGAATGAAAGAGGCGTTCGCCTTCTCACGCTCGCACCGGGCTCGCGCGGCCTCAATCATGCGAGAAGATAAGTCGATGCCGACACAGGCCGGCCCGGAGTCGAGATGCCGCGCATAGGCGATCGTGACCGCGCCGGCGCCGCAGCCAACATCGAGAAGGCGATCGCCGACCGTCGGCGGACAGGCTGCGAGGATGGAGTCCAGAACCGGCTGATACATGCGGTCGAGCAGCGCGCGTCCTTCGACCCAGGCGCGGCCCCCTTCGCCATTCCAAATTTCGGCTTGCTGTTGATTGGCGTCGAGGAAACGACCTAAGCGCATCATTTTACATCCACGGTACGGATCGAACGCTGAGAGCGTATCACAAATCGCGTGGCGCCAACGCCTGCGCCGTTTTTGTCGCGACGCTTTCGTGCTAGTCGCGACGATCTCGCCATTGGGCCGGTCTCCGCGACGACGCGAGAAACCGCTCGAGAGGCGAACGAAACCGACGCTTCGCCGGACAGGGATCGAAAAGATGTGTGGTATTGGCGGCATTATACATCTCGATGGCGCACAGGTTTCAACCGACGTTGACGGGAAGCGCTTGCGCGACATGGCCCGCCAAATGAGCCATCGCGGTCCCGACGATGAGCAAATTTACATCCACGCCAACGTGGGTCTGTGTTTCAGACGACTCTCGATCGTGGACCTGCAAGGCGGCCAGCAACCGCTTTTCGACGAAAAGCGTTCCGTGGTGACGATGTGCAACGGAGAAATCTACAACCATAAGGAGCTCCGCACACGTCTCCTCCCGAATTCACGCTTTAGAACCCATTCTGATTGCGAGGTCATCCCGTATTTATACGCCCGCATGGGGATGGACTTTCTTTCTGAGCTTAACGGGATATTCGCATTTGTGCTTCTTGATAAAGAAAGAAACAAAATATATCTAGGCCGCGATCGGCTGGGCGTGAAACCTCTGTATTACTATTTCGATGATAATTTACTCGTCTTCGGTTCAGAGGTGAAGACGGTTCTCGCCCACCCCACCGTTCCGAAAGAGTTCGATTGGGAAGCCGCTCTGACGCTTAGAAGCAGGATGAGATACCCCCACCGGGAATACGGACTCACTTCGTTTTTCACTGGTGTGCATCATCTGCCAGCCGGACAGTTTCTTGAGATCGAGCTGTCGACGGGGAGACGGCGCGAGCACGTTTATTGGGACGCCGCCTCCGCATGCGACCGGAGACCGGAGGCGGATCTCGATCGTGAGCGATACGTGAGCGATTACCGTGAGCTTCTCCAGGACTCCGTGGAAATGCAGCTCATGGCGGACGTGGAATGCGGCGTGTTTTTGAGCGGCGGGATCGACTCGGTCGCCGTCGCTCATTTCGCAGCGAAGCATAAAGCGGTTCACGCTTTCTCCGTGCTCTCTCAGAGCACTCTCGGGAACGGCGATGCGCCTTCGGCTTATGCGGCCGCGCAATCATTGGGCATACCGATCCACATGGCGCTGTTCGATTGGCGAAAGCTGGACGTCGATCCGGCGTTATGGCGCACAATGCTTTGGATGGTGGAAACGCCAATCGCCGACGCCGAGCAGTATTACAAATATCTCCTGCATGCCTTTGCCCGTGCCCGGGTTCCTGGATTGAAGGTCATGCTGCTGGGCAGCGGCAGCGACGAGTTCAACGGCGGATATACGCGGTCTTTTTACAACGCAGTCCACGACCCGTCTTGGCGCAAGTTCGAGCAGATTTTGGAAGGCTACGAGCGCGAATCCTTATTGCGGCGGAGCGGCGCCTGGAACAAATACGCCATTCTTCAAGCCGGCGGGCGTCCGTTGATCTCACGGAGCTTCTTGGCTGAGCTGGCGGGGTTGACGCCTTACGAAACGCCCTGGGCCGGATACACAGACATGCATCGCCGCGTGTTGCAGATGTGGGTGCTGTGGCATGAGGATCGCACCTCCGCCGCGAACGCCATAGAAGCTCGCGTGCCCTTCCTGGACCATCGTCTCGTCGAGCTCACCTATGCGGTCCCGCCGCAATTGCGCGAAGAGCTGTTCTGGGACAAAACGATCCTTCGAGAAGCCATGAGGAACGAGCTCGCAGAACAATTTCGCCATCGGCCGAAGACGCCTTTTTTCCAAGGCGACGACCTGAAGTATACGCGCCGCCTCTTGTATAATCTCCTCTGCGCCAAGAACCACGCGTTGATCGAGGAGGCGATCGACGCAGCGCCCGGTTTCGTTGAAGTCGTCGATAAGGACGCCTTGTGGCGGTTTGTCCACGATCTGCCGAACGATCCAGAATATTCAAACGTCGATCTCGCCCTCGATCTCGTGAACATGGGCCTTCTCGCCGCAATGGCGAAGGCGCCCGAAGAAGCTCCCGACAGCTGGAGCGGCGATCTGCCTGTGTCTGAAGCGATCATCGGTGACTGGCCGACTTGGGAGCAAAACTTTGGCGTTTCGCTCGTTCAAAGGACGCCTTCGCTCGAGCGAAGCAGCGTCCTGCGCTTTGCCGACGGGATCAGCGTGCTCCGGAAGGAGGCGGGCGACCCCAAGGCCGGCAGGAGCGACGCCTACTGCATTTTGAGAAATGACGTTCTCGAATTCACGCTCGACGCGAAATTGGAGCCGTGGGTGCGCTTCCTTCGGCAAGTCGACGGCGCGAAGTCGGTGGAGGAGACGATCCGCGCCGCGGACGTGACCGAAGCGGAAATCTGGAAGCACTTGGAAGAGGCCGTAGAGTATAAGGTGCTGCAAGTGAGCTCGGGGGGCGCGCTGACTTCGGCGCGCCCGTCCGGATGACCTGTCTAGGGACAGCGCTCGGATCGAGCCCAGCTCCCGCTGGAAGCCGGGCCGGCGGCCCTGCCGCTTTCGCGGCGACCGCCGGATTCCTGGCCCCCTGCGCCAGTCTGGTTCTCCAAGAGAAGAATTAGCCCAGCGAGAGCGGCATTCCCACCAACAAGGCCACGGCGTCGATTTGGCGGTTGCTGCCGGTCTTTTCGAGCACGCCGCGCACATGGGTTCGCACCGTGCCCGGAGAGACGCTTTCATTCGCGGCGATCTCGCTCACGCTTTTTCCACTCGCAAGGGCGCGTGCGACCCTGGCTTCGCAGGGCGTCAGACCGAAGAGCGATCGCAGCAACGCTTCGGGAGGCGCGCATCGCGCTCCGGCGGACGCCAGCACCAGCGCCGCGGCTTCCCGCGCGAAGCTGTCATGC
This sequence comes from Methylocystis bryophila, assembly GCF_027925445.1. Taxonomy (NCBI): domain Bacteria; kingdom Pseudomonadati; phylum Pseudomonadota; class Alphaproteobacteria; order Hyphomicrobiales; family Methylocystaceae; genus Methylocystis; species Methylocystis bryophila. The sequence continues at coordinate 4,439,559 of NZ_AP027149.1, forward strand.
GAGCGCAGGGGCAGGAGGCGGGCGACGTAGCCCCGGCCGGATTTGACCTTGACGGGGAAGGTTGTAACTGCGCCCGTGTCGCCGGATTTCATACGCTCCAGCGCGTCTCTCAAACTGGCGTCGGCGGCTGGGTCCCGTAGCGCAAATCCGCCTCCGGACCATGCGACATCGAGCTTGATCGTTTCCAAGAGTCCGTTCGCCGCAAGGACATGTCGATCGCCATCGAGAATCAGCGCAGGCATGCCCACCGCCGCCAACGTGTCGACCACGGTGGCCATGCCGCGCTGGCGCGACCGCGCTCCGATCCACACCGCGCGGATCAGCGCGAGACGCAACGAATCAAGCCGTTTGAGCTCGTCCAGGCCCAGCGGCTCCGCCCCGAACCTGCGCCTCCAGCCGATCGTGACGCGCTCGCCGGTCGGCAACTCCAGGCCGGTCGTCGCCCCGAATCCGAGGTCCGAGGGGAAGCAGAAGTCGGAGAAAAGCGGTTCGCCCCGGAGTTCCTCGAGCGTCATGACTTCCTGGTCGGCGATGAAGCGGGGAGCGCAAATTTGCGAAAGCTTGCGTGGATAGGCCCCACGCGTCAGCCAACGCTCGCGGACAAGGCGCGCCGTCTTTTCGTCGAATGCTGGCGTGTTCGCCCATCGGGCGGCGTCGGGATCGCCGATGATCACGAACCCGAAGGGGGCGTCGATGATCCGTCCGATTTGCTCGAGGACGGCGGGCCACAGCTCCGGGCAGTGGGTCGCTTCGTAAATCTGCTCGATGAGTAGATCCGTCTGATCGGATTGACCGGATAGCTCTGAGCTTGAAAGGGTTGCTGACATTTTGGGAAATTCCGCTGTAGGCGCCAAGCCGGCTTGAGCGGCGGCGCTATTCATTGCGGCGGCGCAGGACGCATCGCCGGGAAGACAGGCGAAGCCGATTGCCGCAGCGGTGAGGGGGAAGTGCGATCAGGCGTTTCGGGACGCCTGAGAGAACGCGCACGCTTTTCGCCCGAGCAGACGCAAGGGGGAACTCGCGCGACAACGGGTCAGCAGGAGGGAGGCGCCCGAGGCTGATGCGCCGAGGCGAGCGGTCTCGGCGGCTCGGCGCCGTCGGCGCGCCCAAAAAGCTCGACGCGGTCGTGAAGGGCCACAGGGGCCTGCAACGGCGCGCGCTCCAAGGAGGCGAACGAGCCCTCGCAGGAGAGCTGACAGATCGGACAGGCGGCAACGTGGCCGCCCTTGCCGGGCGCGTGCTGTTGACCGCCTGCGCCGTATGTAACGGCGCTTATGCAATATTGGAGAACTGTCCCTTGGCCGGGGACGGTCGCGGCATGGCCGGGGGTCGCGGCCGGCAGTAGGACCTTGAGCCCCAGCGCCAGAGCAAAAAGCACAACAGCGATCGCGTTGCGTCTCATCCCTTTCGTTCCGCCCATCCTCATCGGCGCGCGCGTTCTCCGACGCTTACCAAGCTTTGGTCACACTTCGTTACCTTTGACAAGCTCAGCTTCGGCCGAAGTCGGCGAAAAGCCACGAGTCCCTGCAACTACGGTCAGCGAGTCGGAATATTGACGACACCCGTGTCGGGCCGAAGCCGTCGAGCGCCAATATAGTCTTCAAGAAAGCAAAAGCTCGCTATAAATCCTGTTGACGAAGCGCAGAGCGTTAACAAGCGGTATTTTGAGACCAACGCCTAAGCAGTGTGATATTTTTGCCACAGGAAAAGTGTGACTATTTTGTCACGCCTGCCCAGAAAACTTCAATTCAGACAAGAAAACGAGCGCCGCCGAAGAGCGCTTCTACAATCCTGTAGAGGCGCTATCTCCGCAGCCCGTTCTAACTTTCCGGCGCTGCCGCGATGACGGCAGAAAAAGCGGCGGTCGTTCTGCTCCTTCGGAGGGCGGCAAGACCCACAAAAGAGCGCCGGTAGGAGGCCCCAATGAAAGAGCAGTGTTGGAGTTCATGGCAGCGCGCGGCTGAAAAGCCCAAGGCGCGCTTCTCAAGCAAGACGTCATTGCAGCGGACGCTGTTTCACGGCGTCGCCGTGGCGGCGCTTGCCTTTGCCTTCGCGCCGAGCGCCGCCAAGGCGGAAATTTGCTCCTCGACCAATAGCGGTCCCAATGCTGCGACCGACAACGGCGTCGCCACCGCTTTGGCCTGCGGCAATGGGTCTGGCGCCGTCAACGGCGCGTCCGCCAATGCCGCCAATGACGTCGCGGCCGGCGCGGGCTCCGTTGCGATGGGGGGCGGGACGCCCACGACGGCGGCGGTGGCCGTCGGCGGCGCGGCGAAGGCCAACGCGGCCGACACGACCTCCGTCGGCGCGAGCTCGCTTGCAAACTCGGCTTGGGACACCTCGATCGGCGCCCGCTCATTTGCGAAAGGCGGCGGCAGCATCGACTTCGGGGCCACGGCAGTTGGCGCCTGGGCGCAGGCCACCAACATGGGCGCCACCGCCCTCGGCCAGTTTGCGCAAGCGAAACCCTCCAACGCCAACATCGGCGGCGGCACCGCCACCAACCCCGACAACTACAACCCTCTCATCGGCGCCGCGTCGGGCACGCTCGCCGGCAAGGCGATCAGCGGCAACGCTTCTCTAGCCACCGCCGTCGGCAATTGGACGATCGCCGCGGGCTATAATTCCACCGCCGTCGGCCAGTTGGCGGCGACCAACTCCGACAACGCCACCTCGGTTGGCCAGTTCGCCTACGCCACCGCCAAGAACGCCACCACCGTGGGCCAGGGCTCCTGGGCCGGCGGCAACAACACGCTTGCCCTCGGCGCCGGCGCCGCTGCGGGCAGCGCGGCGTTCAACCCCGGGCCCTCCAATTCCACCTGGAACGGCAACATTCCGAATACGACCGGCGTGGGCACCGCGGGCGACACCGCCGTCGGCTATTTCACGACGGCGTCTGGCGGCTCTTCGACGGCGATCGGCGGCACCGATGGGACAAACAACCAAGTGACTGGCGCGTTCACCGGCGCGAACGCCGCCACGGTCAACGCTGGCGCGACCAGCGCCGTGGCGATCGGCGGCGGCGCCTCCAACGGCAACGGCGCATCTGTCTCCGCCAACTCCGTTGGCGGCGTGGCGATCGGCGGCGGCTCGAACGGCATGCAAGGCGCGGCTGCCGGCTTCAACCTCAGAAATTACTACCATGGTCTCCCGGCAACCGGCGCCGCGCCCGGCGCGATCGCGATCGGCGGCTCGGACGGGATTAATTTCGGCGCCGCCGCGGCTAACGCTGGCGACGTGGCGACGGGCACGGGCGCGTCCGCCATCGGCGGCGGGAATCCGAACGCCACGCCGGGCAGCTGCGGCGTCGGGACGCCTGGGGTGTGCAATGGAGCGGCGACCGCCACCGGCTATCTCGCCACCGCCTGGGGCCAAGGCGCCACGGCCGTCGGCAACTATGCTTACGCCATCGGCAACAACAACACAGCCCTCGGCAACTACGCGTTCGCCAATAACGTAAACAACGCCACCGCCATCGGCCAGTTTTCGTATGCCCACGCAGACAACGCCACGGCCGTCGGTCAGGCGGCCTACGCCATCGGCGTAAATTCCTCCGCCTTCGGTCAGGGCGCTTACGCGCAGAGCGACTACTCCACCGCCCTGGGCAGCCAATCCTATGCGAGCAGCAAGGGCGACACGGCGGTCGGCTACTATTCGACCGCACAGGGCGGCGGCACCAGCACGACGGGAGCCACGGCGATCGGCGCTAACGTTTCGGCTTACGGACCCGGCGCGGTCTCGCTCGGCGCGCCCGGCAGCGTCACCGGCGGCGGCGTCGCTTCAGGCGCTGGCGCTGTCGGGATCGGCCTGGGACAGCAGGCGATCGGCAACGGCGCGGTCGCCATCGGCGATCCCAACGTCGCGATCGGCACGGGCGCGGTGGCGCTCGGCGCCAACAACTCGGCGGTCGGAGACGGCGCGGTGGCGCTGGGCAACCAGAACGCCGCAGCGGGCAATGGCGCGGTGGCGATCGGCAATAATGCGGTCGCCAACGGCCCGAACTCAGTGGCGATCGGCAATGGCGCGGTGGCGACGAAAGCCGGTCAGGTTGTGATCGGCGGGCTCGGGACCTCGACGGCGGCTCAGGTCGGGCCTGTGCGCTTCATGACTTCGGACCCCAACGGCACGTTGGGCGCGAGCCAGTTCGGGCCGAATGACATCGCTGCGCTTTATGCGGGTCAGCAGGGTCTGCAACAACAGGTCTATGACTTGCAGAGAAGCGTGCGCCGCAGCTACGAGGGCACGGCGGTCGCTTTGGCTACGCAGGGCGCGATCTTGCCGGAGGGCAAGCAGTTCGCCATCTCGGCGCATTGGGGCGGGTTCCGCCAGCAGAACGCCTTCGGCGGCAATGTGCAGGCGCGCGTCAGCCAGAACATCGTGCTCGATGGGGGCGTCGGCGTCGGCCTCAACTATGGTGGCGTCGGCGCCCGCGCGGGAGCGACTTACTCATGGTGAGCGTCGCCTCGTCCATGAAAGACTGACAACAGTCCTGGGGGCTCGCGGCGCTGGTCGCCGCGAGCCCTTATCGCATGAAAAAAGGCCACAGACCCCTGGAGCAGGATTCGCATGTCAAGCAAGCGCACTCTCGTCGCCGTTCTTCTGGCGACGCTCTGGGCGACGAGTTCTCTCTCTCCCGCCTCGGCCGAAACCGCCGCAAAGCCCCCCGCGCCAGCGCCGGCTACGCAGGCGCAGATCGACCGCAACGGCCTGTTGATCTTGCTCAGGAACGCGCTTTCCGCTCTCGACCAAGCCAACAAGACCGGCAATTACACGGTGTTGCGGGATCAGGCCGCGCCGGGCTTCGCCGCCGCCAACAACCCCGCCCGGCTTGGCGAGATTTTCGCCTATCTCAGACGCGACAAGGTCGATCTTTCGGGCGCGCTCGTCATGGAGCCGCAACTGACGGTCATGCCGGAGATCACGCAGAACGGCATGCTGCATTTTGCGGGGTTCTTTCCGTCGGCGTCGTCGCGGCTCAACTTCGAAATGCTCTTTGCGCCGGTCGACGGGCAGTGGCGACTGTTCGGTCTCGGCGCCAATCTCGGCTCGGCGGCGCCCGCCGCGCCGGTTCCTCCGCCCGCCCCCGCGCCGGCGCCGGGGGCCAAAAAGGACGAGAAGAAGCCCCCAAAACCGTGACGGGATCCCGATGACGCGGGCGACGTTGTCGGGCTCTCGGTCGACTCAAATAGCGCAGCTGCGTCAGTGGCCGCTCGCGTGTTGTAGCAGTGTGAGGAGCCGAACTTGTCCCTGCCGGTTCACATCAGGCGCTGCGCCGGCTTGATCGCGCTTTGCGCCATGCTCGCGCTGGCCGGCTGCGACCTCGAGTGGGAGAAGCCCGACCTCGCCACGCCGCTCCCGGAACGCTTTCGCGCTGCGGCGCCGACTTCCGCGCCCTCGTTCCATTCCGCGCATGAATTCGCCGGGCGCTTCGGCTCAGCGGAGCTCACGCGCGTCATCGACGAGGCGCTTGCAGGCAACAACGACATCGCCGCCGCCGTCGCACGCATCACGGAGGCGGACGCCCAGGCGCGCGTCTCCAGCGCGCCTTTGTTTCCGACCCTCTCCAACGTCAATAATTTCGAGCGCCTTCAGATTCCGAGCACGGTGTACGGGGTTGGCGTCGGCAACAGCGCCGGCCTCGCCACCGCGTCTTCCACGAGCAGCAGCCCCTTCGGCGCGAGACGCATCGATTTTTATTCGCTCGGCCTCAACGCCAGCTATACGCTGGACATCTGGGGCGTGAATCAGGACGCCTCCAAGGCGGCGCGACTGCTCGCCAACGCCAGCCGCTTCAATCGCCAAGTCGTCGAGATTGCGACGGTCGCCTCGACGCTCAACGCCTATTTCGCGGTGCTCAACGCGCAGGACCAGCTGCGCATCGTGAACGAGAACGCCCGCATCGCCGGTAAGGTGCTCACGGCGTTGAAGGCTCGTCGCGAGGTGGGGCTCGCGACCGTGCTCGACGTGGCGCAGCAGCAGACTGTCTACGACACGCAGCTCGCGATGATTCCGCCGCTGCAACAGACGTTGGCGCAGCAGATCAATCTTCTCGCGGTTCTCCTGGGGCGAACGCCGGAGAGCTTCTCGATTCAGGGAACGACGCTCAAGAGACTGCATTTTCCCAAGATCGACCCCGGACTGCCATCAGAGGTGCTGTTGCGTCGGCCCGATGTCGCCGAGGCTGAAGCCAGGCTCGCCTCGCAGGAATTCTCGGTTCTCCAGGCGCGCGCCGCATTCTTTCCGCAGATCCAGCTCACCGGCCAATATGGCGTGGAGAGCATCGTCTGGAGGAATTTGGCGACGCCCCAGGCGATCTTCTGGCAGGTGCTGGCCACGACAACGCAGCCGCTCTTCGATGGCTGGAATCTGCAAGGACAGTATGAGCTCCAGAAGGGCAAATATTCCGAGCTCGCAGCAAATTACCGCAAACAGACGCTCACCGCGCTCTCCGACACGGAAAATGCGTTGATCGCCATCGCTCAGACGCAGCGTCACTTGAGCTTGCAGGAAGATTCCGTGGCCTCGGCGAGGCAGGCGCTCACGGCGGCGCAGGCGAGGCTAAGCGAAGGCACGATCGACATCGTGACGCTGGCGACGAACGAGACCGCCTATTTTCAAGGCCAGCTGGTTTTGGAGCAAGTGCGCCTCGCGCGCTACCAGGCGGCGACGACATTTTATCAAGCTCTCGGCGGCGGCTGGTCGGCGACCACGCGCGAGGCCGAGATCGCCCGCGCCGACGCAGCCTATGAGACCGACAAAGGTCTTTGGCCCTGAATATGACTCACGCCGGGTGGCGCGTGGGGCTGCAGTCGAGACCGGAACGCGGCCCGTCGATGCGTCGCCGCTCGCTACGCTCGCAACGCCGAAACATTCCTCGCCGCCGTCTGCATCATGACTAATGTCAGCTGTTCTCTATGAGCGTGGATTTAACGAGGTCGAGTGTGACTTTTTTGCCACGCCAAAACTGTGACCTTTTGGTCACAAGCGAAAAGAAAATCTTCAAAGCAAACTAAATCCCGCTCCGTAGTCGATACGCTTCTACAATTTTGTAGAGGCGCGATCTCGGAAGCTCGTTCTAATTTCGTCGAAGCTGCTGCGACGCCAGCAGAGAAAGCGGCTCAAATTCGTTCGGACGCTCCCCGCCGCTACAGGAGATGTTTATGCCTCGCTCGACACTTTTGCGCGGAGCCTCAATCTGCGCGGTTGCGCTCGTCGCTGTCCCCTCACTCGCGCAGCAAAACTTGCCGACGATTGAAATCAACACGCCGAAGACGCGACCGAAGGCTATGCCCCAACAGCATGCGCGAACGAGCGGCGGACCGCGCCTCCGGGCGGCGCAAGCGCCTGCCGAGCCGGTCGCTCCCGTCCCGAGTCCGCCCGCCGAAGCGGGCTCGCCCTATGCCGCGCTGCCGCCCTCGCAGACCGCCCAACTCACGCAGCAGAGCGGCGACCGCTACACCGGCTACGACGCGCAGAAAGCCATCTCCGCCAAGATCGACGCGCCGCTCATGCAGACGCCGATCAGCGTGAAGGTCGTGACGCGCGAGCAGATGGACGATCAGCCGCACTTCAACGTCAATGAGACGATCGCCACCAACGTCAGCAGCGTGGCGCTGCTGCCGAGCGATTGCAGCAGCTCGCAGAACCTGATCGTTCGCGGATTTCCGACGGGCTCGAACCAAATCGCGCAGGTTTACAGAAACGGGCTGCTCGATCCGAACGAATACTGTCCGAGCACCGCCAACCTGCAGGCGATCGAGGTCGTCAAGGGTCCGGCCTCGGTTCTTTACGGCCGCTCGGAGCCGGGCGGCCTCGTCGACTTCGTCACCCGGCAACCCCTCGAGACGCCCTATTACTCGCTCACGGAGCAGGCCGGCGGCTTTGGGTCGACGCGAACCTTCGTCGATGCGACGGGTCCGCTGACGTCGGACAAGAGCTGGCTCTACCGCGTCGACGCCGAAATCACGCGTGATGGATCCTTCATAAACCACGTCTGGTCGCAGAGAAACTTCGGCTCGGGCGTGCTCACCTTTCACCCGACCGAGCAGTTCAAAGCCAATCTGCGAGCCGAGTATCAAGATTCATCCAACGTCGACACTCAGCCGAATTTTCCTGCCTTCGGCAACCACCCCGCGCCGATTCCGATCAACACCTATTTGGAGGACATCAGCTTCACCGGAGCGAATCCGGACCAGTCCCTGAAGCGCTACGTCAATTTCGACTGGTCATACGATCTCAACAAGGACTGGAACATCACGCAGCGCTTCGCTTACAACAACTCGCGAAACATGACGACCAACAACTATTTTGCGTGCTTGAACAACCCTCCCTATCCTGACGCGGCAGGAGGCCCGTGCACTTTTGACTTCACGAATTTCAACCCGGTCCCGTTAGGAACCGCATGGAATCAGGCGATGTGGTTTCCAGACGTCGTGCGTTCGATCACCGGAAACCTCGAACTCAAAGGCAATTTCACGACGGGCATGTTCGAGCATGCCGGGCTCGTGGGGATAGATCACCTGAACTTCAACGATGTGGACGACGGATTCTATGGGTTCGTGCCCACGCAGCTCAACATCTTCGCGCCCCTCTACGGCAACGGCGGCCTGCTCGGTAGCGCCATCAACCCCTTCGCCGGCTATGGCGGCTCGCCCTTTGGGTGCGGCTACCAATGCAGCACGATCGCTCTGGTCAAAAAGCAGGAGTGGCAGGGCTTCTACGCTCAGGACCTCATCTCCTTCGCCGACGACAAGCTGCATGTCCTCTTGGGCGGGCGATACGATATCGCGTCGGCCTCCACCGGCACGGCCGTCGGCAGCCTCTTTCCCACCTACAACGACACGCTGACGCTGGCCAATCTCCCCGGGGCCTCTCCCTTCGGCCATTACGGCACCACGAAGGATAAGTTTTTCAGTCCGCGCGTAGGCGTCGTCTTTCAGCCTCTGCCGTGGTTCTCCGTTTACGGCAGCTATACGGAGTCCTATGGCCTGAACAATGGCTTGAATGCGAAGACCTTCGCTCCTTTGCCCTCGCAGTCGGCGATTCAATGGGAAGGCGGCGTGAAGGCGGAATTCTTCGACAAGAAGCTGACCGCCACGGCGGCTTTCTTCGACATCAACAAACACAACATGGCGGTGGCGGATTCCGCCCTCTTGGCCTACTACGACCTTCTCAGCGCCAGGAGCCACGGCGCGGAGCTGGACATCACGGGCCGGATTGATCGCAATTGGAGCGTCATCGCCAATTATTCGCATGTCGACGTGCGGGTCACGAAAGGCTCGCCGTTCAACTTCGCCGATCCATTCGACCTCATCAACAACGTCCCGGTCAAGGGCAATCGCTTTCCCGGCGTGCCCGACAACACCGGAAATCTCTGGGTCAAATATGACGCGGACGGCGCTTTTCGCGGCCTGACCGGCGCCGTCGGCGTCTCGCGCATCGGCACGGCCTGGGGCGACCAGGCGAACTCCTTCATCATACCGGCTTACACGCTCGTGCGATTGATGGGCGGATACAGATTCCAGGTCGGAAACACCTGGGTCACGACGCAGATCAACGTCGATAACCTTACGAACACGCGGTATTTTTACGGCTGGAACCCAGCTTTCGCCAACCGCTTTTCCTTGACGCCCGGCGCGCCCCGCTCGGTGCTCGGCACCTTGCGCATGGAACTCTGAAAACCTTCGGGGCTTCGGCGACGTCGCTTGCTCGTCCTCGTCGCCTCCCCTGCCCGTCACTGCAACATCGGCTCGCGTCAGAGCTTGAAACAAAGAGGTAACAGATGCGCCTTCCGCTCGTCGTCGCTCTTGGATCGGCGCTCGCTCTCGGAGCGAGCGTTCCGTCAATCGCCGCGGGGCTCGCGAGCCCACAACCCGTCATGATCAGCTTCTCGCTCACGCTTGACGGCAAGCCGGTCGGTTGCGCCGCCCCGCTTCCCAAGCTCGGCGCAAGCAAGGTGGACGCCAAGCTGCGCGAGGCGCGGTTTTACGTCTACGACGTGAAGCTCATCGACAAGAAGGGCGGGCGAGCCCCCATCGCGCTCGCGCAAAACGACTGGCAATACGCAAATCTCGCGCTCCTCGACTTCAGAGACGCGCGCGGCGGCAGCGCGCCGTGCAGCCCGACCAATCCCCCGAAGAACAGCGCGATCACGGGAAGCACGCCCGCGGGCGACTATGTGGGGCTCGAGTTTTCGGTTGGCGTGCCCGTCGAGAGCCAGATCGACGGCAAAACGGTCGCGCTCAACCACTCGAATGTCGAGACCGCGCCGCCGCCGCTCGATGTTCAGGCCATGTCCTGGAACTGGCAAGCCGGGCGCCGATTCTTTTCGGTCGAAGTGGATCCGTCGAATTTCGTCGCTCTGTCCGACGGGGCCAAGGCCAGAACCTGGATGGTTCATCTGGGCTCCAGTGGCTGCAAGGGCAATCCGGCGACGGGCGAGATCGTCTCCTGCGCGCAGCCCAATCGTTTCACCGTCACGCTCGATCGCTTCGATCCGAAGACGGAGCAGGTCAATCTCGATTTGACGACGCTCTTCAAGGAGAGCGACGTCAGCATGGACAAGGGCGGCGCGGTCGGCTGCATGAGCGCGCTCGACGATCCCGAATGCCCGGCGATCTTCAAGGCCATAGGCCTCAATCCGCCCGGCGGCGCCGGCGCCGGCTTACAGACGAAGCCCGGCGTCTCCTCCATCTTCTCGGCCAGGCCCGTCGTCGCCGTGTCGGGAGCGAAGCCGTGACCCGCGCGCGCGCGCTCCTCGCAGGGCTGGGGCTCCTCCTCGCGCCTGCAGCCTTCGCTGAAGAAAGCAAGCCTTTGGCCTGGAGCTGGGACTTGCCCTCTTACGTGCCGCCGCCGCGCGTTCCCGCCGACAATCCAATGTCGGAAGAAAAATTCCAGCTCGGGCGACGACTCTTCTACGATAAGCGTCTCTCGGGCAATGGAACGCTCGCCTGCTCCTCATGCCATTTGCAAGAGCGCGCCTTCACCGATGGCCGGGTGACGTCTCTCGGCTCAACGGGCGAGCACACGCCGCGCAACGCGCCCTCGATCGTCAACTCCGCCTGGCACGCCACCTACACTTGGGCCAATCCGGCGCTGGTGACGCTGGAGCGGCAGATGGAGAATCCGCTGTTTGGCGAGCACCCCATCGAGATGGGCGTGAACGACGCCAACAAGCCCGAGATCGTCGCGCGCTTTCGCGCCGACGCGGATTATCGCAATCGGTTCAAGGCGGCTTTTCCCGAAAAGGCCGACCCGATCAGCTTCGATACGATTATCAAGGCGATCGCCGCCTTCGAGCGCGGCGTCGTGTCGTTCGGCAGCCGTTACGACCAATATTTGGACGGCAAGATCAAGCTGACCGAACAGGAGCAGCGCGGGCACGATCTCTATTTCGGCGAGAAGGCGGAATGCCACCACTGCCACGGCACCGTCAATCTCGACGATCAGTTCGTTCACGTGAAGACGCGCGAAGCCGAGACGCCATTCCACAACACCGGGCTCTATGACGTCGACGGCAAGGGCGCCTATCCATTTCCCAATCGTGGGCTGCTCGACGTGACGAACGATGCCGACGACATGGGCAAATACCGCGCGCCGAGCCTGCGCAACATCGCCCTGACCGCTCCCTACATGCACGACGGGACGGTCGCGACGTTGGAAGACGTGATCGACATTTATGCGCGCGGCGGCCGCAAGATCGAGGCGGGGCCGAACGCCGGCGACGGCGCGTTGAGCCCGCTCAAGAGCAGCCTCATCGTCAAGATTGATCTGACGCAGCAGGAAAAAGCTGATCTTGCGGCGTTTCTCAAAACGCTCAACGACGAGAATCTTCTGACTGCGGAACGCTATTCCAATCCTTGGGCGACCGGCTCCGGACCCGAAAGCGAGGGCAAGGGGAAGCGATAGAGCGCGATGTGAAAAAGTGGAAAGCGGTTTTCACGGGAATCGCGCTCTAAACTTTTAGAATGGATCACGTTTTCTGCGTTCAGGCGGTTCCGCCAAAACGCAGCGTGATCTCGGGCGACGAGCGGCGTTGATGGGTGAGAACGCAGGCGAGCGCTGTCGCGCCCTTGTGGTTGCCCCCGCCTGTCCAAACAGAACCGGAGCGCGCGCGCTCTCGCCGGATGAAGTTGCGCGAGGAGACCGCGCGCTCGCTCGCCGCCCTGATTGAGAGCCTGCCCTTCAGCGGCCTTTCGGAGGGCGGGAGAGCAGCCAAGAAAAGCGCAGAAACATCGCAACCTGGGTGCGCGACATGTGGGTGAGCGCCGATCAAAGATCTGCTGAGGCGCGGTTGGGCGCGTGCTTCGTCGCGCTCGCGGGGAACGTGCTGCCGCTCTTCGCGCACCAACCGACGACTGCCTTTGCGGCCGCCGTCGCCCGCGCAGGAGACTTCTGTTCTTTGGACGCGTCGGCGTCATGACGCGCTCGACTTTCAAGAAGCAGCGTGATCGCGCCAGCGACGATCCGCGATCATGCAGTTCCGGGCAAGAAACCGCGAAGGAACCATCGTTCGACTTCGATGCGTTCTACCGCGCCTATGCTAAGCCGGCCAGGGCTTTCGCGCGCAGACGCGCACGATCGCATGATGCGGAAGACTTCGTTCAAGAGGCATTTCTTCGCGCCTTCGAGGATGGAGCGATCGCGACGGCCGCAAGCCCTCAGACGTATCTCCATCGAATTGTCGCCAACCTCATCATCGATGAGCATCGCAAGGCGCGGTCGCGCTCGCGCTATCGCGATGACGAGGCGGACCAACATTCTGTCGAAGACCCCGGCGAGACGGAAGCCAGCGTCCAAAGCCGCTTGGAGCTCCGGCAATTATGCGGGTTCCTGAGCCTCCTTCCGCTCCCGTGTCGAAAGGCCTTCTCGCTCTATTACATCGACGGCCTGAATCACTGCGAAATCTCCATGCGGCTCGGCGTGACGGTCAGGACCGTCGATCGCTATCTGAATAAGGTCCGCGCATTCTTGATTCAAAAAATCGCTTGAAGCGGCCCGCTATTGCCTCCGACCTTGATCGGGACTGACTACGATGGCGTGAAGATTGCCTCCTGCGACGGAAAGACAAGAGCATGTCGCGGAAAAGTGCGAAGCGGTTTTCCGGTCAAGACATGCTCCAACCTTTTGATTTGGCGCGTTTCCCGCTCGAACGATTCCGTTCGAGCGGGAGACGCGCTAGAGCGCGATGCGAAAAAGCGGAAACCGGTTTTTCGCATCGCGTTCTACACTTTTGGAATCGATCACGTTTTCTGTGTTCAGGCGATTCCGCCTGAACACAGCGTGATCTAGGAGCCCGTCCATGGTCGGTTTCATCGGCGCCGAACCCAAGCTGCCCCCGCAATCGACCGCCTCCTGCAAAATCTGCACGATCCAGTTGGAATCCCTTTGCTACGAGCGCGCCTGGTGGTTCCGCGCGTTTCGCGAGCTGCTCGCGACGGGAATCCGTCTCTTCGCAGTCGTCTACTGGATCAGGCCGCGCGACTATCTGGCGCGATCGCCAATGTGCTACAAGTGCTTGCGTTTCCGAAAGAACGCGCTCAAAGCGCGCTCGCCCTTCTTCAACGGGCTCGACGGCTATCTCAATCCGCTCTTCAACCGCGTCCGCGACTCCCTGCTGACGACGGAGGAACTGGAGCGGGCCCGCCGGCTGGCGCGCCGCGCGGCGGACCCGAGCTTTATCGATTACAGCCAGATTTAGAGCCGAGAGCAGCGTTTCGACCCGCAGCCCGGCGCCCGAAAGCTTGCCAAAGCGCTCCATAAGAAGCATTTCGCTATATATTTCATCTGCATCACGATAAGACGACAGGCCATCATGCTCATAATAGATTGCTTTATAAACAATATCTACGACCAGCCCCCCGGAAATCCGGCGCCGATTTCTTCGGCCTAATACTTGCAGGAGTTCTGACGCGCCGACAAGGAGGCGCTTCGTGATCCTTCACGCTCGAAAGGCGGCGGAAGCAGCGCGACAGGGATGCGCCGAGCAAGGACAGTTGAAGGCTTCATCGATCGATCCCTGCGATATTCGCCGCGTTCGAGGCCTCTGTGTCCCGAGCTCCGGGCGGGCGGCGCGGCGGGAGGCTGAAATGCTTGCCGAGGCGACCGCGATGAAGACCCCGTTTTCAAGGCGACGAAGCGTGGGCCATGCTTCAACGCCTTCGGGCCCGCTCAGGCAGCTTATTGCATTCACGACGGAGGCGATTAGTGGCCGAGAAAACTGCATTGGCTGAGAAGAGTCGCTCAAGCGAAGGCTCTCAGCCGATCCCGCAGCTGACGCCCTTCGAGCCTCATGCCTGCGATTGCGATCTCGGCGAGTGCAGAACGAATGTTCTTCCACTCATGAATGAGATGAGCCGGATCGCCAACGCAACCAGCGATCTGTCGGAGACGTTGCAAATCCTGCTGGACGTCTTGAAGTCGCATATGAACGTCGTGCGCGCGATGATCAGCCTGTTCGAGCCGGGGTCTGGCGACATCTTCATCCATAAGAGCTTCGGCCTCACCGAGGAGGAGGAAGCCAAGGGACTCTATTTTCTGGGTGAGGGCGTGACGGGCCGCGTCGTGGAGACCGGACAGCCCATCGTGGCGCCGAAGATCAGCGAGGAGCCCGCTTTCCTCAACCGCACCGGCAGCCGCACCGGCGAGCTCGACCGGAAAGTGAGCTTCATTTGCGTTCCCATCACGCGCGGCAAGCGCGTGCTCGGCACGATCAGCGCCGAACGTCTTTACGACAATGCGCGGCTGTTGCGGCTCGATGTCGAAGTCTTGTCGATGCTCGCCACGCTGACGGCGCAATCCGCCGAACTCTATCTGATCGAAAATGTCGAGAAGGTCGCGCTCGAGAACGAGAACCGCCGCCTGCGCAGCGCGTTGAAGGCGCGCTTCAAGCCGTCCAACATCATCGGCAGCTCCAAGCCGATGCAGGAAGTCTATCAATTGATCGACCGCGTGACCCGCACCAAGACGACCGTGCTGATCCTTGGCGAAAGCGGCGTCGGCAAGGAGCTCGTCGCCAGCGCCATTCACTTCAACAGCCCCTTGTCCAAGGGGCCCTTCGTGAAGTTCAATTGCGCGGCGCTGCCCGAAAGCGTGATCGAAAGCGAGCTTTTCGGTCACGAGAAGGGTTCGTTTACCGGCGCGGTCGGCGCCCGAAAGGGCCGCTTCGAGGAGGCCAATGGCGGAACCGTGTTCCTAGACGAGGTCGGCGAGCTTTCCCTGCCGGTCCAAGCCAAGCTCTTGCGGGTCCTTCAGGAGAGAAGCTTCGAGCGTGTCGGCGGCAATATGCCGATCAGGGTCAATTTGAGGGTCCTCGCGGCGACCAATCGCGACCTCGCCGAAATGGTCGATAAAGGAACTTTCCGTGAGGACCTGTACTACCGGCTGAATGTTTTCCCCATTACGATCCCGCCCCTACGCGACCGCTGCAACGACATCGTCGCGCTGGCGGATCACTTCGTCGCCCGCTTCTCCGACGAGCTCGGCATGGAGGTGAAGCGCATCTCGACCTCCGCGATCAATATGCTCCTCTCCTATCACTGGCCCGGCAATGTGCGCGAGCTCGAGAATGTGATTGAGCGCGCCATCATCCTCTCCGACGACGGGGTCATTCACGGCGACAATCTGCCGCCCTCGCTGCAAATGCCCGTGCTCTCCGAAGTCGAGTGCAAAGGCGACCTCGAGACGCGGCTCAACGCTGTCGAATATGAGATGATCATCGAGGCTTTGAAGGTTCAGAAGGGAAACATGACGGAAGCCGCCAAGATGCTTGGGCTCACACGGCGGATCCTTGGATTACGCATGGGGAAATATAAGCTCAACCACAAGGATTTTCACTGATCTCAAGGCCGCGTGGGACCGGCGCGCGTTCGAGAGCGCTGCAACCGCAGCGTCACTGAAAGCTCGCGCTGCAAGAGCAGGAGCGGCCCGACGCCGAACCGCAAGTTCCCGTTTCCGAGGGCTGGCTCTTGCAGGAGCTTTGCAAGCTCGTCTCCGGATCGAGCGTGAAGTTGAACCCTCGAGCGTCGCCGTCCGGGGTGTAATCCACGGTGGCGCCCCGCAGAATATCCATCGACGCCTCGTCGACGAAGACGCGAACATCGCGGATTTCGATGACGACGTCCTCACTCAAGGGCTCCGCCTCGAAACGCATCGAGAATTTTGCGCCGGAGCAGCCGCCTTCGGCGGCGATGCGCACGCCAAAGCCGGCCTTGTCATTCTGCAGCATGGCGGACTGGATCGCGCCGATGGCCGGACGCGTGAGAATGAGCATGGACTCCTCCCCCTATCACGCTCTGACGCAGGTGTTCTCGACGGGGCAGACCTCGACGCAGCGGGGTCCGTCGCCATCGCATTCCGTGCACTTGCCCGCGTCGATGATATAGGTTTCGCCCTTCATGCGGATGGCGCCGTTCGGACACTCGAATTCGCACGCGCCGCAGGCCGTGCATTGGGAAGCGATGATTCTGTAGGCCATTTCTCTCTCCTCTTCTCTGCATGCGGATCAGGCGTCGGCCCGCGCGACCTCACGTCGCCGGGCATAGAGCGTGGCGATCGACGCCTCAATGAATTCATAGGCGAAGTCGTCTCTCGGCTCGATGCCGGCCTGAGCGAGCTCTTCCTTGGGACAATCGCCGATCTTCGCACAAAGCAGCACATCGACGTCGCTCAGAATTTCGATGATGCCGGCGAGCGCCGAGTCTTCTCCGAGCCCGCCTGTGCAATAGTGCTCGTCGATCCTGCGCGCGCCGAGCAAGCGTACGCCGCGGCCGTCCGCGTGATAGACCTGAAACTCCGTGGCGTGGCCGAAGTGCTGATTGATGAGGCCCTCGCCTTTGGTCGCCACTGCGACGGTGAGGGTGCGTAGGTCCGAGTTCTCCCGGATCAGCGCGCTGGCGCTCGCCTTGGCGGCGCGGTGGGCGCCGCGCTTGCGCTCGACCTCCTCGCGGTAGGCGTCGCGCTCGGCCGTGTCGACCTTGGTCAGAACCGGCAACCTGTCGAGCGTGAATTCCCGACCGCGGTCTTCCCCGAGCAGGCCGACAGCATCGGCCCGGCATTGGCGGCAATGGCGCATCATCTTCGCGCCGCCCTCGCAGGCGTCCTGAACTTTTTTCAGCTCCTGCGCTGTGGGGCCGCGTTGGCCCGTCAGTCCGTAATAGGTCCCGTGCGCAGCCTCCGAGATCAACGGCATGACATTATGCAGAAAGGCTCCGCGCGCCTTCACCTCGCGGTTCACCTCGACGAGATGCTCGTCATTGACGCCAGGGATCAGAACCGAATTGACCTTCACCAGGACTCCCCGCTGGGCGAGCATATCGAGACCGAGCATTTGCCGCTCGTGCAGAAGCTGCGCCGCTTCGGCGCCAGTCCAGCGTTTGTGCTCGAAATAGATCCACGGGTAGATCTTCGCGCCGATCTCGGGGTCGACCATGTTGATCGTGATGGTCACATGATCGATGTTCATCGCGACGATCTCGTCGACATGCTCCGGCAGGGAGAGGCCGTTCGTCGAGAGGCAGAGCTTTATGTCCGGCAGCTGGCGCGCCACGAGCTCGAAAGTCGCCTTGGTGCGCCGCCAATCATAAAGCGCGTCGCCGGGGCCCGCGATTCCGAGCACCGACATCTGCGGTACGCTCTGCGCGACGGCGATGACCTTGCGCGCGCCCTGCTCCGGCGTTAGGCGCTCCGAGACGACGCCTGGCCGACTTTCGTTGGCGCAGTCGAATTTCCGGTTGCAATAATTGCATTGAATATTGCAGGCCGGCGCGACGGCCACGTGCATGCGCGCGAAATAATGATGCGCTTCCTCCGAGTAGCAGGGATGATCCTTGACCTTCTCCCAAATCTGCGGGGCGAGATCGCTCGGTCCCTCCGAAGAACCGCAGGTGGAGGAGGCGCATCCTCCCGTCTTGGCTGACGTCGTGACGCCACCCGTTCCCGCCCGAGCCAAGTCTCCGATCGCCATCATTGACATTCCCTTCAGAACGGATCTCCCCGGCGACGGGGATGCGTAAGCTGGGTCCTACTCCATGATCGGCACGACCATGACGGGTTGATCCAGCGCCTCCATAAGCCTGCGCCGAATCGCGCCGAGCGTCTGGCCAGCGAGCGCGCAGGTCAGGCATTTCCCGGTCAGACGCACCTCGACGCGGTGGCCGCGTAGCCCGAGGAACTCGATGTCGCCGCCGTCAGCCTGAATGCCGGGACGCGCCTCGGCGATCGCTTGGAGGATCAGCCGCATCGTCTCGGCCTCGGAGGCCGAGGAGCCTTCGCTGCGAGGACATCCGCCGCTGTCGAGAGTGGTCATGGGACTCATTCCAATTCCTCAATCGATGCGATGAGCTTTCGGCTCTCGCCCGTTGCAGAGGCCGCCGACAATGACGCGGCGGCCTTCTTCTTGGCCTTCTCGACCCAGGGCAAACCGCCGTAGACGAGCGCGAGACTGACTTCGTTCAGCAGATCCAGGATCTCGTGACCTTCGTCGACGACGATCGGCTGAATGCCCGCCGCCATCAGCCTGCGCACGGAGTTGCCTCCGATGGACGCGGCGTAGACGGCCGCACATCCGTCGACGAACTCGAGCTTCGGGATCACCTTGTCCTGCATGGAGCCGCTGAGCCCGGCGCGCCCCGCTTCGCCGATCTGTTCCGCCTTCAAAAACTGCTGGACGCCGACGAGATCCGCGCGGCCCGGCGAGACGTCGTAGATCACGAGACTTTCGGCTCCGCCGAAATGCAGGTTCACTCTTTCCTGATCGGTGGACGCGAAGGCGATCTTCAGCATCGCTTACTCCGCCGCCTCAGCGCGGAACCGCGACACATAGGGCCGCAGCTCCTGATAGTGGTTCGAGAGCAGATTCGCCGCCGTGAAGATCAATTGCCGCGTCCCGCCATAGCCGATCCAAGCTTCCGCTTGCGCGCCATAGGCGTCGTAGATCGGAAAACCAGCCCGTAGCAGCGCCGCGCCCGTGCGCCGAGAGATTTCCCCGCCATGCGAATTGGCGACGATGAGGTCAACGCCATTCTCGATCACGAGCGTCTCGAAGTCTTCGAGATCGCCGATCACGACAGAGTCGACGGCAAGATCGTCGAGACGCGGCGAATTGGCCGAGGCGACCGCCGCCACGACATGCGAACCCATTCCCATGAAGAAATCAGCCAGCGCGCCCACGACATCCGCGTCACCGGCAACGCCGATGCGCGCGCCTCCAAACTGGAATTGGCAGTCCACCATGGCGTCGGTGAGCTGCTCGCGCTTACGCGCTAGTCGCACCGGCGCATCCTTGCCCGAAACATCGACGAGCGTCTGGGTAAAGGCGTCGCTTTGGGCAAGGCCGATCAGTTGATCGAAGCGCCAATCAGGAACCCCAGTGATTTCCTTCAGCGCGTCGGCTGCGCGCGAGAGCGAGCGTCCGATGACAAAGCTCGCAATCGATTCGCCCATCGTCTCGATCTCCGCGCGCGAGACACCGCCGTAGGTCAGCGTCGAATAGCCCGCATCGATGAGATGTCC
Organism: Methylocystis bryophila; assembly: GCF_027925445.1. NCBI lineage: Bacteria > Pseudomonadati > Pseudomonadota > Alphaproteobacteria > Hyphomicrobiales > Methylocystaceae > Methylocystis > Methylocystis bryophila. The sequence goes on from NZ_AP027149.1 coordinate 4,459,068, forward strand.
GTCGAGCGAAGCCCCGATATCCGGCACGATGATCGGCGTCAGCCCGAACGCCTCGATCCACTCGCGCAGCTTTTCGAGATCCCCCGGGGTCAACATAGCGCCGGCCAGCACATTGACCTGCCGGGGGTTCTTGCGCGCCTGTGGGCGACGGGGAACCAAGGTCCGAATGATCGATTCCACTCCGGCGGCGAAGCCGGTCTCCAGACAGCCCAAAGTGTCGCTGGCGCTAGCCGGCGCCACGGCGACGGCCGCGAATTCCGGATGCTTCCGTCTGAACTCCTGAACGGTGCGCAGCACGTCGGCCCCCTGCATCTCGGAGAGCCCAGTGGTCACGAGACCGATAATCTTGGGTTGGTTTTTTCGACAGATTGTCGCGAGCGCCTCGACGACGCTTGCATCGGCGCCGAGGATGGTCGTGGTCTGATCCATCGCCGTCGTCTGCAACGGGATCGGCTCATTGAAATGGCGCATGAAGAACAGCTTGTTGAAGGAGGCGCAGCCGCGCGCCCCATGTTCCAATGGCATGCACTCGGCAAGCCCGAGAAAGGCGAGCGACGCGCCGATCGGTTGGCTGGCCTTCAAAGGGTTGACCGTGAGCGCTTTGGTGGGGGTGAGGATCTGCGCCATCGCAAGTCTCCTCAAGCGACCGCGCGCGCGGGTCTGACCTCTGCCCAGGAAGGACGAGAGCGCACCGATCCCCAGACGGGCGAGTGGACCGCGAAGTCGAGGTTCCGCGCGAGCTCGATCAGGCCGTCATAGCCCGCATAGCCGATGCGCCGGACATGGTCGATGTCGAGGAAGGGAATGCGCGACTTCAGTGTCGGATAGATATAGCGGTCTCCGGCGATGAGGATGTCGGCTTGGCATTCGTGATAGGCGTCGATCAGCGCGGTCTGATCATTGTCCGAGATCATGCGCGCGTTCGGGCCCATCAGCTCGCGGATGCGGGCTTTGTCTTCCTCTGTTGATTTCTCCGTTCCCGTCGCGACGACGACCATGCCGAGGTCCTGCATCGCCGAGACGACAGACCAGGATTTGTAGCCGCCCGTGAAGATCAGCACGCGTTTGCCTCGCAGCCTCTCCCGCAGGGGCGCGAGCGCCGCGTCCACGCGGGCCTCCTCCCGTGCGATGAGCGCCTCGACGCGCGCCGTCAGATCAGGATCTCTCAATAGGCGAGCGAAACCTCGGAAGGCCTCGGACGTATCCTTGACCCCGTAGAAGCTGCCTTCGAACCAGGGGACGCCGTGATCCTGCTCGAGCTTGCGCGCGACATGCAGCATCGCCTTGGAGCAGACGACCATGCTCGCCTCCGCGCGATGCATTGTCTGAATCTCGCGAAAGCGGCTGTCTCCGGATAAGCTGCACAAAACCCGAAGGCCAAGCTCGTCGAAGAGCGGCGAGACGCTCCAGAACTCCCCACCGACGTTCCATTCGCCGATGAGATTGACGTCGTGCCTTGCGACGCCCGCAATTTCCGATCCCGGCGGCGGCGCGTCGGGCTCGCGCGTGCCAATAATATGCTTATAGGCTGCGTCGCCAGCGACGCGGTTGCCGAGATTCTTGTTGCCATAGAAGCCGGCGCAATCGACCGGGACCACGGGCACGCCGAACCGCTCGGACGCCGCCTTGGCTACGGCGTCGATATCGTCTCCCTGGAGCGCGGGAACGCAGGTGTTATAGACAAAGACGGCAGCGGGCTTCCTCGTCTCCACAGCTTGTCGAATGGCGCGATAGAGACGCTTCTCTCCGCGGCCCATGATCACATCCATATCGGAAAGATCGGTCGTCATACCGATACGATAGGTGTCGGGACCGGAGGAGCGCGTGCCGCGGTTGTCCCAGGAGGAGCCCGCGCAACCGATAGGGCCATGCACAATATGGGCGACATCGGCGACAGGCAGCAGCGCGTTGCGCGCTCCGTCGAAGCAACAGCCTCCCTGTGTCGCGCCGGGCGCCGGCTTGGCGCAGCCGGACTTCGACTTCCTATTATGAGCGCAGGCTGGCTCATTCATCAGCGCCTGAATCTCGTCGGGCTTCATGCCGTCCTCCGCGATGTGCGAAGATCTTTTTGCAAGACTGCGGCCACGTCGAGAATTCTTCCAAGCTTGCGGAAAAGCCGTCAGGCCAGAGAAGAAGCGGCGAGAAGGCGAAACATCTTCCCGTGCAAATTTGTCATGAGCGCAGGGCGTTCGTACCGTGGCGTACGCTGAGCCGAGACGTCCGCGCCGTTTGCAAGCCCTGCATGGCGCGTGGGGAGCGTCGCTCTTTGGCGCAGTTCTTGCCGTCGCCAATAGAAGATTTCCGTTCACGCGCTTCTCGTTAGAGCTGCGCAAAGCGCCGATGGAGAATGACATGGCTGACATGACCGAAAACCAAATGTTCAATCTGCTGCTAGCCGATATTTCCATGGCGGCGGCGATCTCCACGGCAGGATCGAGCTTCTCCGCGCCGGCCAATTACGCGCCTGGCGCGATCCGCGACACTTGGCTCGCGGACGTTTCAGACGAGGTGCTGAAGCGCCGGGTTTTGGCCCTTGCCAACGCCGGTCTCGCGTCCTTGCAGGGCGTTGACGCCGAGCAGCTCTTGCGCGCGGCAAAGCGCTATGGTGTGCCGGTCGACGCGGCTCTGGCCGATCGTATCGTCGAATTTTTCACAGACAAGCGGCAGGCGCTATTGCGCTATAGGCGCTAAAGCGCGCCGGAACCAAGAGCGCGCCCATAATAGACGCCGCAGTTGCGCTGGACGGCGGACTCGCGCATGCCGCAGGACGACAAAAAGAAGTCGCCCGCCAAAGAATGACGGGCTGAGTTTACGGCAGACCGAAAGCGCGTCACATCGGCGAGACGCCATGCTCCTCGTAAATGACGTCCTGCGCCCTTTTGAACTCTACCATCGTGAAGTCGTAACCGGCCTCGCGGATCGCCGCCCAGCTCCCTTCTTCATCCTCGGAAATCTCGTTCATCCCTTTGCGGAACGCGTCATCCGAGCGCATGCGCCGAATATACGCCACCGCCGATTCCACCGACATCGAACTCTCCATCTTGTGCGACGGCGGCCCGGGAACAAGCCCTGGCCGCCCTTCTCTTTAGGCGACGTGGAGTTCTGCCGCAGACTTGCCGACCTGGCTCTCGTCGACGGCCTTCATAATGCCATGCGACATCAGAAGGTCTTCCAGCTCGTCCATGGTGATCGGCGTCGGAATAATGCCCTTGCCCTGATTATTGTGAACCTTATTTGCGAGCTGGCGATATTCTCCCGCTTGCTTGGAGTCGGGCGCAAACTCGACCACGGTCATGCGGCGCAGCTCGGCGTGCTGAACGATATTGTCGCGCGGCACAAAGTGGATGAGCCGGCATCCCAATTTCGCGGCCAGTGATTCGGCAAGCTCCAGCTCCTTGTCAGTTTGGCGCTCGTTGCAGACGAGCCCGCCGAGACGAACGCCGCCGGACATCGCGTATTTCAAAATGCCCTTCGAGATGTTGTTTGCCGCATACATGGCCATCATCTCACCGGACATGACGATGTAAATCTCTTGCGCCTTGTTCTCGCGGATCGGCATCGCGAAGCCGCCGCACACCACGTCGCCCAGAACGTCATAGGAGACGTAGTCGACATCCTCATAGGCGCCGTTCTCTTCGAGGAAGTTGATCGCGGTGATGACACCGCGACCGGCGCAGCCGACGCCCGGCTCCGGGCCACCCGACTCGACGCATTTGATGTCGCGGAAGCCGATCTTCAGCACGTCTTCGAGCTCGAGATCCTCGACGGAGCCAGCCGAAGCGGCGAGCGAAAGGATCGTATCCTGCGCCTTGGCGTGGAGGATGAGGCGGGTGGAATCCGCTTTCGGATCGCAGCCCACGATCAGGATCTTCTGGCCCAGCTCTGTGAGGGCGGCCAGCGTGTTCTGCGAGGTGGTCGACTTCCCGATTCCACCCTTACCGTAAAAGGCGATCTGACGTAACATGTTCACTCCTGTCTTCAAGATTGAGCCAAAGGGGCTCCTTCGAGCGTCGCCGCCGCTTCTGGCGATGGCGCTTGAATCAGTTCGATGCGGTAACCGTCTGGATCCTCGATAAAGGCGACGATATTCTCGCCATGGCGCTGGGAGCGCGGCGGGCGCGGCATCGGCACGCCCGCAGCGGCCAGGCGGTCGCAAAGGCGCGTGATGTTGTCGACGCCGATGGCAATGTGGCCAAAGGCGTCGCCGGGGACATAGGATTCGTCCCGCAGCCAATTGGCGACGAGCTCAATCGTCATGCCGTCGCCATCCGCGCCGTATCCAAGATAGGCTTGGGAAAACATGTTCTTCTTGTGCTCGCGCCGCTCGAGCACGCGCATGCCGAGTCGTTGCGTGTAAAATTCGATCGAGCGATCGAGGTCCGCCACGCGCAGCATGGCATGCAGAAGGCGGAAGTCCGTCGCGTCGATCGGGGCGTCCCGCCACGCATCGAATTTCGCCGCATAGAATTCGCTCAACGCGTCGACGACGTTTTTTCCTGCATGGAGATTGGTGGACTCGATCCCGATTTTGGCGAGCGCCTCCTGAGGCGTCGCGCCGATCTTGGCGACCAGAAGCGCCGAGCAATCGCTGATCATGCGATAGATGGTCTCGCGCTTGTCTTCCTCCTCGCTCAGCGCATGCTGGGCGATTTGGCGGTCCTCCACGAGACGGGGCCCGTCGGCGTCCACGTCGAATACCCGGAAGGATTCAGCGGCCCCGAAATGCAGGTCGACGCGCTGACCATCCCGCGTCGCGACGGCGACGCGAAGCGAGGAAGCGTGCGAGGCGACTTCCGCTCGCGCTGCCGGTTGAACCGGAGCCTGGACCTCCTCCATAACGTCGGACATCAACCGCCCTCGCTTTTCGCTATATAGTCGGAATATATATGCATGATATGTACCAAACAGGCGCGACCGCGGCTGGCGCTCATTCTCTTATAGATGCTCCGCTGGGTACAGCGGATATTCGTTTAGTTCGGATTTGTGCAGTCAGGCCGCCGCCTTTTATCTCTTTATAGATATGCACAGCATGGCGTCCCCGGCCGCTCATTTTTTGAGGAGTCAGCCTAATGTCTCATCACAGTCACTATCTAGTTGTTTTTACGATTATATGCCGATCGAGCGACGGCCCAGCTATGTATCATCGCTACATAATATAATACTGGCACATATTCTGCGTTTGCAGAGTCATTCGGTGACGGACTGGCCCAGTTCCTTCCGGCGCCGCTAGCTGAAAGCCGCTGCGCTGTGAAGCTCACCTTCAGTGAGGAGGACGACTCATGCCTATGGTTCTGTTGGAATGCGACAAGGCGATACCCGAACGTGAACAGCACATTTATCTCAAGGTCGAGGGTGAGGACTCCCGCGACTATCTGCCGGTCTCCAACGCCTCCACGATCCCAGGCACGCTGTCCGAACGCGGCTGCGCCTTCTGCGGCGCCAAGCTGGTCATCGGCGGCGTGCTCAAGGACACGATCCAGATGATCCATGGGCCGATCGGCTGCGCCTACGACACCTGGCACACCAAGCGCTATCCGACCGACAACGGCCACTTCAACATGAAATATGTGTGGTCCACGGACATGAAGGAGAGCCACATCGTCTTCGGCGGCGAGAAACGCCTCGAAAAGTCGATCAACGAAGCCTTCGACGAAATGCCCGACATCAAGCGCATGTTCGTCTACACGACATGCCCCACCGCGCTCATCGGCGACGACATCAAGGCGGTCGCCAAGAAAGTCATGCAAGAACGACCCGACGTCGACATTTTCACCTGCGAGTGCCCCGGCTTTGCGGGCGTGTCGCAGTCAAAGGGCCACCACGTTCTCAACATCGGCTGGATCAACGAAAAGGTCGGCACGCTGGAGCCTGAGATCACCAGCGACTACACGATGAATTTCATCGGCGATTTCAACATCCAGGGCGACACCCAGCTGCTGCAGACCTATTGGGACAGGCTCGGCATCCAGGTCATCGCGCATTTTACCGGCAACGGAACGTATGACGACCTTCGCTGCATGCACCGCGCTCAGCTCAATGTCGTGAACTGCGCGCGCTCCTCGGGATACATCGCCAACGAGCTCAAGAAGCAATATGGCATTCCCCGCCTCGACATCGACTCCTGGGGCTTCTCCTATATGGCGGAGGGCATCCGCAAGATATGCGCCTTCTTCGGCATCGAGGAGCGCGGCGAGAAGCTGATCGAGGAGGAATACGCTAAGTGGAAGGGCAAGCTCGACTGGTACAAGGAGCGCCTGCAAGGAAAGAAGATGGCGATCTGGACCGGCGGCCCGCGCCTATGGCACTGGACCAAGTCGGTCGAGGACGACCTCGGCATCCAAGTGGTCGCCATGTCCTCGAAGTTCGGCCATCAGGAGGACTTCGAGAAGGTCATCGCGCGCGGACAGAACGGCACCTATTACATCGATGACGGCAATGAGCTCGAGTTCTTCGAGATCATCGATCTCGTCAAGCCCGACGTCATCTTTACCGGCCCGCGCGTCGGCGAGCTCGTGAAGAAGCTGCATATCCCCTATGTGAACGGCCACGGGTACCACAACGGCCCCTACATGGGTTTCGAAGGCTTCGTGAACCTCGCTCGCGACACCTACAACGCCGTCCACAACCCGCTGCTGAAACTCGCTGCGACCGACATCCGCGACGATCAAGCCGTTCGCTTCCTGGAGGCCGCGGAATGAGCGAGCAGCAAATCATGCAACTCTTCGACTATGTGCAAAAGCGCTACCTGTGGCAGTTCTTTTCGCGGTCTTGGGACCGGCAGGAGAACATCGAGGGGATCATCGCTACGGCGACCGACCTCTTGAACGACAGGCACACGCATAAGCACGCGCCGATGGATCGGCTGTTCTATGCCGATGCGAAGGAGATGGTGAAGGACTTCAGGGAGAACTTCCCCTGGATCTGCGAGCTGGAGCCCACCAAAATCAACGAGGTGATGCAAGGCCTGAAAGCCATGCTCGTCGACCACACCATCACGAAGTCGTTGAACCACGAGCTCAACCACACGCTCTATTGAGCGAGCGCGGTCGCGGCGTCGCGCGGCGGCCGCTCCCCCAATCAATGCGGTTCGACCGCCCACGGAAAGGACCCCCAAGATGGGTTGCGAAATCACTACGCGCGAAAGGGCCGGCGTCATCAATCCGATGTACGACTGCCAGCCGGCTGGCGCGCAATATGCCGGAATCGGCATGAAGGATTGCATACCGCTCGTGCATGGCGGTCAGGGCTGCACCATGTTCGTGCGCTTGCTGTTCGCCCAGCACTTCAAGGAGAACTTTGACGTCGCCTCGACCTCGCTCCACGAGGACTCGGCGGTGTTCGGCGGCCATAAGCGTATTCAGGACGGCGTATTGACGCTCGTGCGCCGCTATCCCGACCTGCGCATAATCCAGGTCATCACGACCTGCTCGACCGAGGTCATCGGCGACGACATCGAAGGCAACATCCGATACGCCGAAGAGCAGATCGCCAAGGAGTTTCCGGGCCGCAAGGTCTATGTCGTGCCGGTGCATACGCCGAGCTTCAAGAACAGCCAGGTTGGCGGTTACTCCGAATGCGTGCTTTCGACTTGGAAGACCATCGCCAAAGAGAAGGTCGCCCCGACCGGCAAGCTGAACATCTTCCCTGGCTGGGTCAATCCCGGCGACGTGCAGCTCCTCAAGCATTACGCCAAGGAGATGGGCGTCGACGCGTCGATCTTCCTGGATACGCAGGATTTCGACTCGCCGATGCTGCCTGACAAGTCGATCCACACGCATGGGCGCACGACGGTTGAGGACATTCGGGCCTCGACGGGCGCGCTCGGCTCGCTTTCGCTCGCGCGCTACGAGGCTGCGAGCACGGTCGACTTCCTCAAAAAGGAATTTGATGTGCCGGGGCATACCGTATCCTCGCCCTACGGCATCGCCAACACCGACGCGATGCTCAGAAAGATCAGCGAGATCACCGGGAAGCCCATTCCCCTCTCGCTCGTCGAGGAGCGCGGCGTCGCGATCGACGCGCTGCAGGACTTGGCGCACATGTTCTTCGCCAACAAGCGAGTCGCGATCTTTGGGCACCCGGACCTCGTCATCGGATTGGCCGAGTTCTGCATCGAAGTCGAGCTCGAGCCGGCCCTTCTGCTGCTTGGAGACGACAACACCCGTTACAAGAAGGACCCGCGCATCGTCGCCCTCAAGGAGCGCGTGAACTGGGACATGGAAGTTGTCTGCAACGCCGACCTCTGGGAGCTCGAGCGTCGTATCAAGGACGATCCCAAGAAATACGATCTGATCCTCGGACACTCCAAGGGCCGTTATGTCGCGATCGACGCCAACATTCCCATGGCGCGCGTCGGCTTCCCGACCTTCGATCGCGCAGGTCTCTATCGCCATCCCACGATGGGATATCGCGGCGCGATGCTGCTCGCCGAGCAGATCGCCAATGCAATGTTCACGCACATGGAATATGTGCGCGATCGCGAATGGATCCTCAACACCTGGTGATCGCACAAGGGGAGCGGACATGCGCCGCTCCCCTTGCACATTTTTGGAGTGCTCAGGCTTGAGAGGTGTCTGAGTTGGGCTTCACGCAAAAACTGATCGTCAATCCGGCCATCGGCTGGTCGCAACATCTGCGGCTTCCCGATTATCGGCAGGTTGAGCTCTATACGAAACGCAAAGGCCTCAGCTTCCTCGATCCTCCCGCGCCGGCAGAAGCTCCTCTGGATCGGATCGCGTCAGTCGCTCGCGCCGCGCTCGTGTTCGAGGCCATTCTCGCCGGACTCTATCCCACGCAACAGCCGCTCACCGCTTGGGCCCGCAGCAAGGAGCTGCCGCGAACCACGCAGTGCGAAAAGATTCTCGCAGAGCTGCATCGCATCCTGCGCGTCCTGCGTAAGATCGCATTCCATCCGCACGGACATGTCGATATGCGCGACGGCGTCATCTGCCTCAATGGCGCCATCGACCTGGTGGCGCTGTCTTTAGAGATTACCCGGCCGGGTCTCGACATTTTGGAGACAATGGTCGCCTATTGGTGTGACGCCCGGGAGAGCGTCTACCCCGAAGCCTATGTCACCCGGATGCTCTCTGAATTTTTTTCCGATCTCGTCTCCGAGATCAAGCGCTTTTCCGACGAGGATCGGATCCTCTACCAGTTCAGGCGCAACGGCCCCTTCAATCGCAGTTTCCGTTTCGACTGCGACAATCCGAGGATCGTGTCCGAGGGCGATCGGCTCACCTTCGAGATTGGCGAACGCTATCAGGACGCCGCGCGCTATCCGATCGACTTCTTTGTCGTCCTGGACGACAGGCTGCACATTCTTCCCGTAGAGGCCCTCCGCGATCGGACGATCCAAAAGAGCGAGCTGCAGCATTGGCGCGCGCGGACGCCGGACGCCGTCTCACTACCTGCCTCCTTTCGCACGCGCTTCGCGAGGGAGAAAATCGTCGTCGGCCAGCCGATGACCTAACCGCCAATGGAGTCGAACATGGACGCTCCCCATCTCCGTATCGCCATCACGACAAACAGCCTCGTCGATCTCGACGCGAATTTCGTCGTCGCCAAACAGTTCGTCTTCTATGACGTTTCGGCGGAGGATTCGGAGTTCGTTGACGTCGTGCAATTCGCCCGGGGCGGCAAGGGAAAAGCGAAGGGGGGCGGCAAAGCCAATAATGGCGGACGCTGCATCATGGACGACATGGAGAACGACGACGGCACGGGGTACGATCCCTTGCTGGACCGGGTCGCAGCGCTTGACGGCTGCGGCATTCTGTTCACCCTGGGATTGAGCGATCTCGCCGCCGTGCGCGTTCACGACTTGAAGGTCTTTCCGGTCAAGAGCGAGCGGATGAGACCGATCGACGAGGTGATTGCGCAAGTTCAATCGATGATGTCGGGCTCCCAGCCCCTTTGGATGCGCCGCGCGCTGAGCCGGCGCAACGGGACGCCGCTGCAAGAGCAGACCGCCTATTGATGAGAGAGAGGCGCCTGCGCGCTTTCCTTACGCGCGATTCAAAAAGCCTCGCCGTAGCGTCGCCCCCAGAAAATTCACCAGAGTCACGAGCGCCAGCAACACCAGGATGAGCGCCGAGGCCTCGCGATATTCGAAGAGGTGGAAGGCGGTCACAATCTCCAGGCCCAAGCCGCCGGCTCCAACGAGGCCGAGAGTTGTCGCCGCGCGCAGATTGTGCTCGAGGCGATAGATGAGCGCGTCCGTGAGGCGCGGCAGCGCCTGCGGAAGGATGACGAAGCGAAAGACGCCGAGTGCTGACACGCCATTGGCGCGCAGGGCGGCTCCCGGGCCGGGGTCGACATGCTCCATCGCCTCAAAGAATAACTTGCCGAGCATCCCGCACGAATGAGCGCCCAGCGCCAGCACGCCGGGCAGTGGACCGAAGCCGACAGCGGCGACGAAGACGACTCCCCAGATGAGGCCGGGGAGAGAACGCAACGCATTGAGCCCGAGCCGAACCAGTTGAGCGAGCCGGATCGAGGGGCTGACGTTTTCTGCGGCGAGCGCGGCCAGCGGCAAGGCCAGCAAAGCGCCCAGCGCGGTGCCCGCTACGCCCGTGGCCAAAGTCTCCGCCAGCGGACGCCTCCACTCCCGCCAACGGCCGAAGTCGGGCGGAAGAGAGTCGCCGGCAAGACGCAGCAGAGTCGCCGCCGCATCGGAGTAGCGCGCGGGATCGAAAGCGCCCGCCAAAATGAAGGCGACGAGGACGACGCTCATCGCAAGCGCCGCCACGCCGAGGCCGGCCCACTGCCGGCGGCGCCACTCGCCCGCCAGAGGGAGAAAATCGCAGAGAACGGAGGAGTCCGTCATTTCGGCGCCCATGCGGTTGCGCCGCCCGCCGCCTGAATGGCCGCGATCCACTCACGGACAATTTCGACATCCGAATCTACTGCGGGAACGAAGGCTTGCGCCCGGAAGACGCTGAGCGCGCCGGCGTCCTTCATCTCCAGAATGGCTGCGCGAACCTCGTCCTTGAAGGCCGGATCGAAACCCGCGCGGAAGGTCCACATATACTCGGGGATCGGCGGAGACTCCTCGAGCACGCGCACCTTTCCAGCTGAGATTTTGCCCTCTTTGAGCAGACGCTCGAAGATCGGCTTCGACAATCCGCCGGCGGCCACCTTGCCGTTTTCGACCGCGAGCGCGACGGCGTCATGCGCGCCAAGAACGCGCATCGTATAGTCGCGGCCGGACACGAGACCTGCCTTCAGCAATTGCCAACGCGGAACCCATGTCCCCGAGGTCGACGCCGGATCGCCGAAGGCGATCTCTCCTCCCTTGAGATCGGTGAGCGTCTTGGCGGGGCTGCTGGCGGGAACGATAATCGTCGCCTGAAACGTCGCTCCGACGCTGGCGTGGCTTGGCCGCGCGAAAGGCTCCAGAGGCGATCGCTTCGACTGCAGGATGTAGGTGACGGGCCCGAGATAGGCGACGTCGATCCGACCGAAGCGCAAGGCTTCGGAAGTCGCTGCGTAATTCGCGCCGACAACGATCTCGACCGGCAGCTTGAGCCGTTCCTCGAGATAGCTACGCAGCGGCTCGTTGAGACGCATCACTGTCGGCGCCGATTCGCCGGGCAGCAAGCCGATCAGAAGCTTCTTCGGCCGCTCTGCGGCATTCGCTGCACTCAGTCCGAGCGTCGCGGCGAGCGCCGCGATCGAGATCCAACGTAGAACACGCGCCATGTCAGCTTCCTTCCCTCATGTCAGCGCGCCCCGCGCGGCGCCGGCGAAGATTGCGGCTTCGGTTTCCTCGTCGAAGAGCTCGACTGGCCCATCGAAGACGATATGTCCCGCGTTGACGCCGACGATGCGATCCGCCAGCGCTCGTGCGAGCGAAGTCTGGTGCAACACGAGAAGGACCGTGACGCCGTCGCGCGTTGCGAGGCTGCGCAGATTCTCGCCGAGTTGACGCGCCAGCAGCGGATCGAGCGAGGAAAAGGGTTCATCGCCAAGCAGAACGCGCGGATTCTTGACCAAGGCGCGCGCGACGCCGACGCGTTGCCGCTCTCCGCCCGAAAGTTTCTCAACGCGTTCGAAGGCTCTGTCGAGCAGCCTCACGTCCCGGAGCGATCGCGCAGCGCGCTCGCGCGCCGACGATGACCAGGGCGCTAGGGACAGCGGGTGGCGCGTCTCCGCGAGACCCAGCAGAACATTGTCCAACGCGCTCAGGCGACCGATTAGGGAGTTGTCTTGAAAGATCGTCGAGGTCGCTCGGCGCAGGCGCGCCCACTGCGTCGCCTCGACCAGCGCTCCGATCTCGGGTGTTCGGACGCCGCCGCGACGGGGGACCACGAGGCCGTTGATCACATTGATGAGCGTGGTCTTCCCGGCGCCGGAGGGACCGACAATCGCCGTCACGCGACCGCGCTCGAATCCCGTCGAGACGCTATCGAGGATGCGCCGCCCGCTCCGCTCGACGTCGACGTCCTCGACCGTCAGCGCGAAATCGAGCACATGGCTGCGCGGAGAGACCAGCATGTTCATCTTTGCCTCCCGAGGTGAGCGAACGCGGCGACGCAGGCGACGCCGAGCAGCCGTCTCTTCCCGGCCATGAGCGCACGAGCGAGGAAGCGTCACGAGGCTCAAGCATGGCGCCTCCGGCGAGATGAGCCGCACAACCGATAATTCTTCTGCAGCAGGATCCACGCCAATCGCCCGCATGCGGAAGGACTCGGGTTCTTCGAAGTTTGCGCAGCTTTTGCCGTATGAGGCCGCACCAAAATGTACAAGTGGCGCAGTCGCCGCTCCAAAATGCGCGAGGGCGGTCAAGCTACTTCGATAGAGTGCAGCCAGCGCGCTTGCCGTGGAAGAGCTTTTTCTGTTTTCCGCTGAAGTGGTGAACCTGACCACCGCGGCGGCCGCTTGGCTTGGCTTGGCTTGGCTTGGCGAGATGGCCAAAGGCGCTAGAAACCGGGGTGGTGGAATCGATTTTCAGTCGCGTTGAAGTATTTTAGATAGCAGCCCCTTGTGCTCAATTAGAACCGTCTACGCCTCCACTGGAAATCAGTCGCGAGCGTTGAATTGGTCTGCACCCTCGGCGCCGAATGTTGCGGATAATGGTTTTCCTCCCGTCATGCGCGCGAGCAAGGCTGGATCGTCGAGCGGAGCATCGACGAAACCACGAAAATCGGCGAGACCGACAGGATCGCGTCGCCATTCCTGCGGAAACAAGGCTACGGTTTCTTCGCGCTTCGGAGGCGGATGGGGCGTCGGGACGCCACGGATCGCGTCAGCAAGCGCCTCACACAGGTTCACGCCAATGCGAGAACCCAGATGGGTGGCTTGGACGGGCCGCAAATTGCATTCGAGGAGAAACGCCTTACCCGTCGCGTGTTCAATCATAAAGTCGAAACCGATGAAGCCGGTCGCGCCCGCGGCGGCGATGAGCGCGCAAGAAGCGCTGGCCATCTCCTCATGCGCCCCGAGACGCACGACGCAGCTCGGACCATTCGCGGAACTGGCCCGTTCAACAAAACCTGCAAAGCCAGCCAGCATCTTTCCCTTCCACGCCAAAGCGGCATAGAAGGCGGGGAAGCCGTCGACGGACTGCTGGACGTCCACCCTCGTGCTGACAGGATACCAATCGCGACGTAAGAGGCGCCTCGCCGCCGTATAAAGCGGATTTTGATGCCGCGGCTGCAGCGATGCAAAAGCCGACGCGACCTCCGCCGGGGTGTGGCAACGAATAACGCCCCGCCCTGCCCAGCTGAAGGATTGCTTGAGGTAAACCGGACAGCCGATGCGCTCGGCAAGCCGCACGGCGTCTTCAGCCGAAACCGCGCTGCCCCCCTCGGGCGTTCTCATTCCGCACTGTCGCGCCAAGGCGACCGTCTCGCTCTTCATGAGCAGCGTGTCGTAGTGGTCGAAATCACCGAGCGAGTTCATCAAAGTTGCGAGCGAATGGGCGTCCAACGCCAGTCGTTCGCCGGTTTTGGCTCGCCGGACCAGCACGTGGAGAAAGACCACCGCGCGCTCGTCTCCCGGAATGACAAAGGCGGGCTTCCAATCACGCAACGCTTCCGCCAGCGCCAGTTCAATGCGGCGCGAATTCTTCACGCTGTCGAGGGCGTAGCGCCTGCAGAGGTAACGCGTCTGCGTTAACGCGTCGCCTGCCGGGCAGAGCGCAGCAACCGCAAAACCCGCCTCTGTCAGAGGCTTTACGAGGCGGATGACGCCCCATCGCTCGTCCTCGAACGAGACGATAAGAATGTTCATAGCCATGCTCACGGAGCCTTATTCTGAGAGGCTGCAGTCAGATGCGCAGGCTTGCCGCGCGGCGCATCGCCGCGCGCGCCATTCTGTCGACAAGGCTTCGAGGGAGAACCACTCCGGCAAGCCCCGCCGCGAGCGTGGTCAGCGTTCGTGCGGGTTCGGCCAGAACGATTCTCGGTTTCAGTTTCAAGGCCTCCCAAACAAGCTTGAGCCCTTGCGCGTAATGCGATGAACGAATGGCGCGGCGCGCCAGGTAGCGCAGCTGGTAGGCTTCCGCGAGGTCTCCCGCGCGCGCCTCAAGAGACGGCGCATAGGCTGCGACCTTCCTGCGGAAGCGGCGCCAGGTTTCCAGCTGCACATCGACGTTCGCGGACAGGCCTTGAGCGTTGACGCGATATCGCGTCAATGGAGCGTCCACATAACCGAATTTCCAATTTGTCGTCGCCGCGATGCGCGTCCAGCACTCGATGTCCTCGGACTGCCGGAAGCTTTCGTCGAACCAGCAGAGACGGCCGCGCTCCGTGTCGAAGAAGGCGATCGCGTCCAAGGTCTCCCGCCTGATGACGGGCGCCGATCCATTGCCGACGGGATTGCGGCAAAAGACGCTGGCGGCGTCGAAGGCGAGACGGATCGGCCTTTGCACGAGACCCATGTCCTTGGCGTCGTCGTCCATGAGCGCGGAGGCGCTGAAACTCACGCCGATCATGGGCTCTGAGTCGAGCTGCTCGACATGGCGTTGCAGCTTTTCCGGCGTCCAACGGTCGTCGGCGTCGAGGAAGGCGAGATATTGTCCTTTTGCATGCGCGATTCCGCCATTGCGCGCGCCGGACAGCCCGCGATTTTCCTGATGCACGACGCGCAGTCGCGGCTCGCCCGTCCCTTCGGCCAAAGCCGGGCCACGATCGCTGGAGCCGTCGTCCACGACGACGATTTCAAAATCCTTGAAGGTCTGCGCCTGCACGGTGCGGATCGTTTCGCAGATATAGCGTTCGCTTTGGTAGAGTGGGATGATGACGGAGACTTTCGGCATGGACGCTCTCCTCACGCCTGGCGAAAGGGTTGAACAGCGGGTGGCCGCCAAGCTCGAAACGGCGGCGAACCAGGTTGCGAGCGCCCACTCAGCGCATGAGCGCGCCTGCGTTTACATCCCGGCGCCCGTCCCGGCCAGAAATTGAGCCGGCTCGGGTTGGCGAGTGTCCCTTGTCGATTGCCGCGCGGCCTTCGCCACAGCGAAGCGTCGACGGGTCGGGCGAGGCCATCTCTTTCGCGATGCCTCAGCGGGGGAGAAATCGAGGGTCTGCGCCGAGTCAGCCACTTTGCTCGCAAAGAGCGTCCATCGGCGCGACCAAGTCTGGCGGCTCGCCCTCGGCGAGCGCGAGAAGCATGGCTTCCGACGCCCAGCGGCCGCGACGCAGAGAAGCCGGAAAGAGGCAAGCTTTCGAGGCCTTCAATCTCGAAAGAATCGATCACCTTGATCCTCTGCCCGTCGATCGAGGCGGCTTCGGCCAACCGCTCGGCCTCGTTCTCCGAATCGCGGGCGATGTCGCCGAAGACTCGCAGAGCTTTTTTTCGCGCCGCCCGAAA
This sequence comes from Methylocystis bryophila, assembly GCF_027925445.1. Taxonomy (NCBI): domain Bacteria; kingdom Pseudomonadati; phylum Pseudomonadota; class Alphaproteobacteria; order Hyphomicrobiales; family Methylocystaceae; genus Methylocystis; species Methylocystis bryophila. Next base: position 4,474,881 of record NZ_AP027149.1, read on the forward strand.
ACGCCTGAACGCAAAGAGTTTATAGCCCTTTGGCCACGGCGTGTCAGGCGCTTCTTTTGCTTGCATTAAATTACGAGAGAACCTCGCTTGCGCAATTTTGCGAGACAAATTCGGCCGCAAAAAACTCATACTATCCGGCTATCCGACGTTTGTAGTTTTTCGCAATTCCCAATTTGCAAAGCAAAGCAAGGAAACCCGTCTCCTGCTAACTCTGCGACTCATAAATATAGGCTATAAATCAATACGTTAGCGTCAAAGGCCTTGTGGCACGCGTTGTGAAACTTTGGGTGCATGAACGCCAACCACGGCGACCCGCAGAGGTCTGAAATGTCCCTTACCCAAGCAGCGATCCTCAACAGCGCGCTTCTTCGCAACGCGAGACGCTCGTCGTTGCTATGGCAGGACTCCGCGGCCTATGAGCCCACGGTCGAGCTGTTCGATCTAACGATCCGCAACAGCAGCCTGGAGCAGGCGGCAATTGACCTGGCCAAGCGCGCGCGCATCGGCCGCCGCATGCGTGTGAGCTTCGTCAATGCTCATGTCATCAACGTCGCGGCGAGCAACCCTGCCTATGCGCGCGTTCTCCAGGGCGTCGACCGGCTCTACGCCGACGGCAGCGGCATGGCGCTCGCCGCCCGCTGGAACGGCTCGCCGCTCGCCGACAATGTGAATGGCACCGACCTCTTCCCGCTGCTCTGCGCGGAGGCCGAAAAGGCGGGCGTGACGATCTTCCTGCTCGGCGGCAAGCCTGGCGTGGCCAAGGCCGCAGCGAAAACCGTCAAGGCCATGGGCCATGACGATGTGATCGCCGGCGTGCATCACGGCTACATCAACAGCCCTGCAGACACGCAGCGCGTCATCGAAGAGATCAACGCCAGCGGCGCCTCGATCCTGCTGGTCGGCATGGGCGTGCCCGTGCAAGACATCTGGATCGCGAGCCACTTCGACTCGTTGAAAACTTCGGTGGTGGTCGCCGTCGGCGGATTGTTCGACTACTTCTCCGGAAACGTCTCGCGCGCGCCGACCGTCCTGCGCTCCATCGGCTGCGAATGGACCTGGCGTCTGATGCAAGAGCCGGGTCGACTGGGATCGCGCTACCTGATCGGCAATGTGGCCTTCGTCCTCCGGGCGCTGGCCTTCGTGGCGCGGGAGCAGTTTGAAGCGCCGCTCCAGGGAAGCGGGGCAAGCTAAAGCGCGATGCGAGAAGGGGAAACCGGTTTTCGCACAGTCGCGCTCTAAGCGCCTGGAATCGATCACGCTTTCTGCCTTCGGGCGCCCCCGCCTGAAGGCGTCTTGTTCTCATGCGTCTAGCTTAGGCCCGACCCGCATGTCGCAGCGCCTGCGCCTGCCGCTCCGCGCCTCGATAGCGATTTCCTCGGCGGGGAAGAGGATCGGCTAGCGCGTTTCCCGCTCGAACGGAATCGTTCGAGCGATAAGGAATCGCGCAAAGTCAAAAAGTTGGAGCATGTCATGACCGGAAAACTGCTTCGCACTTTTCCGTGACATGCTCTAAGCCATGTCCGGGCTCGTCCTGGCCGCGTCGGCATCTCCTCTAAGACGATCCCTCCCAGCAAGAGACGTGTCCGCGCCACAAGCTCAACTCCGGCGCGGACCGCTCACTCGCTTCTACGATTTGCGCGATTTTCAATTTGCAATGCAGAACCGCGAAAACGGTCCCTCAAAATCAGGCGCAGCTCCCGCGCGCTTCGCTATTATCATAATAAATCAATTAGTTATATATCGCTTCGCCCATGGCGCGTTTCGTGAAACTCCTGGCCCATGAACGCCGGTCGCGGCGAGTTCCAAAGTTCAGAGGCAGGCACGAGATGTCGCTCACCACCACCTTCGAGATCCGCAATAACGCGCTGCTTGGCAGCGTAGCCCGTTCGCCGATGTTGAAGCGGGTTGTCGACATCGTCGGCGCTCTTGGCGCGCTCACGCTGTTTGCGCCCCTGTTCCTGGTGACGGCGATCGCCATCAGGCTGGAGTCGAAGGGTCCGGTCTTCTTCCGCCAAACGCGGGTCGGCAAGAACGGCGCTCCCTTCTCCATGGTGAAGTTCCGTTCGATGGTCGTCGGAGCCGATGCTCTGCATGCGAAGATGCAGGGCGCGACCACGTCCCGTCACGACATCCGCTACAAGAACCAAAACGACCCGCGCATCACGCTGACCGGCCGTTTCATCCGCAGATACTCGATCGACGAGCTTCCGCAATTCTGGAACGTGCTCATCGGCGACATGTCCCTCGTCGGTCCGCGTCCGGCGCTTCCGTCGGAAGTGGCGAAATATGCCCCGAGCGATCGCGTTCGACTGCGCGTGAAGCCAGGCATCACCTGCCTCTGGCAGATCGGAGGACGTGCGAATATCGACTTCGTCGGTCAGGTTGCGCTCGACCGCCAATATGTCCGGGATCAGTCGATCGTCCTCGATCTCTGGATCCTCCTGCGCACCCCCTATGCGGTGCTCTGCGGCGAGGGCGCGTATTAAGCGCCCTCGTCAAAATGAGGCGCGAGCGACGGCGGCGCTCCTCCTTCCCGGGGGCCTGCCGCCGAAACGCTTGCCCCGCACACGCGCAGCCGCACTGCGTGGCGCGGATCTCCTCCCGCACGCGGGCGCCGATCACGCAGCTGTTTTCGTCGCTGGTGATGGCGATGCAACCACCTCGGCTCTGCGCAATGGCTCCAGAATGTCCCGGCCGAAGCCAGGGAGGGAAGCTGGAGCTGACGATCGGACGATCGCCAACTCGCTAGGGCTTTGCGCGGGATGGGCGATATCGGGAAATTCCCCGCAACTGGCTCTGGACAAGCTCGGTTCCGGCGCCTATAAGCCAGCCCTCCGCGTGATCGCGAAGACGCCCGGGTAGCTCAGTTGGTAGAGCATGCGACTGAAAATCGCAGTGTCGGTGGTTCGATTCCGCCCCCGGGCACCATTAGAATCAAAGATTTAGACGTCGCGCCTCGCCGCGGGCCCCGGCTCAATCTTCGCTGCGCGAGCCCCAGGTGGCGTGGCGCACGCCCGCGACCCGTTCCAGATCGTTCGTGACCGCGTCGAGCTCCTTGGGATGCACGCTCGTCGCGGCGAGCGTCGCGATGAGCTCGACCTCGTCGTCGCGCTCGGCCTCCTCTATGTCGCGCACCGGATAGCTCGCCGCCTCGAGCTTCTCGACCAGGAGATCGCGCAATATGTCCCGCTGCGACGGCGTCACCGTCAGGCGCACGTCGTAAATTCCTTCGAGCGCGCGCTCGTCGATTGGCGCGCGTTCGATCAGCGTGACGAGCGGCCGTAGGAAAGTATTGCCGCCGAGCACGAAAAGGGCCAGCGCAAACGCCTCGACGGGCAAGCCCGCGCCCGCAAAGCCGCCGGTGACGGCCGAGCACCAAATCGTCGCCGCCGTATTGAGACCGCGTATGTTCGCGCCGTCCTTGAGAATCACGCCCGCGCCGAGAAAACCCACGCCCGAGGCGATGTATGCAAGCACCTGCACCCCGCCGAGATTGCCGTTGAGCCGCGTCGCCAGATCGACGAAGGCCGACGCGCCCAGCGCTACGAGCGCGTTGGTGCGCAGGCCCGCGTTGCGCTGCCGCCACTGACGCTCGGCGCCGATGATCGCGCCGAGCGTCACGGCGACGAAGAAGGCGAGAAGCGTCTTCTCGAATCCCAACGCGTTGAAATTCAGGAGAGATGACATGCGCGCGGGCTCGTGGGGCTGACCTTTCAACCGGGAGAGTCTATCCTTTAGCGGAAAAGCGACGACGATACGACGCGCCCGCTCTCCTGCGGCGGCGCAGAAGGGAGAATTTCGCGTGCTCAGGCGGAGCTTCTTCAAGGCGCTGGGTCTCGCCGCGCTCGCTGGCCCCGCGCGCGCCGCTGCGCTGCCGAGCCCGCGCGCGGATCTGATCGAGCTCGCTGCGGCTGCGACCCAAGGCGCGGCGGCGGCGCAGCAGTTTTTGCGCTTTGCCGAGCCTCGTCTCGCCGAGAGGGATGCGGCGCTCGCGGACTGCGTCGCCTCCGCCGCCGAGATGGTTGCGGCTTGCGACGCCTTGGCGGGGCTCGCGGCGAGCGACGCGCCTTTCGCCTATGGCTTCGCGCGCACCGCCGCCGACCTCTGCGCCGTCAGCCGCAGGGACTGCGAAAAATTCCCCAAAATAGCCGAATGCGCCGCGCTCGCGGCGGCGGCCGCAGCTTGCGAAGCCGCCTGCCGGAAAGCCGCCGGCTGAACTCTGATCGCAGTCTGTCAGATTTTCTCCCGTTCGAACGGAATCGTTCGAGCGATAAGGAATCGCGCCAAATCAAAAGTTTGGGCATGTCCTGACCGGAAAACCACTTCGCACTTTTCCGGGACAAGCTCACATCTAGACCGCCTCCAGCCGGCTCAGCGCCCGGCGATGGTTCCTCTCGAGGCGGCGCACGATCAGCCGCACGAGATAAAGCCCGAACTCCGGGTTCTGGAAGTAGTGCTGCTCGAATTCCTCATAGGTGATGTAGAGAGTCTCGACATCCGTCCTGCAGACGGCCGAGGCGAGGCGCGCGCCGTCATGCGTGAACAACGCCATCTCGCCAAACATGTCGCCTGGGCGCAAATTCGCGCCGGCCTCGGGAATCTCGACCTCGCCTTCGGTCACGATGAAGGCTTCCGACGCCTTGTCGCCCTTGCGGAAGATCATCTCCCCCGCCTTGAAACGCCGCGCATGCGCGAAGGGCTTGAGCCACTCGATGTTGAGATCGGTCTCTGCCGCCTGGCGCACCGCGACGATGAGCTTGCGCATCTGTCGCGCCCTGGCCGCGTTGAGCGGCAAGCTCACGCCATACTCGACGATCGACGAAAAACTGCCGCTGCCCAGCCCATAGGCGAGGCCCGCGGCGTTGCCGAGCATCGAGATGTAGCGCAGCGGGATCATCCGCGTCGCAAAGGCGGCGGCCACCGACATCGCGACCTCCATCCAGTTGAACAGATTGGACAGATAGAGGGGAAAACCGTGATCGATCCTCGCGCGGACCCAGGCGAGAAAGCCGAAGAGATCGAAAGAGCCGACGAAATCGTGAACCATCGTCTCGCCTCCGCATCCTAGATCACGGGCTCGCTAGATCACGCTGCGTTCGAGCGGAACCGCCTGAACGCAGAAGACGTGATCTATTGTCAAAGTTTAGAGCGCGATTTGCGCGAAAAACCGGTTTCCACTTTTTCGCTTCGCGCTCTAGCGCGTTTCCCGCTCGAACGGATTCGTTCGAGCGATAAGGAACCGCGCCAAATCAAAAGTTTGGAGCATGTCCTGACCGGAAGATCGCTTCGCACTATTCCGGGACATGCTCTAGACCACGACCTCAGGCGTTCGCCCCGCGGCGCTGGGCTTCGCCTTTTCCTCAGTCCCGGACTTACTCTCCATCACCCAGGCTGCGGACCAATCTTCAGTCGGGTCGCGTTCTGCGAGGGCGCGGTAACGCGTTTCCAGCAGTTGGTAAAGGGAGCGCCAGCGCTCGGGCGTTTCGAGAGCCAGGCGGTTTGCGAGCGCCGCCGCCGCATTGAAGCGTCGCGCCGCATAGTCTTCCAGCATCTCCTCGTGCCGGACCGACCAAGCGGCGAATTCAGGGCTCTTCGCGAAGGCCTCGTCGCCGGCGATCGTCGCGACGGCGGTCGGCGTTTCTCGACCCACCACGACGATTTCGCCAAGGTCGAGCCAAGCGAACTCGGGCGCGGCCTTGCGCACGTCGCCCGAGACCAAAATGTCGACTTTGAGGATCTTGCTCGCGCCCTCCAGGCGCGAGGCGAGATTCACGGCGTCGCCGAGCACGGAATAGTCGAATCGCCGGGTCGAGCCCATATTGCCGACGCTGCAGGGACCGATATTGATTCCCGCCCCCATCGCGATTTGCCGATGGGCGACGCCCGCGGCTCGCGCCTTCTCCTCGCGCAGGGCGTTGAGGGAGATCATCGCCTCGCGCATCGCCAGAGCGGCGCTGACGGCTTTCCGCGGATGCTCGGGCACGTCGAGCGGCGCGTTCCAGAACGCCATGATCGCGTCGCCTATGTATTTGTCCACCGTGCCGTCGCGATCGAGAATGCAATCGGTCATCGGCGTCAAATAGTCGTTCATAAAGTGCGTGAGCTCCTGCGCGCTCATGCCTTCCGAGAGCGTGGAAAAATTCCGCAGATCGGAGAAGAGCACGGTGAGCTCGCGCGTCTCGCCGCCGAGCACGAGCCGATCGGGATTTTCCGCCAGCCGCTCGACGACCGAGGGCGAGAGAAACTTACCGAAGGCCTGATGCACGTGCTGTTTGGCGGCGCGCTCGAACTGCCACTGCGTGATGGCGCCGATCGTGTAGGCGACCGCCAGCGCCGCGCTCGGATAGAAAGGATCGAAAAGCAGGCCGTCCTGTCGAAAGATTCGGAAGGAGGCATAAAACAGAGCGGCGATCGACACGATGACGAAGAGAGTCGAAACGAGCGGCGGCGCAAAGAGGCTCAGCACGGTTAAAATCAGGATGAGCCCGGCCGCGATCGCAAACTCGGCGCCGGGAGCCCAATCCGGACGCGACAGCAATTGATTGGAAAGCAGAGCCTCGATGATCTGCGCGTGGATCTCGACGCCCGGCACCGTGGATTCGAGGGGCGTTGCGCGCACGTCGCCAAGCCCGGCCGCCACCTCGCCGACGAAGACGATGCGGCCCTCGATTTCGCTGCGGTCGACCTGATCACGCATCACGGCGTCGACAGAGATCACGCGGGTGGGGTCGGAATAGGCGTAACGAGGACGAATGTCGGCGTGCGGACCCGTGGCGATCTCGATCGCGCCCACGGCGATCGCGTTGACGCCGGTCTTCACGCCGCCTGCCTGCTCGCCGCTCGCGTTCGACGAACGGATCACATAGGTCGTCTCCCTCTGCGCGACGCGCAGCGCCTCGAGCGAGAGCGACGGGAGGGGCCCGGAGGGGTCCGCCGCGATCAGCGGGATGCGGCGCACGATCTGATCGTGGTCGGGCAGCCAATTCGTCGCGCCCATGCCCTGCGCGGGCTCTCCGAGAATAGGGATCGGCGTCACCACGCCCTGAAAGGACGCGAGGAAGGGCGCGGGGTCGTCGCCGGCGATGACAAGCCCGGCCTTTTGGGGGTGGCTCTGCGCGCCGCCTTTGTTGACGAGCGTCATTCCCAGAACCAGCGGCGCCGATTGGATCGCCTTGGCGAAAAGCTGATCGTTGGTCGCGGTCTTCGCCAGGGATTTGGCGAGGTCCTTTTGCGATTTCTTGTTGGCGACCGAGGCGAGGATATTTTCGAAGCTCAGACGATCCGGCTCCGCGAAGAGCACGTCGAGCGCGATCGAAGCCGCGCCGAGGCTCGTCAGCTTGCCCAAGATCTCGGCCCATTTGTCGCGCGGCCAGGGCCATTGGCCCAGGAGCTTCACACTTTCCTCGTCCACCGCGACGACCCGGACTGGGGAGTCGCGATCATAGACGCGCGGGGAAAGTCGCTGGAAGCGATCGAAGACGAAATTGCGCATGTCCTCGAGAAAAGGCGGCTGGATCAGCGCCCACGGAAGGACGAAAAGCGCCGCGCATAACGCGGAGAGAAGGAAGATCAGTCGCCGTCGCTTCATCCACGCATCCGCCCACAGGCGGCCCTTATCCCACTTTCACGCCCCGAGCGAAAGGACCGAGTCCACCGACGCCCGCCTCGATCACGCGGTGTTCGGGCGGAAACGCCCGAAGCCTGGATCGTCATCGATTTACCTGACCGGAAAGCCGCTTCGCGCTTTTCCGGAACAGCTCTAATGGCCGTCGGAGCAGTGCGCCGCGCCGCATTTATCCGGGCTGGGCGGGGTGTAGGGTTGCGGTGGCGGCGCTGGCGGATCGCCTCCGTGCTTCGTTGGCGCCGGGGGAGCGCTTGGGCCGTTTTGGCCGGAATTCTTGGGGCCGCCGCCGTCGTTCGCGCTCTGACCGGCGTCGACGGTCTGACAGTTGCTCCCTTGGCAGAAGCTGACTGAGCCGCTCTCTACATTGACCTTGGTGGTTGTGTTCGACAGACCCTCTCCCGGGTTGCTCGTATCGGGCAGGCTCCCAGCGTTGGGCTGCTGAGCGCCCGACTGATCGACCGAGCCGCCCTCTACATCGACCCGCGTTGAATTGCTGGTGACGATCACCGTGAACACGGTGCCGCGCACGCTGATCGTCGAAGTCGGGGTCTTGATCTCATACGCGCTCTTATCGGAGGCGCCGGTCACGAAGCGGAAGACTCCCTTGCCGAGATCGAAGGTCGCTTTCTTGAAGGTCTTGTTATCATTGTAGACGAAATGGCTCAGCGTCACCTGCGCCGAGGAGCCGATCGACAATGAGGTGCCGTCATTGAAACCGATCCTGGTCGAGCCCCTAGGGCCGCTCTTTATGACCTCGCCCTGCGTAACGCCGTCGCCGTCCTTCATCGTGCTGTTCCCCCCGGACACGTCGGGACGCACCGAGTTCGCCGAGCCGATCGTCTCCGCTGTGAGCGAACCCGGCGCCCCGAGCGCGACGACGAAAAGGACGCTCCAGAGAGCGCGAGGCGAAAAAGCGGAAACCGGTCGCTCGCAAACGCGCCTGGAGCCAGCGTGATCTCGTCTGTTCGACAGGAGCTTCGCCATTCTACCATCCACGCTGCTTCTCCCAATCCCCGCTAATGGTGCTTTGAGGCGTTTCATAGAACCTGTACAAGCTATACGGCGTGCGAAGCGATGACAAATGGCGGCCTACGCGCCAACAACGCAGACTTTGAGACGTGAGCCAAGGATCACGGCTCGTGTTCAATTTGAAAAAACAAGGACTAAAGCAAAGGCGGCGGCGCGGAGACCGACGCCCGCGCCAAAGAAATCGGATTTCGACGTGCGCGAAATTAACAGTGCGTCCCGATCGCGCAGAATCACGCAATTGAAACGGACTAGATCACGCGGCGATCAGGCGAAATCGCCTGATCGCAGAAAACGTGATCGATTCTAAAAATCTAGAGCGCGATTTGTGCGAAAAACCGGTTCCCACTTTTTCGTATCGCGCTCTAAGCTCCAAATCCAAAGATTAGAGCATGTCCTGAACGGAAAACCGCTTCGCGCTTTTCCGTGACAGGTTCTAATGGCCGTCGGAGCAGTGCGGCTTGCCGCATTTATCCGGGCTGGGCGGAGTGTAGGGATCCGACGGCGGCGGCGGCGGATCGCCTCCGTGCTTTACCGGCGCCTGGGGGGCGTTTGGGATTGGCCCCTTATTTTGGCCGTTTTGGCAAGAATTTTTGGCGTCGCCGCCGTCGTTCGCACTCTGGCCGGCGTCGACGGTCTGGCAGTTGCTCCCTTGGCAGAAGCTGACTGAACCGCGGTACACGACGACCGTGGTGATTGTGTTCGACAGACCCTCTCCCGGATCGCTTGTATCTGGCAAGCGCCGAGCCTTGGGCGGCTGAGCGCCCGACTGATCGACCGAACCGCCCTTTACATCGACACATGTTGAATTGCTGGTGACGATCACCGTGAACACGGTGCCGCGCACGCTGATCGTCGAAGTCGGGGTCTTGATCTCATACGCGCTCTTATCGGAGGCGCCGGTCACGAAGCGGAAGACTCCCTTGCCGAGATCGAAGGTCGCTTTCTTGAAGGTCTTGTTATCGTTGTAGACGAAATGGCTCAGCGTCACCTGCGCCGAGGAGCCGATCGACAATGAGGTGCCGTCATTGAAACCGATCTTGGTCGAGCCCTTTGGGCCGCTCTTTATGACCTCGCCCTGCGTAACGCCGTCGCCGTCCTTGATCGTGCTGTTCCCCCCGGACACGTCGGGACGCACCGAGTTCGCCGAGCCGATCGTCTCCGCCGTGAGCGGGCCCGGCGCCCCGAGTGCGACGACGAAAAGGACGCTCCAGAGAGCGCGAGGCGAAAAAGCAGAAACCGGTCGCTCGCAAACGCGCTCGGCTTTTTTAACTTCGATCGCGTCTTCCGCCTTCCGGCGCTTTCGTCTGGAGCCAGCGTGATCTCGAATGTTCGACAGGAGCTTCGCCATTCGGCCATCCACGCTTCTTCTCCCAATTGCCGCTAAGGGTGCTTTGAGGCGTTTCATGGAACCAGCACAAGCTATACGGTGCACGAGGCGATGACAAATGACGGCCCATGCGTCAAAATACAGGATTTGAGACGTGAGCCAATGATCACGGCTCGTGTTCAATTTGAAAAAACAACGACTAAAGCAAAGGCGGCGGCGCGGAGACCGACGCCTCCCGCCTGAGAAATCGGATTTCGACGCGCGCGAAATCAACAGAAATCAGCTCAGCTCTGGCGCGCTGTAGTAAGCCGCGAGAATCACGACGAAGGCGGCGTGCGTGGCGTGATGCAGAACCTGATCAAATCCGAGCAGCCACCAGAAGTGAGAGTTCTCCGGGGTGAGGCCGAACCGCCGTCCAATGAGGCCTTTGGCGCGATCGATCGCGCAGTGGACGAAGAAATCGATGACGCCGAGCCAAGCGAGACTTGGCGCGAGAAGCGCGAAGGTGATCGTCGTCAGGGCGGCGTGGATCCCCGCGTGGGCGAGAAGCGGCGCGATCCATCCCTTCGTGCGCTCCTTGCCGAAGGCCATCCATTGGTTCTGCAACAAGAAGTCCCCGACGAGCTGCTTGGCCAAAAAAGCCGAGAGGCCAATGATCAGCCACCGCGTGGAGAGCAGTGGGGGTAGCGCCAGCATTTCGGTCCTCTCTCCATCATAGGCGGCTCTTGGATCACGCTGCATTCGGGCGGAATCGGCTGAAGACGTGATCGCTCTCGGCCGGGGACGGACCGGATGCCGAGCCGCCCCCGTCATGGCGGGTTCCCAATGGGATTCGCCTAAATCGACGCTCCAGGGTGTGCGCTGGCGCACATACGCGGGTCGAAATCATTCCCGAGCGCCATTCAGGCTGCTGAGAAAAGACAACGGACGCGGCCGGGGAACCCTGTCGCCGAGATCACGCTGCCTTCGAGCGGGAACGCTCAAACTCAGATAAGGTGATCTATTCCAAAGTTTTAGCGGGCGTCCCGAAAAAAGCTGAGAGCATGTCCCGACGGGGAAAACGCCGCACTCTTCCCTGACACGCTCGAATGGGGAAAATCGCGGTTCTCAACGGGAAAGATAACGCACGAGCCGATTGGCGCCGAGGACCCGATCGGCGAGGCGCGCCGCCAGGAAGTGCTGGAAGGCGAGCGCCGCCGCCGGTGCCTCCTCGCCGAGCGAGTCGAGCGCGCTTCTGGATAGGCGCCACACGTCAAGTTCCGTCTTAGCGCGCACGGTGGCGGAGCGCGGCGTCCGCAAGAGATAGGCCAGCTCGCCGAAAAGCGCGCCGGGTCCGAATATCGCGAGCTGCACCAGCCCGCCTCCCGCCGACGTCATCTCGACGCTCGCCTCTCCATGGGCCACGACATAGAGCTCGTCCGATTGCTGCCCCTCGACGATCACCGCTTCGCCTGGAGCAAAGCGCATGGCCTCGCCGGCGGCCGCGAGGCGAGCGGCGAGGGCTTCGGAGCCTGTCGCCTGCACCAGCCAAGCGAAGACAGAGACGGGGTCCTGAGCGACGACAGACGGCCTGTGGCGCGAAAAGACCTCGTCCTCCGCATAGCGCAGACCCTGCTCGAGGTTGGAGAACAGGTGAAAACCCGCCGAAAGATTCAGACCCAGCCCCGCGAAGGAGCGCCGATGCTCCTCGGAAAGACCGCAAAACACGATCTCGACGCCGGCCGCCCGCGCGTCGCGTCCGATGGCTTCGAGCGTCATCGCCGCGGCGCCGTCCACGCCGGCGACCTCTTCGAAATCGATGACGATGCATTCGAGCCTTCGATCGCTCGCCAACGCGTCTTGGACGCGCTCGCGCAAGCCATGCGCCGATCCGAAGAAGACGTAACCCTTCAATCTCAAGATAACGATGGCGTCGCCGAGCTCCTTGATCGCGGCGAGCCGCCGATCGTCGAACTGCGTCAAAGAGGAGTGATATTCGCGGCCGCTGATCTGCAGGCGCACGACCCCGGTGCGCGCATATTCGAGGATGAACAGGAAAGCCCCCGCGAGCGCGCCGAAAACCATGCCCTGGTAGAAGCCGAACGCCACGACGACGGAGAGGATAAGCGCTTTCACGATCGCATGAGCGCTCTTCATCTCCAGGAGGCCTCGGAAAAACCAATCCTTCAATCCGACGACGCCCATCCAGATCAGCATGCCGCCAAAAAGGGGCCAAGGCATGAGCTGCAGGAATGGCTTGCCGCTCACGAGCGCCAGGAGGCACACAAGCGCGATCATCGCCGCGACGATCCTTCGGGGGGCGCGAAAGCGCAAAGCGAGCAGCGTGTGGACCGTCGAGTGAAAGCCCGGCACGGCGCCAAGCGGCGCGACGAGAAGATTTGCCGCGCCTGCGTTCTTGAATTCCGCGTCGACGTCCTGCGCTTTGGGCGAAACGCGTTCGATGCCGGAGAGAGCCAGCATCTCGCCCAACGCGCTCGTCAGCACGAGGAAGACCATGGAAGGCGCCTGGCCGAGCAAGGCGATCCAGTCGACCTCGCGCAGCCTCGCCGGCGCCAGAGGCGGCAGATTTTGCAGTTCTTTCGGCGCGTTGGCGACCACCCAGCCGTGCCGCTCCAGCGAGTCGATCGAGAGCCCGCTCCAGCGAATGACGATCTGGAAGCATCCGATCGCAGCCAGGATCAGCAGCGGCGCAGCCAGGCGCGATCGCGATCTCGATTCGATGATGAGCAGCAGCAGGGCGAGAAAACCTCCTCCGCAAAGCCGCGAGACCGCGTCCGGGTTGGAAAGCGACGTCACCGTCGACTGAAAACCGTCCGCGCCGGCGAGCGCCAGGACGCCGCTTTTCAGAAGCAGGAAACCGACGCTGGCGAGATAGCCGCTCACGACGCAGTCGGGCACGAATCGCAGATAGCGCGTCAAGGAAAAGCGGCCGATCGCATATAATCCTGTCCCCACGAAGGCTGCGCCGAGAGCGCAGAGCGCGATCACCGTGGCTTCGATCTCCTCACGGCTGTGCGTGTCCCTCATCGCGGCGTGCAGCGCCAGCGCCATCACGCCCAGATTGGCGATCGCGACCTCCTGCGTACGCAGGATGGAGAAGGACCGCGCGCCCGACGCCGCACTGACGACGCCGAAGATCACCGAGGACATCAGGGTCATCGCCAAGCCCACGGGGAAGGACTCTTGCAGCGGGCCCGCAAAGATGAAGAGCGTCGAGGTGACCGAAGCGACGAGAGCGAGAAGGCCGGCGAGAAGGCCAGTGGAAAGACCGAGGGCGATATGCTTCTGTTCGAACGAGCCAAATAGCGAGCGGGGCGCGCCCCCAGCCTCGGCCCGACTCACGCCCAAGTCGTTCTGCCCTCGAGGCGGCGCCGTCGTTTGACTCGCATCCTCAAGAGACCGCTGTTTTCGATCGGCCCTGGCGTCATGCTCCATGGCGGCGAGGCTCCAGCGCGCTGTCCGGCGCGCTTAGATCACGCTGCGTTCAGGCGGAATCGCCTGAACGCAGAAAACGTGATCGATTCTAAAAGCTTAGAGCGCGATTGGTGCGAAAAACCGGTTTCCACCTTTTCGCATCGCGCTTGCGTCGCCTGACGACAAGCTCTGCCTGAAGCTTAGCTCATAGGAGCGAGGGCGGCCAAGGCCGAGCGGCGATCGCAGCGAGAAGGCGTAAACCTCATCCGCTCGTCGCCCTGCGGTCAATTCGAGTCGCTAATCGCGGTTTCCGGTAGAATGTTTGGTTTCACGCGGCGCCGAACGGCGATGCAGGTGATGTCGTCGGCCTGCGGCTCCTCGCCGGCAAAGGCGTCGACCGCGTCGAAAACCCTCGAAACGAAATCCGCCACAGTCCCTTCTCGATTCTCCATCAGAGTTTCGAGGAGGAGAGCGTCGCCGAATTCTTCCTCGGCGGGATTGATGGCCTCCGTGACCCCATCGGAAAAGATAAAGAGCGTGTCGCCCGGCGCGAAGGGAACGCGAGCGGCGCCGGCCGGGCGATCCGCGAGCATCGCCAGCGGCAGACCGGTCGTCTCCAAGCGTCTCACCTGCCCCGACGACGAAAGATGCACCGGCGCGTTGTGCCCGCAATTGCAATATTCGAGAACGCCTTCACGGAGATGCAGGACGGCAAAAAAGCAGGTCGCGAACAAGGACGCGCTGTTGTCCCGGCAGAGCAACGCATTCGCCCGCGCGATCGCAGCCGCCGCGTTTTGCTCTTCCCTTGCGGACATGCGGAGCACGGTCACGACGACGCTCATGAAGAGACTCGCCGGCATTCCCTTTCCGCAAACATCGCCCAGGACCACGGCGAGCCGGTCGGAATCGAGCGGAATGAAGTCATAGAAGTCGCCGCCGACCTCGCGCGCAGGCCGCATTTGCGCGCGCAATTCCAGGTCGTCGCGAGCGAAGTCGATCCTCGAATCTTCCGGGAGAAACGACCGCTGGATGAGCGCCGCGCTCGCCATTTCCTCCTGGCGCCGCTTGTTGCGCACAATGTGCTCCGCGAAGCGGCGGAACGCCGCGGAAAACTCGGCGAGATGGGGCGAGGCGCGCGTCAAATCCTCTAGGATCGCCACGTCGAAATCGCGTCTTTCGAGCGCCTGAAGCGCATTGGAGTAAAGAGCCAGCGCCTTGTTGACCGAGTCGATCTGCCCGCCCAGCTGGCGAACGACGGTGGCGAAGAAATCGGGGGAGCGGCGGCCAAGCTCCAAGAGCTGCACGCGATCGACGCGGTAGACCCGTGCGGCGCTCGCCGCTTTGACGCTTGCGATACGCGCCAATCCCGCGAGAGCGCCGATCTCGCCGATAAGCCGCGGCGCCTCCAGGGTCGCGAGCGGCACCGGTCCGTAACGCGTCTCCGCATAGACCTGCAGCGCGCCCCTTTCCAGGTAGAACGCGCAGTCGCTTTCCTCTCCCTGACGTAAAAGGACGTCGCCCGATGGGAGGTCGATCGGAGAAAGATCGGCGAGAATCTCTAGCAAGAAGTCTAAAGGGGGCAAACTCCCTTTTGCGTGGACCGCTTCTCCCGCCTGCCGCGCTCCGCGCTCCTCCTGGTGCGTCAAGCTGGTTCCTTAGAGATTCAATTTCGGAAATTTCAATTTAACGCAAAAACTCAGCGATGACACAGTTTCCTGTCGCGGTACGGGAATATTTGAGGTTGTCGGCGAAGCTACGGATCACGCCGATGCCGAGGCCGCCGGGGCGGATGCCGTCCAGCCCCCCCTCGACCCCGCGGGGTCGAGCGGAAGAGATGTCGAAAGGTCGCCCATTATCCTCGACGGTCAACGTGATTCTGTCGCTCGAGACATTTACCGAAACGGAGACTTTGAGGGGATCCGCGTTCTCGTCCGGGCCGTTTTGCGCCGCCGTAGAACGGCCGTGCATTGCGACATTGGCCATGAGCTCCTCGAGGCAGACCTGCATCGCATACGACTTCTCGTCGGGGAGATGCAGGTCCGAGGCGATCGAACCCACCCATCCCACGGCGCCGCTGACCGCGTTCATAGCGCCCGCAAAATCCCGGCGCCACTCGCTATGCACGCGCTGCTCCGTCGTTGTCGCCGCATCAAAGGCCGAAGACCCTCTCGGCCTCGCTCATGTCGCGGACGATTGGGATGATCGTATCTATAGCGGCCGCTCTTAAACCTTTTTCGACGTTCTGCTGAGGGGTGAGCAGCACCATTTTGCCGCCCTTCTCCCACGAGGCCTTTGCGCCTGAGACGAGCGTCCGCATGCCAAGCGAGGCGAGGAAGGACACGTCGGACAGATCCACCGCAAGGAACTTCTTCTCCTTGACGATGTTCATGAAGGGCTCGTCGATTTTGAGCGCGCCATCGATGTCCAAACGCCCCGACAGCGTGATTTTGGTTACCTCATTCCCGATATCCGCCGACGTCAACTCCATCGATCCCTCCCCTGTCGTCTCGTTCGAGTCTGTTTTTCGTCAGAGCTTTCCCCCCTCTCGGCGCTTTGCCTGCCGCCAGCCGAGAGCCGACCCGCGATTTGCGCGGAAGGCCGCCTGGGCGGGAGGGAGAGCGTCGGACGGCGGACTTTCGCCTACGCCGTCGAAAGGGTCGATCCCGCGGCGGGCAAGCGCCCAACCGCCGGTGGGCCCGCAACCACCATCGCAGGCTCGCCTTTAAGAAAGACTCTAACTTCCGTATGTAGCTATTGTAGAAGAATTGTGACGACGCGGCCCCTCAGCCGTTGCGGAGCCGCGGGTCTTTGCGCGCGCCAAACCTCAGCCGGGGAATAGACCTCAGCCGGGGATAAGCCCCAGCCGTTGCAGCAGCCAGTAGGTCCCGGCGAGCGCGATCACCCCCGAAATGGCGTAGACGAGCTTTTCGTGACGCTTCTTGCCGGTGTGGTGGTCGATATAGAGGAGGATCGGCAGCAGCACGAGCACGATGGCGATCTGGCCGATCTCCACCCCGATATTGAAGCTCGCTAAGGCCGGCACGATGGTCGCCTTCTGCACGTTGAGCTCCTTCAAGCCGCTCGCGAAGCCGAAGCCGTGGATGAAGCCGAAAATGAAAGTGACGATCCAGCGTCTGTCGATGTTGCGCGAGAAGAAGTTCTCGACGGCGACGAAGATGATGGACGCCGCGATCGCCGATTCCGTCAAGGTCGTCGGCAGGCTCACGACATCGAGCGCCGCCAGAGACAGCGTGATCGAGTGCGAGATCGTGAAGGCCGTGACGACCTTGACCACCGGCCAGACGCGCGTCGCCCACAGGATCACGGCGATGAGAAAGCAGATGTGGTCGTAGCCGGTGAGAATGTGCTCGATGCCGGCCTTGCCAAATTTCAGCATGAGCTGCGCGGTCGTCTCGAGCGGCTTCGTCAGATCGAGCGGTGGGCTCGCGCCGTCGAGCACGATCTCGCCGGCGTTGGCGCCGCTCAGCAGCGTGACGAGCTCCTTGCCGCGCGGCCCCTGCGCCTTGAGGAGCTTCGTCGCGTCAAAGGCGACGAGCCCCTCGCAGTCGAACCGCAGCACGACGAGCGCGCTATCCTGATTGGTCGGGTCCTCGCCCGCATGCTCGACAGAGCCGGGGCAGGCCTCTCCGGCCGCGTTCCGCATCGTGACGCGGCGCTCCACGAATTTGCCGATCTCCTCCTCGAGAACGCCGGGCTGAGAGAGGTCCGCGTCCTTGCGCTCGGCCATGGACTCCTGGAACATCCGCTCGAGGTCGGTCGCAAGGAATCCGACGTCCACGACAAAGCCCTTGTCCTTGGCTTGGATCTTGGCGGTCGAGATGTCCGGCGTGTGCGCCTGCGCGGGGAGCGCGCCAAGGACAGCGAGAAGCGCGAACGCCGCCAACCTCGCCAGGAAGCTTTTCATGCTCTTAACTCCTGCGAACCTCAACTCTAGCGTAAGGGCGCTTACCCGAAGGCGCGCCGCCCGGCAAGGCCGCCCTAGGCGTTGCGGCGCTCCCCGCCGAGGTCTATGACAAGCGAAGCGCCCGCCGCTCTTTGGGAGACGCCGCACGATGCAGCGCGTGACGATGACGATCGACGAAGAGCTGATGGAGAGCCTCGACCGCTACATGGCGGCCTCGGGCCATCGCAATCGCTCCGAGGCCGTTCGCGACCTCGTGCGCGCCGGCCTCTTGCTTCAGCCCGAGAACGACGACGGCGAGCGCGCCTGCATGGCCGCGCTCGTCTATGTCTATGACCACGAGACTCGCCAGCTCTCGAAGCGCCTGTTGAGCGATCATCACAGCCACGCCGACATGTCGATCGCGACCTTGCACGTGCATATCGACGCGGAAAGCTGCCTCGAGGTCTCGCTCCTGCGCGGCCAAAAGGCCGAGGTGGAGCATTTCGCGCAGCACGTCATCGGCGAACGCGGGGTGCGTTATGGGCAGCTCGTCGTGGTTCCCGCCAATCTCGAATCCAGTTCCGAAGGCGACGACGGCCATGGTCACGACCATCATCATCATGGCGATGATCTGGTCTAAGCCGCACTGAATTTAGCGGAAGCGCATTTTATTGCTTGTTCCCCCTCTGGCGCGAAATCTGATCAGGCGAGCGCGCTGCAAGAAGGTGGAGGCTGCGCATAAGGCGCGTTCCACCTTTTCGGAATTGATCACATTTCCCCTATAGGCGACGAACGCATGCGCGGGCGTGTGACCTGGATTTCATTGATGGTTCGCCGGAACAAAGGGCAAGGAGCCCGGTTGTTGCCGCAAGACATCAGAACAGGAGTTCCGCAACGAGACTCGTTCTAGCAGGCGCCGTCGCCGCCGCAGCTCTCGTCGCCTCTGTTGAAAGCTCGCAGGCTGCAATCGTGTGCTCGGGCGTCGATTGTTGGCACAGGAGCGAAAGATACGAATTCCCGGCCCAATCGGGGGTCGTCGTCCACCCCGACGCGTGGCGATGGGGACCGCGTGAACACTATGTCTGGCGCGAGCACGGCGGCCGTGGATATTGGCAAGGCGACCAGTGGGTTGAGTGGTAAGTCGCGCCCGATTTGAGACCCGCCGGGAGAAAGGTCCTGCTCGCAGGGCCTTTTTCGTTTTGGAACGCCGCAGATTCGAGCGAGCTTTACTCGCCAACCGTCGCGATGCGGATCATATTGGTCGCGCCCGGCGAGCCGAAGGGCATGCCGGCGACGATCGCGACACGGTCTCCTTCCTCGCCGAAGCCTTGGCTCTGCGCCGAGCTGCAGGCGCGATGCACCATATCCTCGACGCTCGAAGGATCCGGCGTCTGCAACGCATGCACGCCCCAGACGAGCGCGAGGCGTCGGGCCGTGTCTCGCTTCGGCGTGAGCGCGAGAATCGGCGAAGCGGGCCTTTCGCGCGCGATGCGCAGAGCGGTCGCGCCGGAGTCGGTCCAGGCGCAGATCGCCTTCACGCCGATCGTCTGCGCGACGTCGCGCGCGGCGGCCGCGATCGCATCGGCGACCGTGGGGTTGGGCGGCTCGGCGCGCTGGGCGTTGACGATCGCGCGATAGACCGTATCGGTTTCGACCTCCTCCGCGATGCGGCTCATCGTCGCCACGGCCTCTCGCGGATATTGGCCCGCAGCGCTCTCGGCCGAGAGCATGACGGCGTCGGCGCCCTCATAGACGGCGGTCGCGACGTCGGACACCTCCGCCCGGGTGGGGAGCGGCGAGAGAATCATCGACTCGAGCATTTGCGTGGCGACGACCACGGGCTTGCCGACGCGACGGGCCGCGCGATTGATGCGCTTCTGCAGCCCCGGCACCCTCTCCAGCGGCATTTCGACGCCCAGATCGCCGCGTGCGACCATCAGCGCGTCGGAGACCTCGATCACCTCGTCGAGTCGCGCAATGGCCTGCGGCTTTTCGATCTTGGCCATCACCAGCGCGCGGCCCTGCACGATCTGCTTCACTTCGACCACGTCCTCGGGACGCTGGACGAAGGAAATCGCAATCCAATCGGCGCCCTCCGCCAGCGCCGCGACGAGATCGGCGTGATCCTTGCTCGTCATCGAGGTGATCGGAATGTCGGTGTCGGGCAGGCTCACGCCTTTGCGATTGGAGATGCGGCCGGCAACCTCGACGACGGCTCGGACTTGGTCCTGCATGGCCTCGACGACCTTGAGCCGCACCCTGCCGTCGTCGATGAGCACCGTGTGGCCGACGTTCAGCGCGGCCACGATCTCGGGATGCGGCAAGCAGACGCGATTGGCGTCTCCCGGAGTCGGATCGAGATCGAAGAGCAAGGCGTCGCCCTTGCGCAGATGCGCCGAGCCTTCGGCAAAAGCGCCGATGCGGAGCTTCGGCCCCTGCAGATCGACCAGCACGCCGATCGAGCGCGACAGCTCGACTTCGATCTCGCGGATCATTCGCACGTAATTGGCGAGCGAGGCGTGATCCGTGTGGCTCATGTTGATGCGGAAGAGGTCGGCGCCGGCGGCGGCGAGCGAGGCGACGACCGCACGGTCGACGCTTGCCGGCCCCAAAGTGGCGATGATCTTCACGCGCCGCAGCCTTCTCATGGAATGATTTATCCCTTTCGTGAGGAAGTCAGGGAAGAGGAGCTAGCGCTCGACGGCGGGCGCGTGGGGAACCGCTTGCGCGGGATCCGTCAGCTCCACCGTCCAGCTGCGTGCATCGTGACCCGTGTCGACCTCGAAAAAACCCGTGCGATCGAAACCGCGCGCGAAGCAATCCTCGCGGCCTTCGATCTTGAACTCGCGATCGCGCGTGCACATGAAGGACTTGCCTTTCCATTCGCCGCCGCGCTCGTCCATCGCGTAAACGTAGTAATACTGCGCGGCGAGCGGTCCACGCAGCAGGTTTTCACAGGCCGTCGGCCGCAGATTCCACCAGCCCTCGATGAACCAGTTGCGCCCGTCCGTATAGGCAAGCGCGACGCTCACACGCCCGGACGTCTTGTTGCACAGTCGGAAATCGGCGCGCGCGGCGTCAAAAGCGCAAGCGCAAGACAAGACGGTGACAGCGGCGAGAGCAGGACGGAGCATGGCCTCTTCGTTGCGGCGAGACCGGCGCGCTCTTTTGGGAAGCGAAGCCGATGATTCTAGCCAAACCACGTGCGCCAAGCTTTGTCCACCCCGGCAAGCAGAAGGCCGGCGTCGCATGCAGCATGCAAGGAAGGCCTGCGCGGGGCTTGCGCCGTTCGGAGCGAATCTTCGCCAGCGAGGCGCGGGACTCGCGCGGCCTCGCAGAGGCTACGACATGGCGAGGGAAGAACCACGAGTCGCTTGCCGGCTCGGCCGACCCGACAAGCGCGCTCAAATCCGAGCATTTCGAAGGCGCGAGAGCGGATTGCACAGAAATTGACTGGCCCGGGCGAGCAAAATTCGCTTCGGCTTTTTGATTCAGCGTGATTTCGAGCGCTCGCCGGCGCGACGGCGTGAAGTTGCGCCGGCGCAGCCGATCGAAGTCCTCAAGCCGCCTTTTCGATCGTTGACCCAGCGTCCTGGGCGATGAGCCGGCGCAGCGGCGCATGGCGGATAACGCCCTCCTCATAAAAGAACTCGCAGGTTTCGTCGGCCGCCAGCGCGTTCAGCACGACGGGCCAGAGCTGCTTTTGCGTCCAGCGGCGGAAACGGGTGTAGTTGGTGGACCATTTGCCGAATTGCGGCGGGAGGCTGCGCCAAGGGGAGCCGGTGCGCACGATCCAGAAGACGGCTTCGATAAAGAGTCGATTGTCGCGGCCATGACGGCCGGGGTCGCCGTCTTTGCCGGGCACGCGGGACGCAACCAGCGCCCAGCGATCGTCGGTGAGATAAGATTCCGTCATGGCGACCTCCTTCCCGTGCGCGCGCCGTCACCCGTGCGCCCAGGGCGCGCGAGCCCTGCGACCGACGCGGCTTTAATGTGGTTTCAGCCGGGGGCGCCGAGCAGGATCGCCATGCGCGCCCAGCCGTCTCCGACCGACGCTCATACTACCTGTGGTTGTAATAATTGCAATTGCAATTTGCTTAGCTTGACGCGGGAGTTCGTCGCGCGCCAGCGGGCCTTCGCAGCCCCGCGAAGCCCGGGCTCGTGGATTTCGCTATCCTCGCCGCCCTCCCCGGCTTGCCTGCCATGCGCGCCTATGGCACAAGCCGCAAGCCTAAATGCTGCTGCAGTAGCTCAGTGGTAGAGCACTCCCTTGGTAAGGGAGAGGTCGAGAGTTCAATCCTCTCTTGCAGCACCAGGCATCTCCATGAAAAACAGATAGTTTCTGCGAGCGCGCGCAAAAGCGTCCGCGCAGCTCGATGCAGAACGGCGCAAGAACATGCGCCTCGGACTCGTGGAAAACCCGTGGAACGGGATGGAGAGATTCGCCAAACGTTCCGGTCAAGCCCCGAGTTCTCCCCCTCGCCGGCCAGCGCGCATCCCGGCCGAGGCCACAACCCGAGCGCAGAAAAAAGCCCCGGCCGCCTCTCCGGCGCCGGGGCTCACGCTTCCCGCTCTCGCGCGCGCGGGGCGGAACAGGGATATGAATCGCGCCGGCTACTTGAATTGCACCACGGTCATGCTCCAGGGCGTCAAGGTCAGCGCGAGCGGGAGGGATTTCGCCCCAAGCGAGCTGGTTGTGACGCCCCTCCAGATGTTTCTCGTCGACCAATCATAGGTCCCGCGGTCGTAACTGCTGACGGTGACGCCCGACGATTGAGAGACCCCCGTCACCCCGATCGTCACTTGCAAAGAGCTCGACTGATTGAGGTTGAAGAGCATGACGGCGGTCCCCCCCTGGTTGGTCATGGCGTAGGCGCGCAGATTGGCCACGCCCGCGCCGCCAAGGGTCGAGCCGAGCATGTGCTCGCCGTTCCGGGCCACGAGGCTGGCGAGCTTGAAGGCCTGCGCCGTCGGCAACAAAGTGTTGAGGGGGATTGTCGGCGCATTGGCGCAGCCATAGGTCGGCAAGCCGTCGGAAATGATCTGATATCCCCCGAAATTCTGCCAGCCATAGAGCGAGGACGCGTAATTGCCCCCGCCAGAAGGATCGCGGCAGTCGCCGTGGGCGATCCACCAATTCGCCGTGGGAATGCCGGCCTGCATGAGCTCGCCCAGGACCTCGCCTGCGAAGAGCGCCTGCGTGATCGACATCGACTGCTTGCCGGGGTTCTGGTTCACCGAGCCGAGCTCCCCGATGATGATCGGCGTGTTCGGCTTGCCGGCGGCCGCAAGCTCCTGTCTGATCGTCGCGATGTTTTGCGCCAGCTGGGCCGGCGTCGAGGAGATCAGATAGGAATCGTTCTCATAGCCCGCCCCTTGCGCATACCAGTGGTACTCGACGAAATCGTAAGACGCCTTGGACAGCACGATCTGATCCCAGTTCGCGACGCCCCAACGGTCGCCGGCGTCGACGACGACGCCAACCTGCGCGTTGGGGTCGACCGCCTTGATCGCAGGATAAAAGCCCGTCGACACAGCATTGGCGTAGGTCGTCGGGTCGTTGGGAAGGGCGTGCAGATCCTTTTCCCAAGTTCCGTAAACTTCGTTGCCGATCGTCCAATGGCTGACCGCATAGCCCTTGGATTTGGCGTAGGAGACCCACGCCGCCGCCTCCTTGGGATCGCCGCCGCCGGTGCAGGCGGCGTTCGTGCCATAATTGAGCGTGATCGCGAGCGTGAGGCCGGCCGGTTTGACGATATCGTTGACGAAATTGTCGAAGGTTGCGTTGGGACTGACGTAAGCGCCGAAGCAATCGCTGTTGGTCGCCAGGTGATAGAGATCGCTATTGGAGCCGCCGGGCCAGCGCGTCGTTGTGAAGCCCACTCCAGCCATGGTGGAGGCCAGACCCGGCCGCGTGGGATCGAACCAATTTCCCATGTTGGCGCCGAGAATCTGATTCGTGAGCGTCGCCCCCACTTGCGCGGGATTGATGGTGACCGACGCTTGCTGCGGCCCCTGCGCCGCTAAAGGCGTCGCAAGCAGGGTCGCCGAGAGGGCGGTGGGAACCGCGAGGCGCGCGTGACGGGCCAACAAAAAAAATTGCATGCTGATTTCCTCCTCCGCAGGCGAGCGCCCTCCGCCCATTGCCCGTCGCCTGCGACGGGTTGAAGGCGCCCTATAGATCTCCTGCATTATAAACGGGGACGGGCGGAGCCTCGCGGTATGGAGATCGCGCGAGACCTCTCATTGGATTTTGTAAATCTTGACTTGATAGTTGTCACCGTTCGCGCCGAACGTGTCAGTAAATTGCGCTGAGGAATTCACCGGGTGAGTCGAGTTGAGGCTCGTGTGGGTGCTGTCATAGCGAGAGTTGCTATCGTAAACCACCTTCGCCGTCTTGCCCGCAAGACCCGTCAGCGTGAAGGTGAACGCCGCCGTGCCGTTACGATCCGGCTGCGCGATGAGATAGGTTGCGCCGCCATAGCTCTTGACCAACGCCGACGCCGGAACCGTCGATGTTCCCGTCGAGACAGTCAGGATCCCATTTGTGCACGACGTGGTGTAATTGGCGTAGGCCATGCCCGTGTTCATCGTGCATCTGCCGACCGTCGCGGCGTTGAGAACCGGCGCGAAGGATTTGAGATTTGAGTTCATGTAGGTGACATTCGCCTGCCCCGCGAGCGCGCCGGCGCTCCCGCCTTCTCCCATGCAGTAGGCAAAGCTGGCCGTCGTGTCCTCGCAGAAATATTCGATGCCGGTCGCGCCATTGATGATGCTCATCCAGACCTCGGCGTTGACGAGATTGGCGGGAGCACGCTGATAGATCGTCCACGATCCGTTCGTGCAGCTGTTGGTCGATGCGTTGCAGGTAAAGCCGTTGCCGCTTCCACCAAAGCCGAGCGCGTCCGACCCAGACTCAACGAAGGCCCAGAAGGGCGCGCCAGCAACACGCTGCGAGATCATTTGAGCGACAGACCAGCCCTGGATCCAAAGCGAGTCGACGGGCGTTCCGGAGCCTTTGGCGTTAGAGGTGGTCCAGGGGTTGATGAGAGGATATGAGTCCATCGATCCGATGGGCACTGCTTTCATAAAATCCTGATTGAGTGTCCCAGAGCACCAGCCTGAATTAAAAACATAGTCCGTGCTGTTCATGAAAAATGGACGCGTGGAATCATAGGTCTGATATTTCGCGACTTCGTTCGGGATGCCGCTCATCGGCCATTGCGTGCAGGAGCCGGTCTGAGGCTCGTCGCCCATGACATAGCCGATGATCGTTGACTTGAGCCCTGTGTTTGCGATGAGCGCTTGATAGGACGCGACCGAGTTCACATCCGTGTTGTTGGGGCTGAGGTTGCCGATGCAACCGCCGGAGCAACCCGGTAGGTTCGTCGCCGAGTTGACCTGCGGAATGAGGTAGATTCCCGCGGCGGCGATTTGGGCGAAGAAGCCGGTGTTGTCCACGCCGAAGCTCGACGGCCACCACAGTCCGCCCGTATAGCCATTCAGGTCCAAAAGCGTATTCATCCCCGTGCCCTTCATGGCCGCCAGGAATGAAGAGTAACCGGGGATCGTCGTGCGCAGGTCCTGCAGCCACAGAACAGTCGGGAAATAACTGGGGTCCTGCGGATAATTCGACCAGCCGCCATTACCGGAATGTAGTCTTTCGCTCTCCTCAGCTGCTGAGGAAGGGAGGGACGTCAGCGTCACCCCAAAGATCGCGAGCATGGAGGCAAGCGCCGCTTTTTTCATGCGGATCGAGCCCGTTCGGGGGAGGGAAAAATGAGTCATGCGCCTTGCTCCTCTGTTTAGAGCTATGCTCTGGTTGCGTTCTTTCCACGGGGAGTCTGATGGGCGATTGCGAGGCCGGCACTGGGCCGAACAACCGGCTTTTCTTGATTTTTCGCGACGTTGCGAATCGCGAAGGCGCGCGCCGCCCGAAGCGCGCCGCGATGCGCTCTACGCATCGGCGAGAGCGCTTCCTATTTTGGTATGGCTTCGCACTTCGCCGCGAGCCATCAAGGTCTCAAGCGGCTTTGTGAGACGTCGTCTGCGTCGGGGGCCGTCGGCACAACTCCAGCAGATCGACGTGGCCGACTTCGCAAATGATCGTCGCCGGGGTCGGCCCCCCTTCAGGATCGAGCAAAGTTAGGCGCAGAACGCGCTCGCGGTCAACTCTCGCGACGATTCCTTCGCGTCCGCTTGCGGGTCCGACCAAGATGCGAACCTTACAACCTTCGGAGATTTTCGGGCAATCTGCATCGCGCTCGGCGGGCTGTGAATTTCGATAAAATTCGACAAGACCTCGCGGCATCGCCGCCGCTTTCCGGCTCCCGGCCTCTCGCACAACGAGCAGCACGTCAGCGAGGTTCAAAACCTCTGAGAGCAGCCATCCTTCCTCCATGAGCCGGCGTTCGGCCTGGAGGAACACATAGCTCCCAAAGCGTGAGACACGGCGCGTCTGCGCCCTCGGCGCTTTTCCGCGCTCCCGAACTATTTGCTTGATGCTCCTCACCGGCCGCCAGGCCGTAAGTCCTGAGGCAAGCAGCGTTCGGCAGACATGCCCCTCGCGGCCGTTGCGAACTTCGACCACATACCAGGACAGCAGATCATCATCGAGGCCAATGGCCGCCTGTCGACCGAGCTTCTTCATCTTACCCTCGTTCTTCTCGATGCAATGGCTGCTTAGCGGCCCTTCGCCGCGACATCGCTTAGGATCCTCAGCATCTCTTCCGAACAGCGAGTCTCCGCGCCGCCCCAACGCCAGCGGCCGATGCGCTTTTCATTGAGGATGGCCGCGCATTCGTCATCGGTCCCAAGCCAATCGTCGCGGCGCCTGTCTTGCGCGGGCGGGCAGCCGCGACGAAATTCCTCGTGAAGCTTGGCGATGCGCGTTCTTTCTCCGGAGCGCTCTGTTGCCGCCCAACGCGCCTGACGCCGACGCCAATCGGCCAATTGCTCCTTGGCGAGCCTCTGCGCCTCGGCTCTGCGGGCCTCGGCCTCTCGACTGTGAGCGCCGACCTGGAAACCCGCGCGGGCGCGCGTTCCGATCGCGCGGAATCACGCGATCGAAAGGGACTAGGCTCGAGATCAAAAACTTAGAGCATGTCCTGACCGAGAAACTGCTTCGCATTTTTCCGGGACATGCTTTGGGCGCGATGCGAAAAAGTGGAAATCTGTTTTTCGCCCCAATCGCGCTTTAAAACTTTGGAATCGATAACGCTGTCTGTGTTTGAGCGATTCCACTCAAGCAGCGAAAACGAGGCGCAGGTGAAGCCGGTGTGGTAAATTTGCAACACCAGGGAAATTTTTAGCCATTCGCGGGCGGGCTCGATTTACATTCAGGGCGCGCGACTCCAAAATGAACGCATTGCCACGCGTTCTGGCTGTGACACGGCATCGGCTAACCCTGCCGAAGCTGGGGGTCGCCCAGGATCTATTCAGGTCATCTCTAGGGAGTGCGGCTATGTATAAAAGGGTCGCTCGGCTTTGCGTGGCCGCGTTCATCCTCTCGGGGGGCGCAGCATCCGCGCAAGCCCAGGCGAATCACATCAGCGGTGGCGATAACGCAACGATTGGGAGCACAGTCAGAACTCTGGAAACATCTGCGAATGACTCGCTCGGTCCTTCCCCGCTTCCGCAGACCTCAGCCTCCGCCGTTGAAGCGTCCCGCGCCGCTAACACAAGCAAGTCGCAGACTTTGATCCTTCTTCCCGCGTCGGGCCCGAAAGCGGGCGAAGGCGTGGTGAGCTTCGTCGCGATGCTAATCGTGCTCATCGCAATAAAATACCGCGGCCTCATCGTGTGACCTGAGCGGCTCGAAAAGCCGGCCCGGGTTGGCCTCGTTGTTTGCGAGCTTGCCGGACCCCTTGTGACGGCGGCGAAATCGATTATGTCTTCGCCATTGCCGGCAGCGCCCTTCTTCAAATATCGCCTCAGGAGAACCGCCTTCACGGTGGCGGTCACCAACAGGCGCCGACGTCTAACTGACGGCGAACGAGAATGAAGAAAGAGCGCCTGCCTTCGAATAGTCGTTTTCCTGCCGTCTGAATCAAACCCACTCGTTCGACCGGAGACGGAACTCCAGTGAGGTCAGTCGGCGATCCAATTGCCGTGTGAATTCAGGGGCGCTTTCTTCAGCCCCCAGTTTTCAGGCGTTGGTGCGACCAAGGTCGGGGTGAGGTAAAAGAGTTCGTTCCATTGTGGCTCTGGGGGAAGAAAATGGCGTCATCCCAATGCGAGCAAATGTTCGATCGCGCTTTTCCGTTGGCCAATCAAACGATGCTGACAGTCGCCGCAGCCCCAGATCGCCAGGAGGAACTCCTCGATATTCTTGATCGAGCGATGGCGCGCGGCCTTCGCCATAAATCTCGCCTATGCGAGATTCACGTGCCATTCGAGCGCTTTCCGCTCATGGATTCGAAATTCTGGCATATTCCCGTAGAGGACAGCGGCGATCCGCAGGTTTTGCGGCTGTTCTTCGCGCCATCCGAAGGCTCCGCGGACGGCCTCGCCTGATCGCTCGAGCATGTCACGGAAAAGTGCGAAGCGGTTTTCCGATCAAGACATGCTCTAACTTTTTGACTTGGCGCGATTCCTTATCGCTCGAACGATTCTGTTCGAGCAGGAAACCCGCTAAAGCGCGACGCGAAAAGTCGAAACCGGCTGTTCGCTAGACAAGCCGCGCGAGAGCCTGGCCACTTGGGCTTAGCGCCTACTTCGACATAGAGCCTATTTGGGCTTGCCGTGCGCTGCCGTCGGCGCCGCGGGGCCGTGCAACGGCGTCGGCGCCGGGCTGTTTGCCGGCGTCTTATCCGAGCGCGTCCAGGTTTCGCTCTGGCAGAGGAAGGCGATCAGGCATCCCGTCAGCGTCAGCTGATTGGGCGGGTTGTATTGAATCTTACCGCTGTAGGTCTTGCCGTTCTCGGGGTTGAACAGCTCGCCCTTCCACTGATTGGCGCCAGCCTTGACGGCAGATCGAAGAATGATCTTTGGCGGACCGCCATAAATCGAGACGACATTGTCCTCGCGGGCGCAAAGCTTTCCGTCGCAGTCGTAAAACTCCAGCCGCTCTTCGTGCTCGTCACGCAGCCAGACGCCATAGATCGGCGGCTCCGTCGCGAGCGAGGGACTTCCTACGAGGAGGGCGAGAGCGACGAGGGCGAGCCGTCCATGCTTCATGGAGCCAATCTCCTATCACATTCTTGCTGCAGTGCGAAGATCAGCCGGGCTGCGTCGCATCCTCTTTCGCCTTGCGACGCGGCGGCCCGAGGAAGGCCGGCACCACGAAGAAAGCCGCAACCAGCGTGAAGAACAACGAAATCGCCAGAAGCTTGCCCATGCTCGCCGTCCCGGGATGGGACGAAAGCATCAGGCTGCCGAAGGCCGTTCCCGTCGTGAGGGAGGAAAAGAAGATCGCGCGGGTGAGGCTCGAGGCGAGCATGTCGGAAATGCCTTTGCGCCAGGCGATGACGTAATAAATGTGAAAGGCGACGCCGACCGCCAACATCAACGGCAAGGCGATGATGTTCGCAAAGTTCAGCGACATGCCGAGCGCGTCGGCGGTCTCGAGGCTCAAAACGCCCGCAAGAACCAGCGGGCCGAGCGTGAGCGCGACGTGCCAGGGATTGCGCAGCGCCACGACGAGAATCAAGAAGATTGCGCTGAATGCGTAAAGGCCCGCCCGCTTGAAGGCGTCCACGACCGTCACCCCGGCCTGCGCGACGACGATCGGCGGCCCGCTCGCGTCGGGCGCGATACGCCTCAAGGCTTCGGCGAAGGTGGTCATGACCTTGCTGTCGTTGCTGTCCCCCTTCGGAAACACCTCGATGCGATATTGCCCCTCTTCGGACACCCAGTCGCGCAATATGCGATCGGGCAGCGAGTTCTCCGTCACGGCATGTGCGTCGAGTTGGACGCGCAGATCCTTAAGCAGGCGCTCGAAATCGGAGAACACCGCCTGCTGCGCGCGCTCGCGCGTCGCCGGGTCGGCTTTGGCGAGCGCCGCCAGCGCCTTGGCGAAGCTTGCGACTTCCGGGGGAGGCGCGGGCTGGGGAATAGCCCCCGGGCCGGGGTTTGGCGGAACCGCCGCGCCTCGGTCCTGACGGCCGCCGCGGCGCCTTTGCTTTGCGGCGCGCGGATCGAGGCCAGCGGCAGCGGCCGCCTGGGCCGCCGCGCGCGGGTCCATCCCCGCCGCCGCCATCGCCCGCGGATCCATTTGCCCACTCATCAGCATCGAGGCCGTCTCCAACGCCTTCACGGTTTCGGCGTCGGTCGGCGCGGGTTTCTGCTTCGGCGCGAGCGTGTCGCGCAACTGTCGGGCGGCGTGCTCGATGAGCCGCAGCTTCTCTTCCTGGTTCTTGGGGATCAGAGAGTCGACGTCGACGATATGATCGACCTCCGGAAGGCTCGCGGCTTGGGCCGCGACGTCGCGCGCCGCTTCAAGTGAAGGCTGGATGATCTCGATCGTGTTCGGCGCCGTCTGAGGATTTTTCGCGAGATCGAGAAAGGTCGCGACCGACTCCACCTTGGCGTTCCGAAGGTTCATCGGATTGGAGTCGAACGTCAAATGACGAAGGAAGGTCGCCCCCGCGAGCGTGACGGCGATCGCCGAAACGATCACCAGCGCGCGATGGCGAGCGATCCAATGATCGACGCCGGCGAGCGAGGCGGTCTCCACCGGTAACTCTTCCGGTTTCGGCCTCAAAAGCTTGATCACAGCCGGCAGAAAGGTCAGCGTCGCGAGATACGCGATGATCATGCCGAAGCCGGAGATGAGCCCAAGTTCTCCAACGCCGCTAAAGTCGGTCGGCAGAAAGCAGAAGAAACCGGCCAGAAGGGAGACTGCGGCAAGCGTCAGCGAGCCGCCGATGCTCCGCGCCGCAGCGCTTAGCGCCCCATCGACGCTGTCGCCCCTGCCAAAAATCTTGTGGCGCTCGTCGCGGTAACGCGTCGCGAACTGAATGCCGAAATCGACGCCCAGCCCGATGAAGAGCGCGGCGAAGGCGACCGAAAGCATATTGAAGCGGCCGATCAGCAAAATGCCGAGGCCCGCTGTCATCGCAAGGCCCGCAAGCAAGGTGGCGAGCACGGCGAAGATGAGCTTGGGCGAGCGCAACGCCGCGAGAAGGATCAGCGCGACGATAGCCACCGTTCCGGTGAGATTGACGCCCATGTTCTCCGAGATCGTCGCGAACTCGTCGTCCTCCAGCGGCACCAGTCCCGTAAGACGCAGCGTGACGCAGTGCTCAG
The DNA here is from genome assembly GCF_027925445.1 of Methylocystis bryophila. Lineage (NCBI taxonomy): Bacteria > Pseudomonadati > Pseudomonadota > Alphaproteobacteria > Hyphomicrobiales > Methylocystaceae > Methylocystis > Methylocystis bryophila. Next base: position 4,505,427 of record NZ_AP027149.1, read on the forward strand.
CGTTGAGCCCGAGAGCGGCGGCGGTCTTCCGCACAAAAGCGATCGCCTCGGCGCCCGGCTGCAGTTCCGAGTAGTTGATAACCGGATTGATCAAAACGATGCGGCGCAGATCCGCGGGCTCGACCTTCTTCGGAGCCTCGGTCTTTGGCGCGGCGCCCTCGCCGGACGATTGGTCGCCGAGCAACTTTTCCCAATCGAGCTTGGCTGGCTCTCCGGCGAGCGTCTTGTCGAGGACCGCGGTGATCTGTTTCAGCCCCGAAACATAGAGCTCCATCCCGCGCTTGCTGTCGCCGACCTCGCGCATGTTGTCGATGAGCGTCGCCGTCAATCCGCGCAGGGTCGGATCCTGAGCGAGCGGCTGAAGCACCGCGCGCTGGGCGATGAGACTTGCGGTGATCTTCTGAACCTCGGCCGAGTCGAGATAAAGGAGGCCGTGAGCTTTGAAGAAGGCCTCGTCCTCCGGCAGCCAGCTGCGCCGGATCAGAGGCGCCCCGGCGAGCGCTGCGTTGAGGCGCTTGGCCGCATCCTCGGCCTCTTCCGCGGTTTTGCCGTCGATGACCGCGACGATCTGCTTGTCGAGCTGCGGAAAGTTCCGGTAGAGCTCGATCTCATTCTCGCGCCAGGGAATGTCTTTGGAAAATAGATGGTTCGTGTCGGTGTCGATCGCAAAGCGCGTCGCGGTGAGATAAACGCCGCCGGCCGTGAGCGCGAGCGTTACGGCCACGACGAGCCACGGCCAACGCACGCAATACGCCACGAGCTTTTCAAGCATCGGCTATTCCCAAGGAGCGCGGTCTCGGGCTCGGCGCCCTGGGGCGCGAGCCGCGTCGCGGCTGAAAGTTCGCAGGCTTATACAGGCGCGCCCGCCGGTGTCCAACTCGCGCGCGACTCTCCCCCCATCCGCGAAGAGGAGCTATTTCGGGATCGATCCGGTGGGCTGGGCGTCGCTCTGCCCGTGCAACGCCATCCAGCCGCGCGCTGCGCCGTCTTCCGCAACGGCGCCCTCCTTCGCGCCAGAGCCGCCGCCGGCCCCGCGCGCGGCGAGGCGTGCGCCCTTCTTGCCCGCCCGGCCTCCCTTGTCCTCGACCGCGATCTCGGCCGGCGGCACGAGAGTCTCCGGGCGGCTGACCTCGGCGATGCGCGACGCGAAGCTCGGATGCTGGCCCCCATCCTGATAGACAAGGCGAACGGGCTGCACGTCCTTGGAGAGCTCTGCGATTCGCGTTTCGTCCTTGCGCTGCTTTTCGGCGACGAGCGAGGCGGTTTGCGGATCGACGGCGAGCGGCGGACAAGCGGCTTCAGGGTCGAGCGCCCGCCCGTTCACGGCTTGCGCGTTGAAGACATAGCGCCCGCCGCAGACGCCGACGGAAGGCTCCTGCATCGTGGTCTCGAAGTGATCGGAGCCTTCCTTGAGCTGCCGCCAGAAGGCAAGATGCGGATCGAGCCGGTGCTTCGCCAGATTTTCCGCGGTCATCCGGAAAGGATAGGACTGCATCTGCACCGCGTGCTGCCCATTGCTGAGCGAGGTGCGCACGATGGCGTAGATCTCGGCGATCTGCCGATCGGTCATCGAGAAGCAGCCAGCCGACGAACAGGCGCCGTGCACCATGATCGTGCCGCCCGTCGCGCCATGCGCGCGGTCATAGGCGTTGGGATAGCCGACGTTGAAGGAAAGGTAATAGCTGGAGTTCGGGTTGAGCTGGCCGGGCGCGATGGCGTAGAATCCTTCCGGAACTTGGCGATCTCCCTCGCGCATTTTCGGGCCGAGCTGGCCCGACCACCGGCACATCGGATAGGTCTTGAGCCTGGCGTAACGCCCGTCCGGCTTCTTCTTCCAGACCTCGAGCTCCGCCTCCTTCTTATAGGCTCGGATGAGCGTCGGGGCGTCCTTGGAGACGCCGACCTCCTCCATCAACGCCAGCGTTTCGGCCGGGATCGGGGCCGCGCCGCGATTGGCGAGGCCTGTTTCCTCGCAACCGGCGAGCGCGCCGGCGCCGAGCGCAGCGGAAAGAAGCGCAATCGCCCGTTTATGGAGGGGAAGAAACATGGCGGCTCCGCGATCGGCGTTGGCCGGCGTCCATCGCCGGACGGCGTTCTCTAGCGCGTTTCCCGCTCGAACGGAATCGTTCGAGCGACAAGGAATCGCGCCAAATCAAAAGCTTAGAGCATGTCCTGACCGGAAAACCGCTTCGCACTTCTCCGGAACATGCTCTAAGCGGCTAAGGGTAACACCTTCGGCGCCCTGGCCGGCGAAATTCCAACCTTGAGGGTAATCAGAACATTAAGACCGCAGCATGGCCCTTAACCCGCCTGCCGCCGCTCACATCTGTCGCAGCAGCGACGCCGCGGCGAAGGGGCACAGCGCCAGCGCCGCGAGCGCCAGCGCCGCCAGGATCGCGAAAGGCGCGACGAGCGGCGCATCGGCGGTCATCGCGGCGCTTGCGGCCGAAACGCCGAAGATCAGCACCGGGATGGCCAGGGGCAGCACGAGCAGCGCCATCAACAGTCCGCCGCGCCGCACGCTCACCGTGGCGGCGGCGCCCATCGCGCCGATCAGCGTGAGGGCGGGCGAGCCGATGAGCAGGCTCGCCGTCACCGCGAGCAGCGCCGCCGCCTCTTGATCGAGCATCAGCCCGAGAAAGGGCGCTGCGAGAACGAGGGGCAACTCGGCGCTGACCCAATGCGCCGCGCATTTGGCGATGACGGTGAGCTCGAGCGGCAGGCTCGCGAGATGGAGCTGATCGAGCGAGCCTTCCTCGGCGTCGGCCTGAAAAAGGCGATCCAGTCCGAGCAAGGTTGCGAGCAGGGCGGAAATCCATAAGATCGCCGGACCGATGCGGGCGAGGAGCTTGGGATCCGGCCCGACCGCGAAGGGCGTGATCGCGACGAGACACAGAAAGAAGGCCACGCCCATCGACGCGGAACCGCCGACCCGCTTGGCGATGCGCATCTCGCGCAGGAACAACGCGACGAAGGCGGAACTCATATCAGGCCTCCTGCGCCGAGCTCGAGCGTGCGCGTGGTCTCGAAGCCGAGCGGGTCATGTGTCGCGACGACGAGAATTCCGCCCTCTTGGCAATGTTCGCGCATCGCCTGCGCGAAGTGGTCGCGCGCCTTCGAGTCGAGCGCGGTCAGCGGCTCGTCCAGGAGCCAGAGGGGGCGGCGCGCGACAAAAAGGCGGGCCAAGGCGATCCGGCGCTTTTGACCGGCCGAAAGAACGCCGATCGGCGTTTCCGCGAGCGCGGCGAGGCCGACGCGCGCCAAAGCCTCCGAGGGCGAAAGCCCGCCTGCGGAAGCCGGCGCGGAAAGAAGCGCCCGCCAGAATTGGAGATTCTCCAGCGCCGTCAGCACGCCGCGCAAGCCGTCCGCATGGGCGAGATAATGCGTCGCGACGAGCGTGTCCTCACCCTCGGCGACGCCGAGCCGGACTCGCCCGGATCGCATCGGCAACAGCCCCGCGAGGGCGCGAAGCAACGTCGACTTGCCCGCGCCATTGCGGCCCGTGACGCGCAAGGATTCGCCGGACGTCAGCGAGAAACTCACATTCTCGAGCACGAGGCGCCGGCCCCGCTCGACGCAGAGCGAGTCCGCCACGAGCGGCGTGAAGGCGAGCGCTTTGGGCTCTGGGTCTTGCGGCGTGTCCATCGCCTCGCTCTATCGCCTCGGACGCGGAACCGCCAGTGCGGGCGCCGGCGTGTTCTTACGGGGCGTGTTCTTGGCGTTGGATTTATGCGCGCGCCTGCGTTAAACGATCGCGGCATCGATGAGAGCGCGATGCGAAAAATTGGAAACCGTTTTTTCGCACAGATCGCGCTCTAAACTTTTGGAATCGATCACGTTTTCTGCGCTCAGGCGATTCCGCCCGAAGGCAGCGTGATCTCGGTGAAATTTGGCCGATCCGCTCGCCGGGACGCGAAGTCCGCGCATCGGGCGATCGCCGCCGTAAGAGCGGAAAGCGGCATGATCAACGTCGTCGATCTCGCGGTCTATGCTTTCTGGATCGGGTTGCTCTGCGCTGTCGTCTACACGGCGATCGACTCGCCGATGCGGCCTGTGCAGAACTGGCTGTCGAGCTGGCAGGACAGCTTTGGCTATCCCTTGCGCTTTTGGATCGTAACTTTCGTCATTTTATTGATTTTCGCCGCTGCTCCGAGCCTGGATTTTCTGATGAGGCGTCAGCTCAGGCTCGATACGAGCACGATCAAGGCGCTGACGACGACGTGGCAGGCGATCAGCGGCGGCCTTCTCGCCTTTATCGCGATACGCGTCCATCAATGGGCGGCTTTGCATCCTTTCGATCGCGATCGCGATCGCGGACGTTTCCGCTACGCCGCCAATCGGCGCCGCGAATTATGGGCTGCGGCCATTGGCGCGGCCGTCGTGCTGATCATGTTCGGTCTGGGCGAAGGCTTGACCGCGCTCGTGCTCAAGCTGCCGAAAGAATGGATCCCCCTCGGCGGCGCGCTCGTGCCGTGGCTGCGCGCGCTCGTCTTCGCGCCGCTGGCGATCATTCGACCTTGTCTCTCGCTCGGCGCGCATCGACCCCTCCGCACAGCCTTTATCGGCTTCTCCCGGCGACCGCTGTCCTTCTTCATCTGGATTTCGATCATCGGCTGGCCCCTTCTCTTCGCGCAGGTCGCGGCCGAGATTTTCGGCCGATCGGCCGAGGTCGTCACGCCGAAATTCTGGGCGGTCCAGGGCGCGCTCCTGCTGTTCAACTTGTTCAACTACCTGGCTTTTGAAATGACCACCCTGCGGTTTGTGCGCGATCTTGCGAAAACGCCGCACGAAGATTTCAGGGTCGGCGTCGACGAACGCTTCTGAGCGGGAGATCGACGACAGACCCTCGGTCCAAATCAGAAGCTTGAGCATGTCCGGATTGGAAATCCGCTCCGCGCTCTTCCGTGACACGCTCCATCAATCTTCCAACGGGCTCTCCTCGGCCGGCTCCGCCTCTTCTTCCTCCAGCCCGAACTCCATCTCGAGCGGCTGAAGGCTTTCCTCGAGCGGCTCCTCATCCTCCCGGAGCGTGGGATCGTCGCTCGGCGCGGGGATGCGAAAATCCTTGGGCAGACGTCCGTCGAAGAGACCGTCCCGCTTCAATTCGTCCAGTCCGGGCAGATCACCGATCTGCTCGAGACCAAAATGCATGAGGAACTGGTCAGTCGTGCCGTAGGTTATCGGCCGGCCCGGCGCTTTGCGGCGGCCGCGCAGGCGCACCCAGCCTGTCTCCAGCAGCACGTCGATCGTGCCCTTGGAGATGGCCACGCCTCGCAATTCCTCGATCTCGGCGCGCGTCGTCGGCTGATGATAGGCGATGATCGCGAGCGTCTCCATCGCGGCCCGCGAGAGCTTCTTTTGCTCGACCTCCTCGCGCGCCAGCACATAGGAGAGGTCGGGCGCCGTGCGGAAGAACCACTTGCGGCCGGCGCGGGCGAGGTTGACGCCGCGCTGGGCGTAGTCCGCGCGCAATTGCTCGAGGACGGCGTGAACCGTGACCGCCTCGGGCAGACGACGCGCGATTTCCGCCTCGTCTAGCGGCTCCGAGGCCGCAAACAGCAGCGCTTCGGCGACGCGCGCCGCTTCCGCCAGGCGCAACGCCTCGTCCGCGAGATCCTCATCGCTCGCCGGTCCGAAGAGTTCGATTTTTGCAGCGGCTTGCGCCAAAGCGTTCTCCTTTTTGCATCTCGCGCGCGCCTCGAACGATCCCGTTCGAGAGATAAGCGCGCCAGGAGCGCGTCCCGATTGCGTGGAATCACGCGATCGAAAAGGACTAAGCCCCAAATCAAAAACTTAGGGCATGTATTGACCGGAAGACCGCTTCGCGCTTTTCCGGGACATGCTCTAGACGCCGGCCTCGGCGAGCGAAGGTTGTTCGCCGCGCTTCACCCAGAGCGGCGCGAAAGCGCGGTCCTGGCGGATGAGGATGCGGCCCTCACGCGCCATTTCGAGCGAGGCCGAGAAGGCCGAGGCGCGCACGGTTCGCGCCGTCGGCGCGTCGAGACAGAATTGGAAGAGATAGTCGTCGAGCGCCATCCACTCTTGCGCCACGCCGACGAGCCGCTCCAGCGCCTCGCGCGCTTCGGCGAGCGACCAGACGGCGCGTTGCTGCAGCGTCACCTGGGTCACGGCGGTCTTCCGCCGCTGGCGCGCATAGGCCGTGAGAAGGTCGTAGAGTTTCGCCTCGAATTTGGGACGCGTGGAAACCTCGACGCCTTCGGCCGCCCCGCGCAGGAACATGTCGCGACCGAGGCGCGCACGCTGTCCCAAGGCCGCGGCGGCGCGACGAATCGCCTCGAGCCGGCGCAGACGCTCGGCCAGCGCGCTCGCGAGATCGGCGGCCGAAGGCTCTTCCGCGCTCTTTGGCGGCTCTGGCAGCAGCAATCTCGACTTCAGAAAAGCGAGCCACGCGGCCATGACCAGATAGTCGGCGGCGAGCTCGAGCCGCAGCCGTCGCGCCGCCTCGACGAAAGCGAGATATTGCTCGGCGAGCGCGAGAATCGAGATCTTTGCGAGATCGACCTTTTGTCGACGCGCCAGCTCGAGGAGAAGGTCGAGCGGCCCCTCGAAGCCATCGACGTCGACGAGGAAGGCGGGCTCGCTCTCGTCCCTTTCGGGCGACTCCGCCTGCTCTATGCCCCATTGCGCCGACATATCCGCCCCGTTGCATCCATCGAGGATTGTTGGCGGGCCAACGAATTCTTGATGGGAAATCCTTTTCTCAGCAGGGCTCTCGTTAAACCCCGGCCCCAGATCCTGGGAACCCTGCTTGGGCGGTCGAGATTGTGCTTTTTAGGCCACGCTCGCAAGGGCGGCGTTGAATTCCCTTTCGCCGTCCACAGGATTAAAGGCTTCGACGCGCTCGAGCAGCCTCAGCGCCCGATCGGCCCGCTCGAGGCTTTTGCCGGCAAGGAGCGGAGCGCCTTCGGCGACGCGGCGGGCTTCAGAGAGCTCGCCGTTGCAATGCAGGACCAAATCGCAGCCGGCGGCTGAGGCGCTCTCGGCGCGCTCGCGAATATCCCCGGACAAAGCCTGCATCGAGAGATCGTCGGTCATCAGCAAGCCGTCGAAGCCGATTTCCGCGCGCACGATTTTTCCGATCACCTCGGGGGACAGGCTTGCCGGCCGCTCGGGGTCGATCGCCTCGAAGACCACATGGGCCGTCATGGCGATCGGCAAATCGGCGTTGGCTGCGAAGGGCGCGAAATCGGCGTCGCGCAGGGCCTGCAGAGAGGCCGCGACGCGCGGAAGCTCGAAATGGCTGTCGGCCGCCGCGCGGCCGTGGCCGGGGATGTGCTTCATCACCGGGAGAACGCCGCTGGCGAGCAGTCCGTCCGCGGCTGCGCGGCCAAGGCGCGCCACCCGGGCCGGATCGCCGCTATAGCCGCGATCGCCGATGACCTGGTGCGCTCCGCGCTGCGGCGTGTCGAGCACAGGAAGGCAGTCTATGGTAAGCCCGACCTCCCGGAGATCGTGCGCCATGAGCCGCGCGCCCAAAAAGGCGAGGCGCGCCGCCGTCTCCAGATCCGCGCCGAGCCGCTCGTAGGACGCGGCGCTCGGATAGGCGCGCCACTCCGGCGGCGCGAGCCTTTGGACGCGGCCGCCCTCCTGATCGACGAGAATGGGAAGTCGATCGTCGCCGAGCGCCTCACGCAGAACGTCGGTGAGATCGCGCAGCTGCGACCGGGATTCGACATTTCTGCGAAACAGGATCACGCCCCAGGGGCGCGCATCGCGCAGGAAAGCCTTTTCCTCGGGCGCGAGCCGCGCGCCGGCCAATCCGCAGATGAAGGCGCGGGCCATGAGTCGAATTCTCCGCTGATCATATTTGGCGAAGGCGCGGGCTCCGAGCTTGCGCGCGCGGGCCTGCGCCCGCGCCCGGCTCAGTTCTTCGCAACGTAACAATCGCCGCCGTCGTTCTTGACGGCCTTGCACAAGCTCGCCGCGGCTTCCTTGCTCAGGCCGCCGACGCGAACACGGTAGACGGTTTTGTCGCCGACCTCGGCGGATTTCCAGGTGGGCCGATGTCCGCCCAAACGCGATCCATATTTGTCCACGACCTTCTTGGCGAGCGAGCGCGCTTCGCTCTCGTTAGGCGCGGCGCCGAACTGGACGAATGCGGAGCCTGCGGGGGGAGCTTCCGCCGCCTGCTCCGGCGGCGCGGCTTCTTCCTTCGCGGGGGCGGCCTTGACCGGCTCCGCGGGCAGCGTGGCGACCTTCTCGACCTTCTTCTTGGGCGGTTGCTTTTGCGCCGTCTGCGCGGTCGTTGCGGGCGGGGCGGCAAGCTGCGGCGTCGTCGTCGACGCTGCGGGCGAGGTTGCGGGCGCGTCATTGGCCGCGCGCTCGACCGCCGCCGGCGCCTTGGCTGGGCTGACCCCGCTGTCCTCGTTGATCGCCACCGTCTTGACGCGGCGGAAGCTCTGGGTCGTCGGCTCGCGCGGCGGCTCCACCACGGGCTCGACCGGCGCCTCCTGATGGGGCACGACCCCGCGCACGGGCGTCTCCTCCCCTCGGTCGAGGACGGTCGCATCCTCTCTCGCGGTTTGGTTGGCGTCGGCGGCCGGCGCGACCTTCGTCGGTCCCGAAGGCGCGGCGATGGTGGCGATCTCGCGAGATCCGGCGACGCCCTTGATGCGGGCGACGCCCCAGCCGACGCCCAAAGCGCCGACAAGGCAGGCGACCGCGACGCCGTGCCAGGGCTTTACGCGAAAAGCGCGCCGGCCTGCATCAGACTCCTCGCTCCTGACCTCGTCGTAGGGCTCGTTGGGAAAGTCTTCATAGGCGCCGTGTTCCGCCGAATAATATTCATCGGACTGCGCATGCTCGAAAGACTGCGCATGCTCGAACGCAAGATCCGACCCCTGCGCACCATGCGCATGCGCATGGTGATCGGTCCGCTGGAAGTCCTCGGGATAGAAGTCTTCCTCGGGATGCGCGTCAAAGTTCGGCTGGGCCGCGGGCTGGCGTCGCCAGCCCGCGTGCGGCTGCGCGACGTGATCCGGTTCTTCGTAGAAAGAGCCCCGGAGCGGCGGCGGCAAATCTTCCTCGGGGAAGTGATCGTCCGGCTCCTGCGCCGGCGCATGCGGCGCGAAGTGCTGTTCCGGAGCCGCGCTCAGAGGACCTTGCGTGGCGTCGGGATGATACCCCCAGTCGGGTCCCGCCTCCTCGCCAGGCTGGCGATGGTCGTTGAAGATCCGCCCATAGCGTTGCGACAGATCGTCGTGCTCTTGCTCCTGCATCAGACGAGCGAGCTCGCGCAGCGGGTCTCCCAGGGAAGCGCGTTGTGCTTCCTGGTCGCGCAGGCGCCGCTCGAACTCCTCGATCTCGATCGGTGCGCCTCTCTTTGTCGCTTCACGCATGAACCGCCTCGCTTCTCAACCGGGACGCTCTGAAGACCCACGGCCGCGCCGCCGATCCCGAACGCCGGAGGGATCGAGCGCGTTCAGCGCATTTCGTCAGGCGCGTTCACGCCCAAGAGCGCCAAGCCTGACGCGAGCACGGCGGTCAATGAGACCACCAGAGCGAGGCGTGCGCTCGTTAAATCTCTCTCGCTTAGATTAACAAAGCGTAATTGTGGCCAATCTTTGCCCCGATTCCAATGAGCATGAAAGCAGCTCGCGAGCCCGTAAAGATAAAAAGCGATCCTGTGCGGTTCGTGCGCGCTCGCGCTCGCGGCCACGACACGCGGGTATTGCGCGATTTCTCGCGCCAAGCCAATCTCGCCCTCGTCTTTGAGCAGCTCGAGCGGCGCGGCGCATAAAGCTGCTGGGCTCAAGTCCATGGCCGGGAAGGCGGCCTGGGCTTGGCGCAGCACAGACTTGCCGCGCGCATGCGCATATTGGACGTAGAAGACAGGATTGTCCTTGGATTGCTCGACGACCTTGGCGAGATCGAAGTCGAGCGGCGCGTCATTCTTGCGATAGAGCATCATGAAGCGGACGGCGTCGACGCCAACTTCGTCGACGACCTCGCGCAGCGTCACGAAATCGCCGGAGCGCTTGGACATTTTCACGGGCTCGCCGCTGCGCATCAGCCGTACGAGCTGGCACAGCTTCACGTCAAGATCGACCGAGCCGTTCGAAAGCGCTTTCACCGCCGCCTGCATGCGCTTGACATAGCCGCCGTGGTCGGCGCCCCAGACGTCGATGAGCGTCTTGAAGCCGCGGTCGACCTTGTCCTTGTGATAGGCGATGTCGGCGGAAAAATAGGTCTCGGATCCGTCGGATTTCTTCAGCGCGCGGTCGCCGTCGTCGCCGAAGGCGCTCGAGCGGAAGAGCGTCTGCTCGCGATCCTCCCAATCCTCGGGAAGCTGACCCTTGGGCGGCGGCAGGCGGCCCTCATAGACGAGGCCCGCCGCGCGCAATTCCTCGATGCAGCGGTCGATTTCCGAGACGCCATTGATCTTCTCGTGCAGGCTGCGCTCGGAAAAGAAGACTTCGTGCTTGATGTTAAGCGCGGCGAGATCGTCGCGGATCATCTCCATCATCAGCTCGATGGCGCGCGACTTGACGATCGGCAGCCAGACGTCCTCCGCCGCGCTCAGCAGCGCGTCCTTGTGCTCGCGAGCGAGCGCTTCACCGACCGACTTCAGATAATCGCCGGGATAAAGCCCCTCGGGAATCGCGATCGTCTCGCCGAGCGCCTCGCGGTACCGCAGATAGGCCGAGCGCGCGAGAACCTCGATCTGTGCGCCGGCGTCGTTGACGTAATATTCGCGCGCGACCTCGTTACCGACGAACTCGACCAGATTGGCGAGCGCGTCGCCGAAGACCGCGCCGCGTCCATGGCCGACATGCATCGGACCCGTCGGATTGGCGGAGACATATTCGATATTGACCTTGCCCTGGGCCGCGGGCTCGGGTCGCCCGAAGGCCCGGGGCCCGGCGAGGACGCCGCGCAGCACATCGAAATAGAGGGACGGCTCGAGCCGGATGTTGATGAAGCCCGGCCCGGCCACCTCGACCTTGGCGACCCCCGGCGACTGCGCCAGCGCCACCGCGATCTCGTCGGCAAGGACACGGGGCGAGGCGAAATAGGCCTTGGCCTCCTTGGCGAAGACCATGGCGGCGTTGCAGGCCAGATCGCCCATGGCCGTGTCCTTCGGCGGCTCGACGACGAATCGCGCCGGATCGAAGCCGGGAAGGCGGCCGGAGTCGGCGATATTGCGCAGGATCGCGCTGATGCGGTCGTGGAAGAGCGAGAAGAGGTCCATGGTGGGCTTGTGGGCTTTCCGGCAAGAGAGGGCGGCGGTTTAGCAGAGACCGGCGCGGAAGAAAGCCCCGGAGCGCCGGGCGCGGCAAGAGTGCATCTCTCGCACGGCCGGCTCCGCATGTGAAAAATCTCGTGCAGCCACAAGTCTTTCTCTTGCAATGTCCGGTAAAATACCGTACATCTCCCGAAGACGAAGAGGAATGCAAGATGCCTCAAGAACAGCCCCGCACCGCGCGCATCGAGGCCCGCATTGCCCCCGACGCGCTCGCGATCGTAAAACGCGCCGCCGAGATTCAAGGTCGCAGCGTCAGCGACTTCGTGGTCGCCGCCGCTCAGGAAGCCGCCGCGCGCGCCATTGAAGAAACCCAAATCATCCGCCTGTCGGTCGAGGATCAACGCATCTTTGCCGAGGCGATCCTTAGGCCGCCGGAGCCGACGCCGGCATTGCTCCGCGCAGCGCAAGCCTATCGGACGCTCTTCATCACAGAAGAGCCTTGACTTCACGATTCCGTATCGAAGCGCTGACAGCAGCGCATGATCGCAAGCGTTTTTCTTGCGGCGTCGAGCCTCTCGACCGTTATTTGCGCGAGCTGGCCTCTCAGGACATTAAGCGCCGCATCAGCAATTGCTTTGTCGCTCTCGACGAGAGCGGCGTCGTCGCCGGCTATTACACCCTTGCCGCGACGAGCCTGCCTTTGAACGAGCTGCCCGCCGATGTGGCGAAGCGCCTTCCTCGCTACCCGCTCGCGCCTGCGGGGCTCATCGGTCGTCTTGCCGTCGCCGAGGGGTTTCGCGGGAAGAAGCTAGGCGGCGCGTTGGTCATGGACGCCGCCCTGCGCGCCGCGCGTAGCGATCCGGCAATCTTCGCCCTCGTGGTCGACGCCAAGGGCAATGCCGCCGTCGCCTTTTACGCACATCACGGCTTCCGCCGATTCGCGAGCAGGTCGGACACCCTGTTTCTGCCCTTGGCCACCGCCCTCAAGGCCCTTGGCGCCATTCGGGAGTGAGGATGCGGAAAGCGAGCGACACAGACCGCTGAGGTCCATTTCGCCGAAACGCCAACGTCTTTCTCATGCCGGCGCCGGATCGGCAGTGTGAATTGCGGGCGCAAAACCGCTTTCTTCTGGAGGCCGACGGCCGGCGCCGGTAAACTGGGGGCGAACCATGAAATTCTCCCCCTCCTTCCTCGACGAAATCCGGGCGCGGGTCCCCGTCTCGGAGGTCGTGCGCCAAAAGGTGGCGATCAAGAAGCAGGGGCGCGAGTGGCGCGGGCTTTCCCCCTTCAACAGCGAGAAGACGCCCTCCTTCTACGTCAACGACCCGAAGGGTTTTTTTCACGACTTCTCCTCCGGCAAGCATGGCGACGGCTTCACCTTCCTGATGGAGACGGAGGGGATTTCCTTTCCCGAGGCCGTGGCCAAGCTCGCCGCCATGGCGGGCCTGCCGATGCCGGTCGAGACGGCGCAGGAGCGGGAAAAGGACAAGAAGCGCGCGACGCTGACGGAGGTCCTCGAATGGGCCGCCGAGCATTTTCAGAAGCAGCTTCGAGGCCCGCAGGGGCGCGAGGCCCGCGACTACCTGGCCCGGCGCGAGATTTCGCCGGCCGCGCAGGCGCAATTTCGCTTGGGCTATTCGGCGCCCGGCCGCCATGATCTGCGCGATGCGCTCGCCGCCAAGGGGGCCACGGTCGAGACGATGATCGAGGCCGGCCTCCTCATTCACGGCGAGGAGGTGACGGTCCCCTACGACCGCTTCCGTGACCGGGTGATGTTCCCGATCTGCGACCGCGCGGGCGTCCCGATCGCTTTCGGCGGACGCGCGCTCGCGAAAGACGCTCAGGCCAAATATCTGAATTCCCCGGAGACCGAACTCTTCCACAAGGGCTTCACGCTCTACAACCTGCACAACGCGCGCAAAGCCGCGCATGAGACGGGGACCGTGATCGCGGTCGAAGGCTATGTGGACGTGATCGCGATGACCGCCGCGGGCTTTCCCCATTGCGTCGCCCCGCTCGGCACGGCGCTGACGGTCGAGCAGTGCGGCCTCTTATGGCGGATGGCGGAAGAGCCGATCCTGTGTTTCGACGGCGACAAGGCCGGCCTCAAAGCGGCCTGGCGGGCCATCGACACGGCCCTGCCCCTGATCGAGCCGGGGAGAAGCCTGCGCTTCGTGCTGTTGCCCGGCGGCCAGGACCCTGACGAGCTTTTGCGCTCCGGCGGCCCGGCCGCGGTGGCGGAGGCACTGCAGGCGCCCCTGCCCCTCGTCGAGATGCTCTGGCGGCGCGAGACCGAGGGCAAGGCGTTGGAGACCCCCGAGCGGCGGGCGGGGTTGGAGCGACGCTTTCGCGAGCTCTCGGCCCAGATCCGCGACCCTTCGCTGCGACGCCATTACGAAAGAGAGCTCGATCAGCGGCTGAGCCAGCTTCTCGACGCCCGAGACCGCCGCTTGGCGCCGGCTTTTCGGCGTCGCGGCGAGGGTTTCCGGCGCCAGCCCGCTGGGGCGTCAACGGGAGGGGCCGTGAGCGTCGGGGCTGCGCTCGCCGGCTCGCCGCTGTTTCGCGGGGTGAAGACGCCGATTTCGCCGCGCGAATGCCTGCTCCTGCTGATCTTCGTCAATCACCCGTCGCTCATCGCCGAACATCTCGAGGATCTCGTCGCCGTCGAGTTCGAGGCGCGGGAAGCGAGAGCTTTGCAGCAGCTTCTCGTGGAAATCGGGACGAGCCGCCCCCAGAGCGAGCTCGACTGCGACCCCTCGATCGAGGAGGAGATCGAAAGAGCGGGATTGGGCGCCTTCCTCTCGCGGCTCGAAGGAATGGTCGCCCACGCCAACCTCTGGAGCGTCCGCAAGGGGGCGGCGGCTTCGGATGCGGCAGTCAGCCTCAGGCAGGTTTTGAGCTTGCATCGCAAGGTTTCCACGCTAAATAGGGAGTTGCGCGCCGTCGAAAGGCGTCTGGCCAACGACCCTTGCGAGGAAGATCAGGCGCGACTGGCGGAAATCCGCGCACAACTATCTGCGATCGATGGAACCGAAGCCTCGCTCGAGGGTTTTGGGTCTATGTCGGGCCGCGTCAGCCGAGCGCTCTAATTTCTCTGCCGGCGGGGATGCTTAAGACCGCTTTAAGCGCGGTCCGTCAGCCTGCTCCGCCGAATCGGCGGTCGTGGAGGGTTTTCGTTCGAAGGACCGGACGAGGCCCTTGGTTCGGGAACTCGCGTCCGTCCCGGTTGGGCCACGGAGCGCCCTCACAGAGAAGCGTGTCTGGAACGGTCGCGTTTGCGGGCGTCTCCCAGTCGCTGACTCCTTTGGAGCTGCAGTTTATGGTCAAGAAGGACGAGGAAAAGGTCGAAGCCGAAGGCGGCGCCCCCATCGTGGAGACGATGGACGGCCCGTTGCTCGACTTGAACGACGCCGCCGTGAAGCGGATGATCAAGCTCGCCAAAAAGCGCGGCTTCGTCACCTATAGCGAGCTCAACGCCGTTCTTCCCTCCGAAGAAGTTTCGTCGGACCAGATCGAGGACGTCTATTCGATGCTGTCCGAGATGGGCATCACCGTCTCGGAGGGCGACAACGACGATCAGGAAGAGGAAGGCCAGGAGCAAGAGGCCGAGGAGCCCGAAGGCGGGGAGCTCGTCGAGGCGGCGCGCACTGCCGTCGTCGCGACCAAAGCCTCAGAGCCCGCCGACCGCACCGACGACCCCGTCCGCATGTATCTGCGTGAGATGGGTTCGGTCGAGCTGCTCTCGCGCGAGGGCGAGATCGCTATCGCCAAGCGCATCGAGGCTGGCCGCGAGGCGATGATCGCCGGGCTCTGCGAAAGCCCGCTGACGTTCCAGGCGATCATTATCTGGCGCGAGGAGCTCGAGGCGGGCAAAGTCCTGCTGCGCGACATCATCGATCTCGAAGCCACCTACGCCGGGCCGGACGGCAAGGCGGCCGGCAAGGCGCCCAGCGAGGCGGCCGTCGGCGGAGCGGCGATGGCCCCCGCCACGGCGCCGCGCACGCCCCCCGCGAGCCTAGAAGACGCGCCCGCCGGGCCGGAGAGCTTCGAGGACGACGACGACCTCGAAAACTCGCTGTCGCTCTCGGCGATGGAGGCGGAGCTCAAGCCCAAGGTGCTCGAGACCTTCGCGCGCGTCGCGGATGCTTACAAGAAGCTGCGCCGCCTGCAGGATCAAAACGTCGAGAACCGCCTCAAGAACGAGACGCTGACGCCCGCGCAGGAGCGCAAATACAAGACGCTCAAGAAAGAGATCGTCACCGACGTGAAGTCGCTGTCCTTGAACCAGAACCGCATCGAGGCGCTGGTCGAGCAGCTCTACGACATCAACAAGCGGCTGATCGGGTTCGAGACGAAGCTCTATCGCCTAGCCGACTCGCACGGGGTCGCGCGCGACGACTTCTTTGACAAGTTCCACGGCTCGGAGCTCGATCCCAAATGGGTGGCGCGCGTCGCGCGTCTCGCCTCGAGGGGATGGAAAGATTTCGTCGCCGAGGAGAAGGATCGCATCAAGGACCTGCGCTCGGACATCCATGCGCTCGCGACCGAGACCGGGCTCGAGATTTCCGAGTTCCGCAAGATCGTGCACATGGTGCAAAAGGGCGAACGCGAGGCGCGTCAGGCCAAGAAGGAAATGGTCGAGGCCAACCTCCGCCTCGTGATCTCGATCGCAAAGAAATACACGAACCGCGGCCTGCAGTTCCTGGACCTCATCCAGGAAGGCAACATCGGCCTCATGAAGGCGGTCGACAAATTCGAATATCGCCGCGGCTACAAATTCTCGACCTATGCGACCTGGTGGATCCGGCAGGCGATCACGCGCTCGATCGCCGATCAGGCGAGGACGATCCGCATCCCCGTGCATATGATCGAGACGATCAACAAGATCGTGCGCACCTCGCGCCAGATGCTGCATGAGATCGGCCGCGAGCCGACGCCCGAGGAGCTTTCCGAAAAGCTCGCCATGCCGCTCGAGAAAGTGCGCAAGGTGCTCAAGATCGCCAAGGAGCCGATCTCGCTCGAAACGCCGATCGGCGACGAGGAAGACTCGCATCTCGGCGACTTCATCGAGGACAAAAACGCCGTGCTGCCGATCGAGGCGGCGATTCAGTCAAATCTGCGCGAGACAACCACGCGCGTTCTGGCCTCGCTCACGCCGCGCGAAGAGCGCGTGCTGCGCATGCGCTTCGGCATTGGCATGAACACCGACCATACGCTGGAGGAAGTCGGCCAGCAGTTTTCGGTGACGCGCGAGCGCATTCGCCAGATCGAGGCGAAGGCGCTGAGGAAGCTGAAGCACCCGAGCCGGTCCAGGAAGCTGCGGAGCTTCTTGGATAACTGAGGCCGAAGGCCTGGGCTGGGCTTAAGCTTTTGCGGTAACTTTTGCGGTCTGCGGCTCCTCCGCGTCATTGCGAAGAGCGCAGCGACGAAGCAATCCAGGAGTCGCAGTCGGCCCCTGGATTACTTCGCCTGCGGTTCGGACGCGCTATAAACCTTTAGAATCGAAGACGTTTTCTGCGTTCCGCCTGAACGCAGCGTGATCTAAGGCTCTCTGCTCCTGTCCGGCGCGAGGCGCGTCGCGAGTTGCGCATATTGGGCCGCGAGTCGATCCCCGAATTCGCAGAGCGCGTTGGTAATGCCGCGGTCGGGCCGCGCGTCGTCGGGCGTCTCGCGAAGCCATAGGGCCAGGGTGGGGAAGACGGCGACCGACAACACCGCTGCGCCCACGAGCGCGGTGGCGTTTTCGGGCAGCATGTGGCCCGTCCGCGTTCCCAGGTAAGTGATCGCGACGACGAGCGGCAGCGTCGTCGCCGAGAGGAGTCCGAGCGGCGTGAGATCGCGCGGCGGCAGCGCCTGTCTATAGAGAAACACCGGCGCGGCGCGGACCACGAGAAAGCCCAGGAAGAAGAGGGAAAGTCTGCAGAGGTTCGCCGGACTCGTTATGAGATGCGCGAGGTCGAGCTCCATGCCGCTCGTGACGAAAAACAGAGGGACGAGAAATCCCGATCCCAGCGCGCCCAGCTGGCGCTCGAGCGGCTGCGCAGGGGTGTTGCGCACCAAGGCGGCGAGCACCACCCCGGCCGCATAAGCGCCGAGCACGACCTCCATGCCGAGCTCGCTCGCAAGCGAGACGAATCCGAGCAGAGCCAGGATCGCAACGCGCAGCGGCAGGGCCGAGGCGTCGCTCAATGAGCGGGCGACAATGAGCGGCACGCCGTTCGCGCGCGCGCCCTTCGCCAGCCATGCCGCGCCCATGGCCGCCGCCAGGAACAGCATGACGAGCGCTGTCTGGCGCAGATGCTCATGCGCCTCCGCGAGCAGAATGGGGGCGAGGAGGATGGGCCCAAGCTCGCCGAAGGCCGCAGAGCCGAGGACATAGCGGCCAAATTCGCTCTCGAGCTCGCCGGCTTGGCGAAGAATCGGGATTAAGACGCCGAAAGCCGTCGTCGGCAGGACGATGGCGACGAGCAAGGGCGCGCGCAGCAAGCCCACTGAATAGAGCAGCGCCGCGAAAAGGGTCGCGAGGGTGAGCGAGACCAGCCAGGCGAGCGCGCCGAGGCGCAGCGGCGCGGCGCCGATCTTCTCCGGATCGAACTCCAGGCCGGCCTGGAAGAAGAGGAAAATGAGCCCGAGCTCGCCCAGAAATCCGATGGAGCCTTGGCTCGAGACCAGATTCAAAGCGCCGGGGCCGATCAATATGCCCAGCACGAGCTCCAGGACGATGAGAGGCGTGCGCATGAACGCCGGCAAACGCTCCAGGAGCGGCGCGATCACCGCGGCAAGTCCGATCAGAAACAGCGCACGCATATCATCCATGGCCATCGATCCTTTCCGCTTGCGCGCTTCCCCCTGAACCGAATCAATTCGAGCGAGCGACGCCTCGACATCAACGGCTGAGCGCCGTTCCGACGCGCCCTCCTTGCCACAATAAATCCATATCGGAAATCCGACGAGCTTTCGCTTCGGCCCCTGTCAAACCACCCAGAACCATTGAAAACCTGGGAGCTTCGACACGCCCCCTCGACATAGCAGCCGTCATAATTGGGATCGGCCGGCATTCTTTCGCCACGATCTTGAACTAAGCGGAAGAGCGGGGGGCGCAATCAACCTGCGAGGGCCTGCGCCAGGGCGAGGCGACGACAAGAGTTTCTCCTGTTCTTCCCGAGCATTAGCGCCCCTTCGCCATGGCGAGAGGGCTAGGCCGAGCGTTTCGCTCCCGCGAACGCGAGGATTTTGAGAGCCGCGCGAGGGGCTGCGGGCGCGTGAACGCGTCTTAGGGTCTCTCCGCCAGCATGAAAGCGCGGAAGTTTGCGAAGGAATATACTGATAGGGGCGCTTCGCTCGTCCCGCGCCGCCGCAACCCTCATCATGGGAACCGTCGTCATTCTGGCGACGACGCTCTCGCCCTCCATGACCGAAACCGCAGTCGCCAACGGCGACACCCGCACGATCAATCTCTTCCATGCGCATACGCAAGAATCGATTTCAGCAACCTATCTCGTCAACGGCCGCTATGATTCGGCTGTCCTCAAGCAGCTCAACTGGTTCTTGCGCGACTGGCGGCGCGACGAGCCCACTGAAATGGACCCGCGTCTCTTCGACGTGGTCTGGGAGGCCTATCGCACCGCCGGCGCCGGCGACGAGGTGATCCGAGTCGTTTCCGCCTATCGCTCGCCCGAGACCAACGCCATGTTGCGGGCGCGCTCCCGCGCCGTGGCCAAATATTCGCAGCACATGCTCGGCAAGGCGATGGACACCACGCTGCCGGGGATGTCGATGTCGCGGATTCGCGAGATCGGCATGCGCATGCAGCGTGGCGGCGTCGGCTATTACCCCACGGCCGGAACGCCCTTCGTGCATCTCGACGTCGGCGGCGTGCGTCATTGGCCGCGGATGACCTACGATCAGCTCTCGCGCCTCTTTCCGGACGGCAAGACGGTGCATATCCCCAGCAACGGCCAGATGCTGGCGCGCTACGACGAGGCCAAGGCGGAGATCGAGGCGCGCAACAATGGCGCGATCGTCGTCGAGCCGCGCCGGTCCTGGGGCGGCAATCTGCTCGCCATGATCTTTGGCGGCGGCGGCGAGGACGAGAGCGAGGACGCCGCGCCGACTCCGGCCCAGGCTCCACACAAACAGTGGTCGAAGCTCGCCTCGCGCGATCCCGCGGATTCTCGGGCCGCCTCCGCCGGGGCCGAGGACGACGGCGGATCGCCCACGCTTTCTCCCCAGCTCGCCAGGGCGGCGGCGAACACGCCACGGGGCGAGACGTCGCTGTCCGCCCCGCCCTCGGAGCTGGTTCCGAGCGCCGAAAAGCAGAGCTCGCAGGACGCCCAGGACGAGGGGACGCCGCGCGCCGCAGAAGAAGCCGCGACATCGGACGCCGGCGAGCCCGCCGAACGCGCGTTTCCGCTGCCGCCGCGCCGGCCCGCCGCGCTTCTGGCGGCGGTCGCGCCGCTCCCGCCCGCCAAGCCGCGAGGGCTGGCGCAAGCCCGCGGCGCGAGCCATGCGCTTGACGATATGATCGTGACGACGAGCTCGATCAAGCCCAAGCGCGCGGCCGAACGAAAGCGCATCGGTCCTCAGGCCGCCCTCGCCTATGATTCCGCGGACGCCTCCGTCGCGGACGCCGCCGATGCGGAGCCGAAGCCCGAAGAGCAGCGAACAGTCGAGATGAAGTCGGCCGAGCCGAAATCGGCGGAGCCGAAGTCGGCCGAGAACGTCGAATCGGCGCGCCCGAGCCTCGGCTGGGCCTTCGAGCGGGCGCGACTCGCGCCGGGCGCCTTCGCGGCGCGCAGCACCGCTCTCACGTCCGGCGCTTCCTCGGCTTACGATACGGCCGTCGGGGCGATGCGCTCAGCGGCGCAGGCGGCGGGCCAGGGCGTCGCCACGGCCTATGGCGCCGCGACAGGCGGTTTCTCGACCGGCCCCGTCGCCCCCGCGGCCAACAAGTTCTTTCCGTCCGAATAGTTCCGGACTGAGTTAGAGCACGTCCCGATCGCGTGGAATCACGCGGTCCAAATAGACTCGCTCCAACTCTTAATTTGGCGCGATTCCTTCCCGCGCTAACGCATTTTCTTCGAGCGTCCGCCGCGTCAGCGCAGGGTCCATTTGAGGACCGTCACAGCGCCCTTGCCGAAGCCGTAACTGGTGAGCGTGAGGCTGAAGAGCGTATAACCCAGGTAGAGGGTCGCGAAAGGTCCCGGTGCGGGCGTTGCCGGATCCAGTCCCGGAAAGAGCGCCATCAGCAGGAACAGGCTGGAGTTGGTGAACGCCCCGACGCCCATGGCCCAACGGACATGCCAGGGCAGCGGCGCCCTCGCACCGTAAAACCCGAGGATCAGCGCGCTCATGATCAGAAGATCGAGATGCGCTTGCACCACACGTTGATACTTGC
Organism: Methylocystis bryophila; assembly: GCF_027925445.1. Taxonomy (NCBI): domain Bacteria; kingdom Pseudomonadati; phylum Pseudomonadota; class Alphaproteobacteria; order Hyphomicrobiales; family Methylocystaceae; genus Methylocystis; species Methylocystis bryophila. Next base: position 4,526,030 of record NZ_AP027149.1, read on the forward strand.
CCGGGAAAAGCGCGTGAAGCGGCGCCAGATCGAAGCCGAGCCCAACGAGACACCAGGCGAGCACTAAGGCTGCGAGAATCCATAGGCATGCAAACTGGAGTAGAATGACGTTTCCCGCGTGCTTGTCGTCGCCTTGCATAGATGAACCTCCTGTTGGTTTCTGTGATCTTTGCTCTCGCGCCAATACGGCGCCATTCGCTCGCCTCAAACCGCCTCGCCCTCGATCGAAGCGTCTCGGCTCGCCGAGAGAGAGTGTCGAGCGTCGCGCCACGATCGCCATGCGGCGTGAAGGATGAGAGCCGTCGCCGCGAGAAAGCCGACCGTCACCGCCGTGAAGCTCAACGCCGCGGAAATCGGAAAGCTCGGCTGGGGTGGCGGGACCGCGACAGCGCCGGGCAGCTTCGCGATAAACGCGGCGCTCGCCAAGCCGAACGCGTTGAAGAACGCGCCATAGCAGCACAGCGCCAGCACCCAGCGCGGCGGCTCGACGGCATAGAGCCGAAACAGGCCAGAAAAAATGAATAGGAACTGCGCCATCATCAGAAGGTCGATGTGCCCTTGAATCAGACGGTGGCGGTCCTTGACGAGCTGCGCCAGCTCGCCATTGGGAAAAAACAGCGTGACGCCGAGAATCCAGGCCGCGATCAACGCAAGGAAGAGCAGGAGGCCGGCAAATCCCAACAGAAAAGGGATTCGCAGGCTATTCGGCCCATTCCCGAAGGGAAGGACGAGGATGAGCGAGAAAACCGCGAGACCGATCAAGGAAACGAGGGGCATGCGGTCGGGTTCCTCTTCAGCGTATAGGCCAATGGCGTAGCCATCTCGTCGAAAGGCGACGCGAATAGACGCTATAGATTGTGTATGGCGCCATCCGCTGTTGAAACTCGGATATCGGCGTAGCGGCACGCGCCGCGGCGGCGTTGGAAGGGCGTCACCGCCAGCAGCCAAATGTGACTGATCGCCTTCGCCGGCCCGCCGATGTGGGCGGCGTAATCTGCGGCGACGTCGCGCTCCAATTCCCGCCAAGAGCCGAGGCCGCCAGCGCCGGAATCGACGACCATATGCGTTTCGACCGCGCTCCACCCCGCGAGCGGGCAACGAAACACCTTGCCGGCCGGCAGCGCCGCGCTCCAGAAATAAGTGAGGTCCTGCCCCTCCTCGAATTTCACGCCGATCGACAGATAATCATGGAATAGCGCCTGGTCCTCTGCGACAGCGGAAGGAAGCGCGTCAATATTCCAGCGCCAGCCGAGCTTGGGGCGCGAGGAGAAAGGGAGCGCCAGCGGGCGCTCGATGATCGAGGCGGAGCCAGCGCTGTCGCAGACGATCTCGCCATTCTCGGCCCGGTTGAAAACCTCGGCGCCGCCCCCGAGGCCGAAGTAATTCGACCAACCTTCCGGGAGCCTGCGTCCGCGTTTCAGCCGCGCGATCTCGGCGCCGAGCAGACCGCCGACGTCGCCATGCGCGGCAAGGCTCGCAAGGCCGGAGGCCGCGTCGCCCTTCCACAGCAAGGCGACGCCCATGATCTTCACCTCTTGCTTCCGATACTCCTCCTCCGGAGTCCAAAGCTTTCCATCCGCGTCGGAAAATTGCGCGGCGGCGCGGGCGATCTCGAGCGGGCCGTCGTGGGCGGCCGTCATCGTGCCCGTGTCCACGCCGGGGCTCCAGATCGGCCGAAGCCCGCGCGTGCGGGCGTGAAAGACGAGACCGGGAGCAAACCAGAGATCGAGCGGGCGCGCGATCCACATGCGCCCCGTGAGCAGAAAGGTGATCTGCTGACCCTTCACCGCCTGCATGTCGATATCGAGCCAGGGCAAATCGGCGCCATTGATCTCGAAGAGGCGGTAGGCCGCGAGCTCAGGCGACTGGGCTCGCGCGACGAGATCCGTGACGCTTTTCCTGAAGTCCTCGGGCGGCCGACCGCTTGGCTCGGCGGCAAAGGCGTTGGAAGCGTCGCGCGCAAATGGCAGCGCCGCGCCGAGGAGGGCGGTCTGGCGCAAGACGCCGCGCCGGGTGAGTCCCTTATGCGCCGAACCTTTCGCAGACCCCAGACAGCGAAGACACATTGGTTTCTTCCCTCTTCCGCCAGCGAGAAAGGCGCAGGCTCCGCGGATTTCGCGGGAAGCGCTCGCGCCAAAGATCTAGCCAGGAACTTCGGGCGCGGCTTGGGCGCGGGCCACGATTTCGGTGGGGCAATTTGCCCGAGGGCCTGTGAGTCCCGCATCGTCGAGACACTTTGTCGAGACACTTGGCGAAGCCGCCGTTCCCTCGCATAACAGCGAAACGGTTCCGTCTCAGGAGACGCGGCATGATCTTTCCTCACCTGCGCCGCGCGGCGCTCAGCATTTTCCTGGCCGCGCTGGTCGCCGGCTCGATTCTCTCGATCGCCCGCGCTTGGGCTGGCGACGCCTATGCATGGACGCAGTTCGTCGCCGAAGGCGTCGAGGCGCGCGCCGTCACCGAGCAGGCGGAATGTCCTAAGGCCACGATCGACGGGCGGGTCACCCCGATGACCCTGCGCGCGGGCCCAAGCGAGGCCTTTCCGCTGCGAGTCTGCGCCATCGCGATCCCTCGCGACGCCAAGGAAGCCGCGATCGCGGAGCGCCCGCTTCCCCTTCCGGTTGCGCCCACGAACCGCCTGCTGATCATCGGCGATACGGGCTGCCGCCTGCGCGCCCTGGCGCTGCAGAGCTGCAATGTGATGGCGGATTGGCCCTTCCGCCTCATCGCCGACGACTCGGCCGAAACGCGGCCGGACCTCGTGCTCCATGTCGGCGACTTGATCTATCGCGAGCAAGCCTGTCCCCGAGCGAACAAGGGCTGCGCCGGCTCGCCGCATGGCGACAATTGGGAGACCTGGAAGGCCGACTTTTTCGATCCGGCCCGCGCGCTGCTCGAGACCGCGCCCTTCGTCTTCGTGCGCGGCAATCACGAGGACTGCAACCGCAATCACGAAGGCTGGCGACGCTTCGTGAGCGCTTATCCCTATGAGGCGAGCGCGGCCTGCAACATTCAGGAGGCGCCCTATCGGGTCGATCTGGGCGGCGTGACTCTCGCCGTGCTCGACGTCACGCGCGCCGAGGACCGCGCCGTCGACTGGACGCTCGCGCCACTCTTCAAGCAGCAGTTCGCGGCGCTCGCCGACATCAAGGGCCCGTTGTGGATCGCGATGCACAAGCCGATCTACGGCTCCATTCGCGTGAAGGACGGGATCAGCATCGGCGACAACAAGACGCTCGTCGAAGCGGCGCGGGGCGCTCTCGCGCCCAATATCGAGGCCGTGCTCGCAGGCCATCTGCATCTCTTCGAAGCCCTGAGCTTCACGCAGGACCTTCCCGCGCAAATCATTGCGGGGTCAGGCGGCGACATGCTCGACTCCATGCCTTTGAAGCTCGCGGGGCTCACGCTTGGCGACGCGACGGTGGAGACCGGCCGTGGCGTCGCGGGCGTCTATGGCTTCGCGCTCTTGGAGCGCGGCGACGGCGACTGGCGCCTGACCGAATATGACACGCATGGGAAGGCGCTGGTCCGTTGCGCCCTGCGCGGACGCAAGCTCGCCTGCGAAGGCGAGTGAGGAGCCCCCGAGCTTCTTAAAGCGCGCCCCATCGCGTGGAATCACGCGATCGAAAAGGACTCTCTTCAAATCAGAGACTAAGAGCATGTCCTTATCGGAAAACCGCTTCGCACTTTTCCGGGACATGCTCTAGCCCCAGGCGGAGAGCCGCGCGAAGCGCGCAAATTTCTTGATGTGGTGGCGATCCATGCGGGTCAAGATGTCGCGCAGGAGGGCGACGGCGTCGACGACATGCGGCCCCTTGTTCAGCATCACGCAGTCGGCGCGCTGCGCCATGGCCGCGTCGGTCGTCTCGGCCCGGCTGAACACGCCCTCCTTGACATATTGATCCAGCACCTGCGTCGCCCAGATCACGGGCGCATGCGCGGCCTCGCAGAGCCAGAGCAGCTCTTCCTGAATTTCCGACAGACGTGCGAAACCGAGCTCCACGGCGAGATCGCCTCTGGCGATCATGACCGCGGTCGGATGGCGCTTCGCGGATTGGATGATGAGTTGCGGGAGATTGCGCACGGCGAGCGGCGTTTCAATCTTCAAGATGAGCGGCTGCGGCGGCGCGTCGCCGCGGCGGCTCGCCAGATGATCCTGGAGCAATTCGACGTCCGAGACCCGCTGCACGAAGGAATAGCCGACGAGATCGGCATGTTGCGCGACGAAGTCGAGATCGACGATGTCCTTGGGCGTCAGCGGCGAGAGATCGAGCTCGGTCGAGGGAAAGTTCAAGCCTTTCTCGAGCTTCAGCCGCACGCCCTTGAGCCGGGCGGAGAAAATCGCGAGCTCCGCCGCGCCCTCGCTTCTCGCGACGACTTTCGCGCCAATCTTGCCGTCATCGATCCAGACCTCCGCGCCCGGCTCGAGAAGATTTACGATCTCGGGAAAGCTCGGCTCGATCGCGATGGCGCCATTGGGCTCCGCATCGAGATTTTGCAGGAGCTTCAGGCGATCTCCCTTATGCGCCCGATATTTTTTGGCGCATCTCAGCTTCTCGACCCGGCATTTCGGCCCGGCGACATCCATCAGCACGCGGCAGCCGACGCCGAGCTCTTGTTCGGCGGCCCTGACATTGGCGATCATCGTCGCCCAGGCCGTCGCATCGTCATGGGCGCAATTGATGCGGGCGCAATCCATGCCCGCGGCGACAAGCCGCTTGACGAGGGAAGGGTCGGTCGCCGCTTCGCTGGGCAGCGTCGCCATGATGCGCGTATGCGGACCGGGGCGCGGCGGACCGAAGATCACGTCGCATTGGGCGAGAAGCGCGTCGTGGCCTGCGGCCATGGCTTGCGCCGACGGATAGGGCGCGTGAGGGCCTCCGCACAGGCGCTTGAGCGTCGCGATCAGCGCATCGAGCGCGTTCCGCGTGCGCGCCTCGCTTCGCCCGAGCGAGGAAAGGCCATAAGACGCCAGGCGCGATTGCAGCGCCGCAAGATCATGTTGGCGCAGGATCAGATAGTCCGCGAGATTGGCGGCGGCCTCGCCGCTCGCCTCCCAGGCCGCGAGCAAGCCCGGACTGCGCCGCTCGATGTCCTCGCGAAGCGCCGTCGTCTCTGCGAGAAGGCGCTGAAGGTCGTCGTCGTCGTCGCGTGCTGGGCTCTGGCGGTGGGACATTCGCTTTGGGGCCTGCTGGGGGGGGGCGAGAAAAACGGGGTGCGAGACGACTCTTCTGGTCTGTTGTGACAGTCGTGTAACAGGGCTTCCCGCCGAGCGGGATTTCCGCCCCAATTTTCGATCGGGGTGGCGTCGCTTTCGTGCAGGTCAACTCTCCCAGCCGAGCGAGCGTTCGACGGCTTTCTCCCAACCCTGGAACAGCCGGGCGCGCTCCGCCTCGCCCATGCCGGGGCTCCAACGTTTGGCGCAACGCCAATGCGCGGCGATGTCCGCCTCGCTTTTCCAGAAGCCGACAGCAAGACCCGCGGCGTAGGCGGCGCCCAGGGCCGTCGTCTCAATACTCTTGGGCCGCGCCAGCGGCGCGTTCAGAATGTCGGCTTGAAACTGCATCAAGAGATCGTTCTCGGTCATGCCGCCGTCGACGCGCAGCTCGAGCAGCGGCGCGCCGGCGTCCTCCGCCATCGCTCGGGCGAGCTCCTGCGTTTGGAAAGCCGCAGCCTCGAGCGCGGCGCGCGCGATATGCGCCTTGGTTGAGAACAGCGTCAGGCCGGCGATCAAGCCGCGCGCGTCGGCTCGCCAGCGCGGCGCGTAGAGCCCCGAGAAGGCCGGCACGAAATAGACGCCGCCATTGTCCGGGACGCTCTTTGCCAAGGGCTCGATCTCCTCACTGCTTCGAATCAAGCCCAGATTGTCGCGCAGCCACTGCGTCAGCGCGCCGGCGATCGCGACGGAGCCCTCCAGCGCATAGACGGGCGGCGAGGAGCCGAGCTTATAGCCGAGCGTCGTGATGAGTCCGCGTTGCGAGGCCCGCGGCGACAGGCCTGTGTTCATCAGCAGGAAGCAGCCGGTGCCATAGGTGTTCTTCGCCTGCCCGGGCGCGAGGCAGGCTTGGCCGAGGAGCGCCGCCTGCTGGTCGCCGAGCGCGCCGGCGAGCGGGACGCCTTCGAGCGGCGCGGCGCAGGCGCCGTAAACCTCGCTCGAAGCGCAGATCTTCGGCAGGCAGGCGCGCGGAATGTCGAAGTAGCGCAGCAGCTCCTCGTCCCAATCCAGCGTTTCGAGACTCATGAGCAGCGTCCGCGACGCATTGGTCGCGTCGGTGAGATGTCGGCCGCCCGTGAAGTTCCAGATGAGCCAGGAGTCGACGGTCCCGAACAGGACCGAGCCGCGCTCCGCGCGCGCTCTCGCCTCGGGAACATTCTCGAACAGCCAAACGAGCTTCAGCGCGCTGAAATAGCTCGCGAGCGGCAGCCCAGTCTTCTCGCGCAAGCGTTTAGCGAAGCCGTCACGGGAAAATCTCTCGACGAGCGGCTCGACGCGCGTGTCCATCCACACGATGGCGTTGTGGAGCGGCGCGCCGGTCTCCTTGTCCCAGAGCAACGTCGTCTCGCGCTGATTCGTGACGCCGACAGCCGCGAGATCGGCGGCGCTGAGCCCCGCCTTGGCCAGTGCGCCTTCGATGGTCGCAACCGTGTTGCGCCAGATTTCTGTCGCGTCATGCTCGACCCATCCGGGCTTGGGGCAGATCTGCGCGTGCTCCCGGCGATCGAGCGTCACGACGTCGCCCGCGTCGTCAAAGATGATGAAGCGCGTCGAGGTGGTGCCCTGATCGATGGCGCCGATGAAACCCGTCATGAACTCTGCCCTTTGCCTGCTGTCCGCGACTCTTCAAACGATGACTCCCTTACGCGCGGGGTCAAGCGGGCGCCAGGCGTCCGCATTCGGCCCTGACGGGCTAAGGGGTGTGGCGAAAGGGCGACAGTCATGGGGAATTTTCGCGTCGACGCCGCGAAAGTGGAAAAACCCCTTGTCAGCGCCCGCGAATGGCGGCATCTAACGACTCGCCCAAATCGCACGTGCCTGTGGTCGTGTGTCGGTCGGCGGGGATCCGGACAAGAGGCCGGTTAACCGCCGTTAAAAAACCGGCAGCCGGAGGCGAACCGGCGAACTCCGTTTCTGCGGAGGATCGCGACTTAAAGCAACGACGGACCGGGCTTTTTCGTCTCGGTCGGCCCTCCAAAGGCCGACGTGCTGAAGAGGCTTGTCTTTCTTGCCGGGCGTGCGGATCGGGAATCATCCCCTTCCAAACGATGGCCATCCGTGAACGACGCGTAAGGCGCGATCAACGCCTTTGCTCGTTTTCGTCTGGCCACGGCGCATCGTCGGATCGAAGTCTTCCCGCTTCGATCCATGGGTCGCTGATGCTCATCGTCCTTCGCGTCTCCAACGCGCGAGGGCGAAGGACGTCGGCTATCCGTCGAAGCCACTCGTGCGGCGCGAGAGCGCGCCGGTCATGGGGATGCCGCGATGACCGAACGTATCCAAGAATTCCTGCGCGCCCGCCGACGCGAAGGCCGTGACAACGGACCCTGCCTCGTCGTCGATCTCGACGTCGTGCGCGATAACTATCGCGACTTCTCGCGGGCGCTGCCTGACACGCGCGTCTATTACGCCGTGAAGGCCAACCCGGCGCCCGAGGTGCTCTCGCTCCTCGCCTCGCTGGGCTCTTCCTTCGACACGGCTTCAGTCGCCGAGATCGAATTGGCGCTGGCGGCCGGCGCCTCGCCGGAACGCATCAGCTTCGGCAATACGATCAAGAAGGAGCGCGACGTCGCGCGCGCTTATCAGCTTGGCGTTCGGCTCTTTGCGGTCGACAGCGAAGCCGAGGTCGAGAAGATCGCGCGCGTCGCGCCGAGGTCGAAGGTCTTCTGCCGCATTCTCTGCGACGGCTCGGGCGCCGAATGGCCGCTGTCGCGCAAGTTCGGCTGCGCGCCCGAGATGGCGCCGCGCGTGCTCGAGCTCGCGCAAGCCAACGGCCTCATCGCTTATGGGCTTTCCTTCCATGTCGGCTCGCAGCAGCCAAACCCGCGCATGTGGGACAAAGCCCTCGAGTCCTGCGCGAATATTTTTCGCGAGCTCGCCGAGCGCGGCGTTTATCTGCAGATGGTCAATCTCGGCGGCGGTTTTCCGACGCGCTACCTCAAGTCCGTTCCGAAGGTGAGAATCTACGGCAACGCGATCTTCCGCGCGCTGTCGAAGCACTTCGGCAATCGGCTGCCGGAGACGATCATCGAGCCCGGTCGCGGCATGGTCGGCAACGCCGGAATCATCGAGGCGGAGGTCGTGCTGATTTCGAAAAAATCGGACGACGATCCGCTGCGCTGGGTCTTCCTGGATATCGGCAAGTTCAACGGGCTCGCCGAGACGACCGACGAGATGATCCGCTACCCGATCCGCACGCCTGTCGACGGCGCCGCGGTGGGTCCTTGCGTGATCGCCGGCCCGAGCTGCGACTCTGTCGATATTCTCTACGAGAAGACGCCCTATGAGCTTCCGGTCAGCCTGGAGATCGGCGCCAAGGTGCTCATCGAGGGGACGGGCGCCTATACGACGACGTACTCTTCGATCGCCTTCAACGGCTTTCCGCCGCTCGAGGCCTATGTGATCTGAGCGGCGGCGGCGGGCGAAACTCGGCGGTCGCGAAGGGAGCCACGGCTCCCTTGTAAAGCCAACGCGCTCTCGCGTGTCGACAGACGCTCGCGCGGGTCGCTGCGGCGCAAGGCTCCCGGCTTCTGGTTCTCCGTGAACTCGACCGGTCGCCGTCGCCTCCGCTCGCCTCGTGTCGGAATCTTTGGGTTGCGTCAGATCATAATATCCTGTATTCTGGATATATGGATAATATCGAAGCCATAGCCGCTCTCGCCGCGCTCGCGCAGACCACGCGGCTCGACACTTTCCGCCTGCTCGTCGCCCGAGAGCCGGACGGCGTTCCCGCAGGCGAGCTCGCGCGCCTCGTGGCCGTGCCGCAAAACACCATGTCCGCGCATCTGAGCATTCTTGCCCGCGCCGGACTCGTGAGTAGCGAGCGCCAGAGCCGTTCGATCATCTACCGCGCCAATCTCGCGCGCTTGCGTGAGCTGACGCTGTTCCTGCTCAAAGATTGCTGCGGCGGGCGTCCCGAGGTCTGTGCGCCGCTCCTCACCGATCTCGCCCCCTGCTGCTCATCCAAGGAGAGCGCCCATGACTGATCGCATCTACAACGTGTTGTTTCTTTGCACCGGCAACGCCGCGCGCTCGATCCTCGCCGAGAGCATTCTGCGCAAAGAAGGCGTGGGACGCTTCAACGCCTTCTCGGCGGGCAGCCACCCCAAGGGGACGGTAAATCCCATCGCGCTCCAGACGCTCGCGGCGCACGGCTACCCCGTCGAAGGCGCACGCTCGAAAAGCTGGAGCGAATTCGCTGGGCCCGGCGCGCTCAAAATGGATTTCGTGTTCACGGTCTGCGACAACGCCGCCGGCGAAGCCTGCCCTTACTGGCCGGGGCAACCGACGACCGCGCACTGGGGCATAGAGGACCCGGCGGCGGTCGAGGGAACCGATATTGAGAAGCAACGCGCCTTCAATCTCGCGTTCCGCTACCTCCGCAACCGCATCACTCAATTCACGGCGCTGCCGATAAGCAGCCTCGACAGGCTGACTTTGGGGAATCGCCTGCGCGAAATCGGCGAAGGCGAAGGCGCGACGCGCGCGGCGTAGAAGACGGACGCTTGAACGTGACCATCACCATCTACCACAACCCCGCCTGCGGCACCTCGCGCAATACGCTGGCGATGATCCGCCAGAGTGGCGAAGAGCCAGTCGTCATCGAATATCTGAAGGAGCCGCCGACGCGCGCGCGGCTTGTCGAGCTGCTGCAGTCCATGGGCATTTCCGCGCGTGCGCTGCTGCGCCAGAAGGGAACGCCTTACGAGGCGCTCGGCCTTGCCGATCCCAAATGGACGGATGACCAGCTCGTCGACTTCATGATGGATCACCCGATCCTCATCAATCGCCCAATCGTCGTGACGCCGAAAGGCGCTCGGCTCTGCCGCCCGTCCGAGGTCGTGCTTGATATTCTACCCAATCCGGACATTGGCGACTTCGCCAAAGAAGACGGCGAAGTCGTCACCGCCAAGCGCGCTCAATCCTGAAAGGACTGACATGACGACCATTCAAGTCTTCGATCCCGCCCTTTGCTGCGGCACTGGCGTCTGCGGCGTCGATACCGATCAGGCGCTCGTCACCTTCGCGGCGGATGCGGATTGGGCGAAGCAGAACGGCGCGCGCATCGAGCGTTTCAACCTCGCGCAGCAACCCATGGCCTTCGCCGACAACGCCACGGTGAAGGCTTTTCTGGAGCGTTCGGGGCAGGAAGGCCTTCCGTTGATCCTTGTCGATGGCGACATCGCGCTCGCGGGTCGATACCCGAGTCGCACGGAACTCGCTCGTTGGGCGGGCGCAAATGAGACTGAAACGAAGCAAAGCGGATGCTGCGGCGGCAAGACCCCCTGCTGCTGAAAGCCCAATATGAACTTCCTCGAAAGCGCGCCGCGTTTCCTGTTCTTCACCGGCAAGGGTGGCGTCGGCAAAACTTCGCTGGCCTGCGCCACGGCGATCCAGCTCGCTGAAGCTGGACGCCGCGTGCTTCTGGTCAGCACCGATCCCGCCTCGAATGTCGGGCAAGTTCTCGGGGTCTCCATTGGGAACAAGATCACAGCAATCAGCCGCGTTCCCCAGCTGTTTGCCCTTGAGATCGACCCGGAAGCGGCGGCGCAAGCCTATCGCGACCGCATCGTCGGCCCGGTGCGCGGCAAGCTGCCGGACTCCGTGGTCAAGGGCATTGAGGAACAGCTTTCGGGAGCCTGCACGACAGAACTTGCCGCTTTCGACGAATTCACGGCGCTGCTGACCGATTCCGAAATCACCTCGGCTTACGACCACATCCTTTTCGACACCGCGCCGACCGGCCACACCATAAGACTGCTGCAACTCCCCGTCGCATGGTCAGGTTTCCTCGAAGCGGGGAAAGGCGACGCCTCGTGCCTGGGGCCGCTCTCTGGCCTTGAGAAGCAGCGCGCCCAATACAGCGGCGCCGTGCAGGCGCTTGCGGATGGACAGCGCAGCCGGCTCGTTCTCGTCGCCCGCGCCCAGAGTTCTGCGCTGCGCGAAGCGGCGCGCACCCATGGCGAGCTGGCGGCTATCGGCCTCACCCAGCAGTTCCTGATCGTCAATGGGCTCTTGCCCGAGGACGAAGCGGCGCTGGATCCGCTGGCCAAGGCCATCTATGGACGCGAGCAAATGGCCTTGGCCGCGATGCCGGACGAACTTCGCGCCATGCCCCGCGACGATGTGCCTCTGAAGCCATTCAACCTCGTTGGCCTCGACGCTCTGCGGCAGCTCCTTCTTGAAACCGCCCCCCAGCCGGACACGGCGGGAGAGCCGGTCGAGCTTCGCGCGCCAGACCTCTCCGATCTCGTCGATGACATTGCCGCTGACGGCCATGGGCTGGTCATGCTGATGGGCAAGGGCGGCGTCGGAAAGACGACGCTGGCCGCCGCGGTCGCCGTCGAGCTGGCGCGGCGCGGGCTGCCGGTTCACCTCACCACCTCCGACCCCGCCGCGCATCTCACTGAGACGCTGCACGGGACCATGGCGCATCTGGCGGTCAGCCGCATCGACCCCCACGCCGAGACCGAGCGCTACCGGCAGGAAGTGCTGCGCACGAAAGGCGCCAGCCTTGACGCCCAAGGGCGCGCCTTGCTCGAAGAAGACTTGCGCTCGCCCTGCACCGAGGAAATCGCGGTCTTTCAGGCCTTCTCGCGCATCATCCGCGAGGCGGGCGAAAAATTCGTGGTCATGGACACCGCGCCGACCGGCCACACCTTGCTGCTCTTGGACGCGACGGGAGCCTATCATCGCGAGGTCGCGCGCATGCTGGACGCCAAGGGCGGGCGCTACACGACCCCGATGATGCAGCTTCAGGACCCCGAGCGCACGAAAGTCCTTCTCGTCACCCTGGCGGAAACCACGCCTGTCCTTGAAGCCGCCAATCTGCAAGCCGATCTGCGGCGCGCAGGCATCGAGCCATGGGCATGGATCATCAATAACAGCGTGGCGGCGGCGCGCCCGCATTCGCCACTCTTGCGCAAGCGCGCGCAAAACGAGCTGGCCGAAGTGGAGAAGGTGGCGACGATCCATGCCCGCCGCTACGCCGCCGTGCCGCTGCTTGAGGAAGAACCCGTCGGCGTCGAGCGCCTTCTCCAACTGGTCGCCCCGGTTAGGGAAGCGGTCTAAGCCTGCTTTAGAGAGGAAGAGTTACGGCCATGAGCGAAGCCACAACCCTCCCACGCCCGCATCGAGCCCGCCAAGCGCCCGCCATGGGCGTCTTCGAGCGCTATCTGACGCTCTGGGTCACGCTCTGCATCGTCGCCGGCATTGTCCTCGGTCAGGCTACGCCTGCCATCTTCCACGCCATAGGCGGCGCGACGATCGCCGAGGTCAATCTGCCGGTCGCCGTGCTGATCTGGCTCATGATTATTCCCATGCTGCTCAAGATCGACCTTGGCGCGCTCGTGCAGGTCAAAGAGCACTGGCGCGGGATCGCGGTGACGGTCGGGATTAACTGGCTGGTGAAGCCCTTCTCCATGGCGTTGCTCGGCTGGATTTTTATTTCGCATCTGTTCCAGCCCTTCCTGCCCGCCGACCAGATCGACAGCTATATCGCAGGCCTCATCCTGCTGGCTGCCGCGCCCTGCACGGCCATGGTCTTCGTCTGGTCGAACCTAGTGGATGGCGAACCGCATTTCACGCTGTCGCAAGTGGCGCTCAACGACTCGATTATGATTGTCGCCTTCGCGCCAATCGTCGCGCTGCTGCTTGGCCTGTCCTCCATCACCGTGCCATGGAACACGCTGCTGCTGTCGGTCCTCCTTTACATTGTCGTGCCGGTGATCGTCGCGCAGCTCTGGCGGCGCGCGCTGCTCGCGCAAGGCGGACAGGACGCCTTGCAGAAGACGCTCGCTAGACTTGGCCCGCTGTCGCTTTCGGCTTTGTTGCTGACGCTCGTGATCCTGTTCGGCCTGCAAGGCGAGCAGATCATCCGTCAGCCTCTCGTCATCGGCCTGCTCGCTGTGCCGATCCTGATACAGGTCTATTTCAATGCCAGCTTCGCCTACCTTCTGAACCGCGCCCTTGGCGTCGAATGGTGCGTGGCCGGTCCTTCGGCGCTGATCGGCGCAAGCAATTTTTTCGAGCTGGCGGTCGCGACGGCAATCGCGCTGTTTGGCTTTCAGTCGGGCGCGGCGCTCGCGACCGTCGTCGGCGTTCTCGTCGAAGTCCCGGTCATGCTCTCCGTCGTCCATATCGTCCGCCGCTCGCGCAGCTGGTATGAGAGGGTCAAAACGGCATGAGACATGACGCAGGCGAGACAACCATCGTGCTGATAGGGATTGTCGCCATGTTGCTGACCGCTGTCCTTTACGTTGGGCTCGGCTTCGCGCCCGACTTGTCGCCGAGCGAGTAAGCGGGCGCATTGAATGAACGACGTGGAATCGGCGAAAGCCAAAGCCGCCGCCGCCTACAACGCGGCGGCTGATTATTTCGACCACCCCGTCAGCTCGTTCTGGCATCGTTTTGGGCGACGCACGGTCGAACGCCTCGAGCTGACGCAAGGAGAAACCGTTCTCGATGTGTGTTGCGGGAGCGGCGGCTCTGCGCTGCCTGCCGCCGAAGCCGTCGGTCCGCAAGGGAAAGTCGTCGCGGTCGATCTCGCCGAGCGGCTCGTCGCTTTGGGAACGGCGAAGGCCCGCGAGAAAAGCCTCAGCAATCTTGAATTCAGCACAGGGGACATGCTGGCGCTCGGCTATCCCGACGCCAGTTTCGATGTCGTGGTCTGCGTTTTTGGAATTTTCTTCGTCCCCGACATGGTGGCGGCCGTCAAGGAGCTGTGGCGCATGCTGCGCCCCGGCGGGCGGCTCGCCATCACGACTTGGGGGCCGGACCTCTTCGAGCCTGCCAACAGCGCCTTTTGGGAGGCCATTCGCGAAGAGCGGCCGGATCTATTAAGAGGCTTCAACCCCTGGGAGCGAATTTCGACGCCTGCGGGGCTGCGCCAAATGCTTGCGGAAGCTGGGATCACGAGCGCGGAAATTTCCGCGGAAGCGGGAAGCCACCCGCTGAACGCCCCTGAGGATTGGTGGCTGATCGCCATGGGGAGCGGCTACCGCGGAACGCTCGCCCAGCTCGATGCCGCGGCATTCACCCGGGTGCGCGACAGAAACCTTGCGCTGCTTGGACAATGCAGCGCGATCACCACGAATGTCGTTTACGGCGTAGCCAAGAAGGGGCGCTTTGGGCTCCTGCAAGCCCTTCGCGATGGGGCCGAAAAGGCGCAGGACGACTCGCCCTAACGCCTTTCCCGCTCGAACGGAATCCTTCGAGCGATAAGAATTCGCGCGAGACAAAAACTCGAAGCGAATTCCGATCGCAACACTCTGCCAAATTTTGTGAAAATTCGCTCTACGTCTTCGGCTTGTCGCCGAAGATCAGCGCGTCGAGCGAGCAGTGGCCGGCGCCCTTTAGCGCATAGGACAGCGCCACGACTCCCCAGAGCAGCGGATATTCGAAGCCGCCCTTCTGCGCGAAGAACCCCGCGTGCCAATGCACGCCGAAAACGATGTAGAACATCATGATCGCGATAATGAGCGCGACGGGACGCGTTGCGATCCCCAGCGCCAGCATCGCGCCGCCGAAG